>NZ_AYSV01000070.1 GCF_000506865.1 Pelistega indica
TCAGTGATGTGTCTGATGATGGTTTGGTGTATACATTCCACCTACGCAAAGGGGTGAAATGGCATACGACTAAATACTTTACACCAACACGTGAATTTAATGCCGATGACGTGGTATATACGTTTGATCGCCTAGGCAACAAAGAAAACGCCTTTAATAAAGCGTATCCAGTGGAGTTTCCCTACTATACGGATATGGGTTTAAAAGCTAATGTTAAATCCGTGGAAAAAATGGATGATTACACTGTTAAAATCACGCTAAATAATACGGATGCCTCATTTACACAGACCTTAGCGATGCCTATTGGTTCTATTTATTCCAAAGAGTATGCGGATAAATTATTAGCTGACGGTAAAGCAGAAATGATTAATCAGCAACCCGTAGGGACAGGACCATTTATTTTTGAACGCTATCAAAAAGACGCCTCAATTCGTTATAAAGCGAATAAGGAGTACTGGAATAAAGATGATATGCCGTTGGTAGATAACTTAATTTTTGCGATTACGAAAGATGCGTCTGTTCGTTATCAAAAATTAAAAGCGGGTGAATGTCATATCATGTCTTACCCATTGCCGGCGGATATTGACGGCATGAAAAAAGATGTTAAGTTAAAAGTAATGTCACAGCCTGGTTTTAATGTAGGGTTTATTTACTATAATACTGAGAAAGAGCCATTTAATAAGACGGATGTACGTGTGGCTCTTGATATGGCAATGAATAAACCTGCCATTATTCAGGCGGTTTATGGTGGTCAAGGGGAGCTAGCTCCAAACCCAATGCCACCAACCCAATGGTCATTCAATAAAGAGATTAAATCTCGTGAAACGGACATCGCCAAAGCAAAAGAGTTATTAGCGAAAGCGGGCTATCCTAATGGGTTTGAAGCGACCTTATGGTCTTTACCTGTACAACGTCCTTATAACCCAAATGGCTGCTTAATGGCAGAGATCCTACAAGCCGACTGGGCGAAGATTGGTGTCAAAGTGAATATTACCACCTATGAATGGGGTGAGTATATGAAGCGTGCTAAATCGGGTGAGCATCAAATCATGATGGCAGGCTGGACAGGTGATAATGGAGACCCTGATAACTGGTTAGGTACATTATTTAGCTGTGAGGCTGTGGGTGGGAATAACTATTCTCGCTTCTGCTATGATCCTTTCCAAAAGTTGATTGCTGAAGCACGTCAATTAAGTGACATGGGCCAACGAACTAAGCTTTATGAACAAGCACAAGTGATTTGGCATGAGCAAATGCCTGGCTCTCCTATTGGTACCTCTATTGTGAGCGTGCCTATGGGTAAAAACGTAGAAGGTTTCAAAATTAGTCCTTTTGGTGCCTTTGAGTTTACAGGTGTCAGCGTTAAATAAGTTTTGATGCTGAACAGATGTGGGAGTGGAGCAATTGCTTGCTCTGCTCCTTTGGTTTTTTTCTTGGTGGTTATATTTATAGTGTTATGACTATAAATGAATAAACTGAGCAGACAGGATAATTATAATGTTTCTATTTCTGCTAAAACGCATTTTAGTATTGATCCCCACTTTCTTTGGGATTACATTACTAACGTTTTTATTAATTCACGCGATTCCTGGTGATCCGGTCCAAATTATGATCGGTGAGCGATCAAATGATCCTCAAGTGTATGCCAGTATGATGCAAAAATTAGGCTTGGATAAGCCTTTATATGAACAATATTTCAACTATTTATCTAGTTTAGCCCATGGTAATTTAGGTAAATCATTTGTAACCAGTACTAGTGTCTGGTCTGAGTTTAAGGCACTATTCCCTGCAACATTAGAACTAGGCTTAATGGCCTTATTATTTGGTGTTGTGTTTGGTATTTTATTAGGGGTTCTTGCAGCGGTTAAGCGTGGTTCTTGGATTGACCATAGTGTGATGAGCTTGTCTTTGACTGGTTATTCTATGCCAATTTTTTGGTGGGGGTTAATGCTTATCATGTTGTTTTCAAGTATGTTAGGATGGACGCCTGTCTCTGGTCGTATTAGCCTAAATTTTGATGTGCAACCCCATACAGGTTTTATGTTAATTGATGCGTGGATGGCAGAGTTAGAAGATCCAGAATTTAATAAAGGTGCTTGGTTAGATGCGTTACACCATTTAATTCTGCCGACAATAGTGCTAGGTACTATTCCATTAGCGGTTATTTCTCGTATGACACGTTCATCAATGCTAGAGGTAATGGGTGAGGATTATGTTAGAACAGCAAAAGCAAAAGGGTTGTCACCTAGAAGAGTGATTTTTATTCACACGTTAAGAAATGCCTTGATTGCTGTGGTAACTGTGATTGGTTTACAAATAGGAACCTTAATCGGAGGTGCTGTATTGACTGAAACCATTTTCTCTTGGCCGGGGATTGGTAAATGGTTAGTGGATTCTATTTTCCGTCGGGACTATCCTGTTGTTCAAAATGGTCTGCTAATAGTGGCAACTATGATTATTATTGTTAACTTATTGGTCGATGTGGTTTATGGTATTGTGAATCCACGAATTCGCCATTCTCGTTAAGGAATTATGATGACAACAGAGAATAAGGTAGAAATTAAATACCCATCACCATTCAAAGAGTTTGTATCACACTTTGCCCGTAATAAAGGTGCTGTGGCTGGGTTAGTTTTTCTCATTTTTATGGTATTAGTGGCAATCTTTGCGCCATTTATTTCCCCTTATAGTCCAGTAGAGCAGTTTAGAGACCATATGTTGCAACCACCTATGTGGCAAGAAAATGGTACGTCACAGTTCATACTGGGGACTGATGAGGCGGGACGTGACATATTATCGCGTATTATGCACGGTGGGCGTTTGTCGTTATTTATTGGTATTTCCTCCGTCATCTTAACGTTAATCCCTGGTATTATTTTAGGGTTACTGGCTGGGTTTTATCCTAACGTTTTAGGCAAGGTGATTATGCGTTTTGCCGATATTATGCTGGCATTACCATCGGTATTATTGGCTATTGCGATTATGGCTATTCTTGGGCCTGGTATTATGAATGCTATGATTGCGATTGCGGTAGTTGGTTTACCTGCATATATTCGTCTTGTTCGTGGCTCAGTGATGAGTGAGTTAAATAAAGACTACGTGGTTGCTTCGCGTGTATCGGGGGCAAGTACATTACGCTTAATGTTTGTCGCTGTCTTGCCTAACTGTATGGCACCTATTATTGTACAAGCGACATTAGGTTTCTCATCTGCGATTTTGGATATTGCTGCTTTAGGCTTCTTAGGTTTAGGAGTACAGCCACCAGCACCAGAATGGGGAACGATGTTGGCGACAGCTCGTGATTATATTTCTAGTGCATGGTGGGTAGTTACTTTTCCAGGGTTAACAATTTTATTAACCGTATTGGCGATTAACCTAATGGGTGACGGTCTACGCGATGCTTTAGATCCTAAGTTAAAACAAGCAGCATAAGGAAAGAACGGGTATGAGTTTATTAGAAATTAAAAATCTATCAGTCCGTTTTGGCACAGATGAAAAGCCTTTTTATGCGGTTGATGGTTTAACTATTAATGTTGACGAGGGAGAAATCCTAGGTATCGTGGGTGAATCTGGCTCTGGTAAGTCAGTTACTATGATGGCATTGATGGGACTTTTAGGTGGGCAAGGTAAGATCACAGCGGATAAGTTAGTCTTTGATGGCAAAGATATGTTGAATATCAGTCCGAAAGAGCGTCGTAAAATTATCGGTAAAGATATCTCTATGATTTTCCAAGATCCGATGACGGCGTTAAACCCTAGTTTTACCGTAGGTTTCCAAATCGAGGAAGTGTTAAAAGTCCATATTGGTCTAAAAGGGAGAGCATTACGTGAGCGAGCCATTGAGTTGCTTAAAATTGTAGAAATCCCTGAGCCTGAATCTCGTTTGGAGGCTTATCCACATCAACTATCAGGTGGTATGAGTCAGCGTGTTGCGATTGCTATGGCGATTGCCTGTGAGCCAAAATTATTAATTGCAGATGAACCAACAACAGCATTAGACGTGACAATTCAAGCACAGATTATGGATTTGTTAGTGAACTTGCAAAAAGAAAAAAATATGGCATTAATCATGATTACTCATGATTTGGCTGTCGTAACTGAAGTGGCACATAGAGTCTGTGTAATGTATGCAGGTCAAGGGGTAGAAATAGGTAAAATCCCAGAAATTTTTATGCGACCTGCACATCCATACACTGAGGCATTACTTGCCTCTATTCCAGAATCTAGCCATGGGCAGTCTCGTTTAAAAACTCTCCCTGGTATTGTACCGGGACAATATGACCGCCCCAAAGGCTGTTTATTATCGCCACGTTGTCCTTATGTGGATGACAAATGCCAGCAAAATAAAGTTCCTCTAGAGTATTTTGCTGAACGTGCTGTTCGTTGTTTGAAACCGTTAATCGCGATGGAGAAACCACATGGGTAATATAGTGTTAAGTGTGCGCGATTTAGCACGTTTTTATGATGTTTCACGTGGTTTTCTTAAACCCAAAGCCACAGTTAAAGCACTAAATGGCATTAGTTTTGATCTAGAAGAAGGCAAGACATTAGCTATTGTAGGAGAGTCTGGCTCTGGTAAATCTACATTAGCTAGACAGTTAACCTTAATTGAGCACCCAAGTGCAGGTACTGTTTCTATTGACGGTGAAGCAGTGGATTATGATAATCATGCACAAATAAAATCTTTGCGTCGTAAGGTACAAATGGTGTTCCAAAATCCTTATGGATCACTAAATCCACGTAGAAAGATTGGCGATCAATTATCTGAGCCATTAATTATCAATACCAATTTAAATGCTCAGGAACGCAAACAAAAAGTCGATGAAATAATGAAGATTGTTGGCTTGCGTCCAGAACATTATTATCGTTATCCTCATATGTTTTCTGGTGGACAACGACAACGTATTGCTATTGCGCGTGCGATGATTTTAAATCCTAAAATAGTGATTGCTGATGAGCCTACTTCTGCGTTGGATGTGTCCATTCAAGCACAAGTCCTCAATTTATTTATGGATTTGCAAGAGCAGCTAAAGATTGCGTATGTATTTATCTCGCATAACTTAGCTGTAGTTGAACATGTCGCAGATGATGTGCTAGTAATGTATTTAGGCAAAGCGGTAGAAATTAGTGATAAAAAGAAACTTTATACTAAGCCGTTACATCCTTATACACAGGCTTTGTTATCAGCAACGCCTTCAATTCAACCAGAAAAACGTTATAAGAAAATCAAGATTAAAGGTGAGTTACCTTCACCGATTAATCCACCTCCAGGTTGTTCTTTCCATAAACGTTGCCCTCATGCCGTAGAGCGCTGTAGTAAAGAAGAGCCATCACTTCGAGAGGTTGATGGGCGTCAAGTAGCATGTCATTTGGCAGAGCAATTTGTATAAGAGATTAGTTCTTTTATCAAGGTGTTCTGATTGAGCTTCGGTGACAGCTAAGCTTATACAGTAAAAGACTAAGTCAGATAAAATGGCTTAGTCTTTTTTATTTGTTGATAAGATTCTAGACCTTATCATAGCTTACTATGTTTACAATAGGAGAGTTCTTTTAAAGAAAAGAACCTCTTTAGTGAGATTCTGTTTATCAAGATAATATAAGAGAGGATAACTATGCAGTGTACTGTGCAATGGAATGGTCCAGAGGGTATGCTATTTGTGACCAAAACGGGTAGTGGTCATGTCGTTGCTATGGATGGAGCGCCAGAAGGTGGTGGTAATAATTTAGCACCTCGACCTATGGAGTTAATGCTGACAGGTGCTGGCGGTTGTAGTGCTTATGATGTGGTTCTTATCTTAAAAAGAAGCCGCCAAGAAGTATTGCAGTGCACGGTGGATATTACGGCAGAGCGAGCAGACACAGATCCAAAAGTATTTACCAAAATTCACTTTCATTTCAAAGTGGGTGGTAAGCAATTAAAACCTGAAACAGTTGAGCGTGCGGTGCAATTGTCACATGATAAATATTGTTCTGCAATTGCCATGCTAGAGAAAACAGCGACATTTAGTCATGAAATTACAGTATTTGAGATGTCTTAAGTTTCAGGCGTTCTATAGTTAGTTTAAGTTTATTTAAATCTGTTAGTTTTATGGCAGATTCAAATAAACTTCTAAGCTATTGAATCACTAGACAGAAAATGGATAAGCTATCGCCTCATGGTATTGATAGCCTTCCACCTCAAAATCATCTAGTGCCACCCATGTTTCGATATCATTAAGTGTTTTGATATTCGGGTTGATATGTAATTTGGGCGCAGGGTACGGTTCACGCTTGAGTTGAACGTCTCTCATTAACGCCAATTGGTCTTCGTAGATATGCGCATTGACGATTTTGTGATATGCCTTACCAGCCTTATGTCCTGTTATTTGAGCCATAAGAGCTAGCAACGTAAAGACTTGAATTTGATTAAAGTTTTGTCCAAGAGGGACATCACAAGAGCGCTGATAAGAAGTCAAATACAGCGTATCACCTAATAGTGAAAAATTATGCGTATGCATGCATGGACGTAAGCATCCCATATGAAATTCACCTGGATTATAAAAACTTAAGATTTCACCTCTATCATCAATACCATTTTTTAAATCCTGATAAATTTTTTGAAGTTGGTCAAATTCTTCACCTTGTGAGTTACGCCAATGTCGACCTTGTACGCCATATACTCGTCCCATATCATCTTCGCCTTTGCGATATGGATTAGCGAGCCATGCCGGGTTATCATTAGCATTGGCATTCCAAGTATTACAACCAATCGCACGAAATTGTGCAGCATTATCATAACCACGCAAATAACCAAGTAGTTCTGCGATAGCCGCTTTCCAGTAACTTTTTCTCGTAGTAACAAGAGGAAACTCATTTGCACCTACATCATAGGTTAAATCAGCGTTAATCACCGTTAAGCAACGTTTACCTGTGCGTTCATTTTCGATCCATACACCTTCATCGATAATACGTTGACATAGCTCAAGATATTGTTTCATGTAATCACTCTGTTATTTTGTTACTCTTGTGCGCCCTTAATCGCCAAGATTTTTTTAGCATTAATACTTAGTGGGGTATTATATAGGATATAAGAATTTTAAAATATAGCTAGTGTATCAAATGGCTAGTTAGGAAATATTAACAAATATGGTAGCACAGCAACATTATTTAGCAGTAGGTTACAGTATTTATTTGCTAGTAATTAGTAATAGTTTAGGTGTGGTGTGCTATTTAGGTTAATATTCCATCAATAAACAATGGATAGGTTGTTCAATGAGTAGATTAAATATTATCGTTGCCTATAATCAGCAGCACGTGATTGGTAAGGACAATACCATGCCTTGGAAGTTACCTGCTGATTTGGCGTATTTTAAACAAACGACTATGGGGTGTCCTATTATTATGGGGCGTAAAACTAGGGATTCACTTGGAAGACCTTTGCCTGGTCGCCTTAATATTGTGATATCTCGGGATAAGAATTTTCAGGCAGAAGGCACTCAGACAGTAACTTCTCTAGAGGAGGCTATTGCTGTAGCAAAAGCTAGCCAAGCCGAAAATATTTTTGTGATTGGTGGTGGGCAGATTTATCAGGAGGCTCTCCCTCTCGTCCACAGAGTATATGCGACAGAAATTCATTCTGATATGGATGGAGATACTTATTTTCCTGTATTAGAAAAAGCTCATTGGAAAGAAGTATCACGTGCTCCTCAGCCTGAACAAAATGGTTTAGCGTTTGATTTTGTTGTGTACGAAAGAGAATAATTAATATTAAAGACACTAAAACTGAATAGATAAAAAAAAGCCCAAAGTTTTGCAACTTTGGGCTAAATCCACCAAAGGAGGAGGGTGGAGGAGACAACTGAAGATGGTTACTAACCATCAATGAAGTCATTATGGCAGTTTTTTTTGTGCATTGCAAGAAAAATTAAGTAAAAACCCTAATAAAGTGTTAAAAATATCAAATTCTGTTGCCGTAATAGGACACTATTAGGTTAATCTTTGGATTACCAGTAAACTTATAGTGAATTCGGGCTAAGATAGCAAAACAAAAGTCTTGTTGACTGTATTTACTGTATATTTATTTAGTTGACTGTTTATATATTGGAATAAAGTGTCTATTTCGCTTCATTATCTCTACGTAGTACTAACAGCCTTTACTGTAGGCGGTCTGATTGTCTTTTCTGAACGATGGCATGGTCGTTTTACAGGTGATTATGATTTAAACAAACCTCAAGCTTCGCATAAAGTATCTACTCCTCGTGTGGGTGGATTAGCCGTATTTGCAGGAACATTGGCAGGTCTTTTGGTCTGGGGTAAGCCAGATAATATGACATTACATTGGCTTTGGCCTGCTCTATTTGTGGCTTCGTTGCCAGTGTTTGGGGCAGGGATCTTAGAGGATATTACTAAAGACGTTGGCGCTGGTAAGCGTTTAATCGCTGCTTTTATTTCTGCCGCAATGGCATGGTGGTTTTTTGGTGGAGTGAGTCGAGTAGATGTGGAGTGGCTTGACTATATTTTTAGCTTTTGGCCTATTTCCCTCATCTTTACAGTCGTCGCCGTTGGTGGCTGTACGCATGCACTTAATTTAGTGGATGGCATGAATGGTTTGGCTTCTATGGTATCTGTGCTTATGTCCATCTCTCTTGCTTTGGTAGCCTATCAAGTTGGAGATATGGCTGTCTTTACTATCGCGTTGTCAATGGCATCTGCGATAGTGGGCTTTTTTGTATGGAACTTTCCTTTTGGTCGAGTATTCCTTGGGGATGGAGGCGCTTATTTTATTGGGTTTATTCTCGCTGAGTTAGCGGTGTTATTAGTGATGCGTAATCCATCTGTTTCACCGTTTTATGCATTAGCGGTATTGTTTTATCCAGTATTTGAAACATTATTTTCTATCTGGCGTCGTAAATTTAAGCGAGGAGTGCCAGTTGATCAGCCTGATGCATTACATTTGCATCAATTGATTTTTAGACGATTGGTACGTTCGGCGTTTGATCGTGAAGGGCGAGCATCGGCACCTTATTTATGTAATGCACTGACGTCACCATATCTATGGGTATTAACATTAGTAAATTTAGTGCCTGCTACTTTGTTTTGGGATAATGCCTTGCTGTTATGTGCGGGGATGTTGTTATTTTCCAGTGTTTATATTTGGTTGTATTCACGATTAGTAAAATGGCGTTGTCTAGGTGGTTATTATTACCATCGATTTTTCAGAAAAGATAAGAGTACTTTATTTATATAGTAGGTCGTAGGAGAATTTTTCAGCTTGTTACTGCTTTACGATTTTTATCTTTTTAGTTGAGTTGAATTTGATAAAATAAATTTTTGCTCTTTAGGAGTTTATAGGAAATGAAATTAGAAGACATTAAGCTAGCCATTGTAGGCTTAGGTTATGTTGGTTTGCCCTTAGCCGTAGAGTTTGGTAAAAAGAGGGACGCATTAGGATTTGATATTAATCAGAAACGTATCGCAGAACTCCAATCAGGGGTAGATCATACGTTAGAGGTATCGTCAGAAGAATTAAAAGAAGCGAGTCATCTACGTTTTAGTGCAGATAGTCAAGAGCTAGGCAAATCAAATACGTTTATTGTGACTGTGCCTACGCCAATTGATGACTATAAGCAACCAGATTTAACACCGCTTGTTAAAGCTAGTGAGACCATTGGTAAAGTAACTTAAAAAAGGTGATATTGTCATCTATGAATCAACAGTTTATCCTGGTGCCACAGAAGAAGTTTGTGTTCCCGTACTTGAGAAATTTTCTGGCTTAACGTATAACAAAGATTTCTTTGCGGGATATAGTCCAGAGCGTATTAATCCGGGGGATAAACAGCACCGTGTTTCAACAATTAAGAAAGTCACGTCAGGTTCAACCCCAGAAGTAGCAGATGTGGTGGATGAGTTATATCGTTCTATTATTACCGCAGGCACACACAAAGCCTCTAGCATCCGTGTCGCAGAGGCAGCTAAAGTGATTGAGAATACGCAACGAGATGTGAATATTGCGTTGATTAATGAATTGGCATTAATTTTTAATCGTTTAGGCATTGATACGCAAGCGGTATTAGAGGCAGCAGGTACGAAATGGAACTTTTTACCATTCCGTCCGGGTCTTGTGGGTGGTCACTGTATTGGTGTGGATCCATATTATTTAACTCATAAAGCGCAAGCGATTGGCTATCACCCAGAGATTATCCTAGCGGGTCGTCGTTTAAACGATAGTATGGGGTCATATGTGGTATCACAATTGGTCAAAGCGATGACTAAGCGTAAGATTCAAGTACAAGGTGCTCGTGTGTTAGTGATGGGCTTAACGTTCAAAGAAAATTGTCCAGATATTCGTAATACACGCATTGTTGATATTGTCAAAGAATTGGGTGAATACAGTATTCACGTGGATGTTTATGATCCATGGGTGGATGCAGAAGAAGCACAGCATGAATATGGTATTACACCAGTGAAAGTGCCAGAGCAGGGTGCTTATGACGGTATTATTCTAGGCGTAGCTCATCATCAATTTGTAGAGATGGGTGTACAGAAAATACGTGCATTAGGTAAGCCAGAGCATGTATTGTATGACTTGAAATACGTATTAAGCGCACAAGAAGCTGATATTCGCTTATAAGTTAGGATAGAAATGAGTAAAGCATTTGAACAAGTATGTGAATCGTTAAAGCATCATCCAAAGACCTGGTTGGTTACTGGTTGTGCAGGGTTTATCGGTTCTAATTTATTAGAAGCCTTGTTGGGGATGGATCAAACTGTTGTTGGGCTAGACAATTTTGCAACAGGTTTTCAACATAATCTAGATGAGGTAAAAGCGCAAGTTACCCCTGAACAATGGGCGCGTTTTCGCTTCATAGAAGGAGATATTCGTCATCTAGATACTTGTAGAGAAGCTTTAAGAGGCGTGGACTATGTGTTGCATCAGGCGGCATTAGGCTCTGTGCCTCGCTCAATTAATGATCCCATCACGAGTAATGATGTCAATATTGGTGGTTTTCTCAATATGATGGTGGCAGCAAGAGATGAACAAGTTAAGGCGTTTGTCTTTGCGGCGTCTAGCTCAACCTATGGGGACCACCCTGATCTGCCAAAAGTAGAGCATAAAATTGGTAATCCCTTATCACCGTATGCGATTACTAAATTAGTGGATGAGTTGTATGCGAAAGTGTTTGCGAGTACCTATGGGTTCAAATCAATAGGGTTGCGCTACTTTAATGTCTTTGGTAAGCGTCAAACACCGAATGGTGCGTATGCGGCAGTGATTCCAAAATGGACATCGGCGATGATCCATCAGCAAACTATCACAGTCAATGGTGATGGAGAGACCAGTCGAGATTTTTGTTTTGTTGAAAATGTGATTCAAGCGAATATATTGGCAGCTACACATATGCCGGAGACAGGTTTTGAAGTATACAATGTGGCTTATCATGCCCAAACAACGTTAAATACCTTGTTTAAGTATATTAAAGAAACGTTGGCAGAAAATGGTGTGCATTATTCATTGGCACCTCAGTATGCTGATTTTAGGGCAGGCGATGTTCGCCATTCATTTGCGAATATTGATAAAGCAAGAACACAGCTGGGGTATGAGCCAGCGTATTCAATTGTTCAAGGCTTAGCTAAAGCCATGCCTTGGTATATTCAATTTTTAAAGTAAATTTTGGAAAATAAAAAAGATCACAAAAGCGACCATATGCGCATTATTTCAGGTGCGATGCGGGTCGCTTTCTTCTTAATTGTGGGTAAATTAGCCGGTGCTATCAAGGAAATGGCATTGGCGAATCGCTATGGCGTTAGCGATGTTGTGGATGCCTATCAATTTACTCAGAGCATGGCAAATTGGTTACCTTTAACGATAGTGGGTGCCTTTTCTATTGTGCTTATTCCTGTGCTAGTTAAACTTAAGCATTTAGATAAACAAGAGAGATACCGTTTCATTGCTGAGTTACAGGCATGGGTGCTGACCATAGGGGTAGTGAGTACTGTCGTCATTTGGTTGGCTTGGCCTATCATATTGGAACATATGGCTGGTAAGTTAAGTGTTCACGCTAAAGCATTTAGTGAGCAAATGATTTGGGTATTTGCGCCAGTTGGGTTATTGATTTTATTCATTGGCTTGAGCACAGCTCGTTTAAGATCACATGAGCGTCATATCAATAATTTATTAGATAGTTTACCTGCACTGTTTATTTTTGCATGGGTAATGCTTTCTCCTGGCGATGTATCTGTTTGGCCGATAGCCTTAGGAACCCTAGCAGGCTATCTATTACAAACAGTATTATTGCAATATATGGCAAATAAGCTAGATGACGAAAGAGTAGTTATTCCTTCATGGCGTTTTACGTCTAATCAATGGTCTAGTTTAATGAGTGCCGCAGGGTTAATGCTTGTAGGACAAATAGCGTTGAGTTTTGTGCAGCCATTAGATCAAATGTATGCGGCTCATATTGGGAATAATGCCAATGCCACTATGGGGTATGCTACTAGACTAATTTCTGTAGTGATTGGTATCGGTGCTGCCTCTGTGGGGAGAGCTGCGTTACCCGTATTAGCGGATGTGCAGCATAGAGGTAACCCACTACAGGCACGAAATATTGCGTTAAAATGGGCATTAGCCATGGTGGGTTTAGGAGTTATTGCCCTATTTATTGCGTGGTTTATTGCACCTTACATGGTCAAAATTGTTTTTGAGCGAGGTGCTTTTACAGCAGAAAATACTGAGGCAGTTGCGCAAGTACTTCGCTTTGGTTTATTGCAAGTGCCATTTTATTTTGGTGTGCTGATTTTAGTGCAGTTATTAGCAAGTCAAAATCGTTATCGTTGGATGGCTATCATTGCATTGACTAATTTTGCTGTTAAGTTTTTAATGAATTATTTATTAGTACCTATCTACGGTATAGAAGGTATTATGCTCGCCACTGCAAGTATGTATCTTTGCTCATTTTTATGTTATTTTTTAATGGCATGGCGCTCACCGATTAAGTATGATACAGAGTAAAAGAATCTTATCTATTATGCTAGTCATCCCTTCCATTCATGGTGGAGGTGCTGAACGGGTGGCTGTTGATTTGGCTAATTATTGGGCGTATAAAGGGTATGACGTTTCTATACTGACACAATCAGATCCCAAAACAGATTTATACGTAGCAGATGATCGAGTGATGCGACTGAGTACTCATCAGCATGGTGAGGTAGGTCTATTTGCACAGTTTAAAAAAATAACAGGCGATTAGACGCAAAATTCGTCAATATCGTCCCGATATTGTTATAGGCTTTATGACAAGCTCATCCGTTTACTCGGTTTTAGCAAATATGGGTTTACGCAGTAAAGTCATTGCAACAGAACATGCGTACCCTCCTTCTCAAAAACTATCCAACTTTTGGCTAAAGTTAAGAAAATTCGCTTATCCAAAAGCAGATAAAGTCATTGCATTAACCCAAATGAGTGCCGATTGGTTGAAACAAAATGTGCCGGGGTCTGATGTTACTATTATTCAGAATGCTGTTCAGTGGCCACTTAAAATCTCTAAACCAGTGGTACCGATAGATAAGCCATCAGGAAGCAAAATGCTACTCGCTGTGGGTAGATTGCATTACGAAAAAGGGTTTGATTTATTACTTAATGCGTTTTCTCAAATAGCCACTGATTGCCCTGATTGGCGTTTAGTTATTTTAGGGGAAGGTGCAGAGCGTCATAAGTTAGAAGTACAAATAGATAGTTTAAATTTAAAAGAAAAAGTTATTGTGCCTGGGCGAGTTGGGAATTTAGCACAGTGGTACGAGCAAGCAGATTTGTTTGTATTAAGTTCACGCAATGAGGGGTTATCGAATAGTCTTCAAGAAGCAATGGCGAGTGGCTTGTGTGTTGTCTCATTTGATTGTGATACGGGACCAAGAGAAATTATTCGAGACCGTGTTGATGGTGTGCTCGTCAGACCAGCGGAAGATGTTAATGCACTAGCGGAACAGTTGCGGGATTTGATGCAACATCCAGAAAAAAGAGCAGATCTTGCAGCCAAAGCGCCTGAAGTGCTAGAACGTTTTTCTATGCAAACAATTAGTGTCCAATGGGACAATTTATTTCATGAATTAATAGATGAAAAGAGGTAACGCTCATGTGCGGTATTGTTGGTGTCATTGGAGCATTAGAAAACAAAAATAGTTTGCTACAGCAAGCTTGTGAGCGAATTAAACAAAGAGGTCCTGATAGTCAAGGCGTCTGGTTAAGTCAGGATGAGACAGTAGGCTTTGCTCATGTGCGTCTTGCCATTCAGGATTTGTCGGTTCATGGACATCAACCCATGTTTAGTGACAGCGATCGATTCGTCATTGTATTTAACGGTGAAATTTATAATCACTTGCAGTTAAGAAATGAGCTTGGCAAAGACAGTTGGCGAGGACACTCTGATACAGAAACCTTGTTAGCTTGCATTGAATCATGGGGTGTGGATGCAACATTAAAAAAATTAGTGGGAATGTTTGCATTTGCTCTATGGGATAAGCAACAAGAAACCTTGACATTAGCAAGAGATCGGTTTGGTGAAAAACCATTATATTTTGCTAAAGGTGAGAACGGAGGTTTATTTTTTGCCTCTGATCTAAAAGCCATCATGCCAATGGAGGGATTTTCGAAAAAAATTAATCGTCATGCTGCCGCACTATTATTAAGACATAACTATATCCCTGCGCCATATACTATTTTTGAAACTACGCAAAAATTATTGCCAGCACATTATATTGTTTTTACTAAGCAACAGCTTGAAACAGGGATGGATTGGCCTAGCGCCACTAATTATTGGTCAGCGTATGAGCATGCGAAACGAACGAGTGATCGTGTTTTTACGAATGATAATAGTGCTGTAGATGCGTTTGAGATTGAATTATCGAGAGCTGTAAAAGGGCAAATGCTTGCCGATGTTCCTTTAGGGGCTTTCTTGTCAGGTGGGACAGATTCATCGTTAATTGTTGCGATGATGCAAAAACAAAGCGCGACACCGATTAATACGTTTTCTATTGGCTTTGAAGAGCCACAATATAATGAAGCGGAATATGCTAAAGCAGTCGCCAAGCATTTAGGAACTTATCATACTGAGTTATACATGAATGCCAATGATGCTTTGAATATGGTGTCAGAGTTACCACAAGCTTATAGTGAACCGTTTGCAGATTCATCACAATTGCCTGTATTGACGATGATGAAATTAACCTCTCAACACGTCAAAGTAGCTTTGTCGGGTGATGCAGGAGATGAGCTATTTGGTGGTTATAATCGCTATAAACGTGCGCAAAAATGGTGGAATTACTATGAAAAATTACCTTATTTTCTACATAAACCATTAGCCAAAACAGCACGAATTTTAGCGGACAAAACAAGTGATATTTCTCACCGGGCTAAGTTAGAGCAATCAGTACAATTACTACAAGCTGAAAATGCGGTCGAGTTTTATCAGCCTTTTGTGTCATATTGGAAACATCCAGAGCAATTGGTGTTAGGGGCTAAAGAACCTGTAACGGCGTTTTCACTATCGGCTTTGCGTAGTCTAAAAGAAAGTATGATGATTGTAGATACCTTGTCTTATCTTCCTGATGATATTTTGGTGAAAGTAGATAGAGCCGCAATGTATTATTCTTTAGAAACTCGAGTCCCTTTGTTAGATCATCAACTTTTTGAATTTGTTTGGGATATTCACTGGAAGTATAAAGAGCGTGATGGACAGCAAAAATGGTTAATGAAAGAGTTACTCTATCGCTATGTTCCTAAGGCTCTGTTAGATAGACCTAAAAAAGGTTTTTCTGTCCCGCTAGGTGAGTGGTTGCGTGGACCATTACGAGAATGGGCTAATCAGTTATTAGACAATCGTCGGTTGCAACAACAGGGCTTATTAAATAGCGATATTATTCAGCAAACATGGCAAGCTCATCTGAATAAAAAAGGAGATTGGAGTGCTCATTTATGGGGTATTTTAATGCTTCAAGCATGGATTGATGCTTACGCTATTGAGGTCTAACTGATGAGAATATTATTTTTAGTCAGCTCTTTAAATGCAGGGGGAGCAGAGCGTGTTGCTAGTACATTAGCGAATGCGTGGTCGATTAAGGGCTATGAGGTTATTCTAGTGCCTTGTTATAGTCAAGGTAGTGGGCAGTCTTTTTACCCATTAAATGCTCATATAAAAGTTGATTGGTTAAGTCAACGTTTATCCAAAAATCCATTATTAGCACGAGTTACTAAACCATTTATTTTACGAAAGGTAATTAAAGAGTATCAACCAGATGTCGTGGTATCATTTTTGACGAATGTCAATGTGATGGCTTTATTAGCTCATAAAGGACTTTCTTGTCCTATTATTGTGTGTGAACGCTCTGATCCTAGCTTTCAACAAATTAGTTCAAGTTTAAAACGTTTGCGTCAATTAACTTATCCATGGGCAGATGTGGTTATGCTCCAAACTGAACAGTCGGGCAAAGCGTTTTCAGCAAGAATTGCCTAGATTAAAAAAAATATCCGTTATTCCCAATCCTTTACCATCTGCATTGAAAAAACTCTCTCCGACCGTCAAAAATCAAAAAGTAGTGGTCGCTATGGGGCGTTTGGTAGCTAGCAAACAGTTTGATGTACTGATTAAAAATTTCGCTACAATTGCTAAACAATTCCCTGATTGGGATTTGCATATTTATGGTGATGGTCCAGAAAAAGATAAATTAGATGATTTAATCCAATGGCATGATATGGGCGATCAAATTATTCTGATGGGCAAAACAACAACTCCTTGGGATGTGATGAGATCAGCCTCTATGTTGGCGATGAGTTCTCGGCTAGAGGGTTTTCCAAATGTAATGCTTGAGGCAATGGCGAATGGCTTGCCAGTTGTTTGCTATGACTGTCCAAGTGGACCTAGAGAGCTTAGTCTTGATGGCAAAATAGCTAAACTTATTCCTTTAGGTGATGAGATAGCTTATCAGCAAGCACTTAAAGAATTAATGCAAAATGCAGATGAAAGAAATCGTTTGGCGATGATAGCCCAAGAAAGTGTGTTTGAAAGATATTCTGAAGTTTGTGTATTAGAACAATGGGATCAATTGTTCAAAGAGGTGATGGCATGACATTGCGAGTCATTCATTTAATTAGTGGACTCGGTCAAGGCGGTGCAGAAACGGTATTAAGTCGTTTGGTAACCCATTCATCAGTAGAAAATATTGTCGTTAGTTTTTCTGATGAGGGTGTTTTTGGTGAGGTGTTACGACAAGCTGGCGTGGCTGTTTATACGATTGGTATGCAATCAGGTAAAGTAGGTTTGGGTGATTTTTGGAAATTAGTAAAGTTATTGAAACAGCTTCGGGGTGATGTGATCCAGACTTGGATGTATCATGGTGACTTCTTTGGTGGTATTGCAGCGAGAGTAGCTGGCTATAAGCATATTGCTTGGGGGATTCGTAACTCTGGTGATAGCTTAAAAAATACCTCAAAAATGAATTATTATTTGGCACGTATCAGTGCTTTTTTCTCTTGTTTTATTCCTGAAAAAATTATTGTATGTGGAGAAAAGGCTGCGTTGATTCATGCTTCTTGGGGTTATCAAAAAAGCAAAATGCACGTCATTCAAAATGGCTATGATTTTTCTAAATGGCAAATAAATGTAGCTGCTGCACAAGCACTCAGAGAAAGTTGGCATATTAGTGAGCAAATACCCGTATTAGGATTTGTAGCACGTTGGAATCCTTTAAAAGATCATAAGAGTTTATTAATCGCATTTCAGGAAATTAAGAAGAGTCATCCTGATGCGGTTTTGGTATTAGTGGGTAAAGGTTTAGATCGAGATAATGCTGAATTAATGCAGTTATTGGCTGAACTGAGCTTAATGGTGGATAAAGATGTTTTATTGCTTGGACTACGTGCTGATATTCCAGAGATTATGTCAGCAATAGATATTCATGTACTTTCAAGTATTGCAGAGGGCTTTCCTAATGTGGTTTCAGAGTCTATGGCTTGTTTAAGCCCTAATGTCGTTACTGATGTGGGTGATGCTGCTTTAATTGTGGATCAATATGGATGGGTAGCACAACCAGCTAATCCTAAGGATTTGGCAGAAAAAATGAATCAAGCCTTAGATTTATTAGCTAAGCCACATCAAAGCAAGGAGCAAGCAGAGCACTGGTTAGCATTCGCACAACAAGGTCGTCAACGTGTTCTTGAGTCATTTAGCTTGCAAACGATGGTAAGCCATTATGAAAGTATCTGGCACGCGATGGCTAAGCGATAGGGAAAAGAGAGATGAAAAAAATTTTATTTATCGTAAATAACCCTGCTTTTTTTCTGTCACATCGTGTAAAGATTGCGTTAGCGGCTAAACAACAAGGTTATCAAGTAGAAATCGCCACAATGGATGGAGAGTCAGTCGCTAAGATTAAACAATTAGGTTTTACGCATTATCCCATTGAGATGTCACGTAGTGGTACCAATCCCTTGAGTGAACTAAAAACAATTATAGGTTTGTATCGTTTACTCAAAAAAGTCAAACCTGATTTAGTCCATTTAGTGACAATTAAGCCTGTACTATATGGTGGTATTGCTGCACGCTTAGCAAGGATACCATCAGTGGTATATGCTATTTCGGGCTTAGGTTATATTTTTACGCGCCAGCGAAAAGGGCTAGATATTTTGAAATTGGTGGTATCTAGACTCTATCAATTTGCGCTAGGGCATAAACATAGTCGAACGATTTTTCAAAATAGGGATGACCAACAACTCTTGACGGGTATTGGTGCCGTCACGCCAACGCAAGTGGTATTAATCCGTGGTGCTGGTGTGGATATGAAAGAGTTTCGCTATACACCAGAGCCCAATGAGCCAATCACCATTACTATGGCAGCTCGATTGCTTAAGGATAAGGGGGTTTTTGAGTTTGTGGAAGCGGCTAAATTAGACACACAAAAACAATTTGTCTGGCAATTAGCAGGCAGTATTGATGAAGGAAACCCTGCTTCATTAACAGAAGAAGAGTACCAAGCTATAGGTAAATATGTTACCTTGCTAGGGGAAGTAAACGATATTGCAACGCTTTATGCAAAGTCACATATCATAGTGTTGCCATCGTATAGAGAAGGGATTCCTAAGTCATTATTAGAAGCTGCAGCGGCAGGTAGACCGATAGTAACAACAGATGTGCCAGGTTGTCGTGATACAATTACGCCAAATAAAAGTGGTTTACTTGTGCCCGTAAAAGATGGGGAGGCTATTTTCAAGGCGGTACAACAATTAGCCGATAATCCTGAGTTACGCCAATCAATGGGTAAAGAGGGGAGAGCTTTGGCAGAGCAAGAATTTGCCATGCCCATTATTATTGAAAAACACCTAGAGGTTTATCGGGCACTTTGTGCACAGTAAAAGGTAGCAGATATGGTGCTATAAGTCCCGATAAAGTCTGAATTTAAATCACCACATCAATTCCGGCGTGTTCTTTTAGCATCGCCTTGAACTCGGCTTTAATACGTGCCAAGCTTTCTTCATTACGACCTTCAAAACGAAGCACAAGAACAGGCGTGGTGTTAGACGCACGAGCCAGTCCAAAACCGTCCTCATACTCTGCACGAATGCCGTCAATCGTAATCAGGCGTTTGGCTGTCGGTAGCGAAGCCTTTTCTTGTAATACTTTAATCAAGGCATGTGGCTGACCTTCTTGCATTTCTACTTTAATCTCAGGCGTATTTTTATCTTGAGGTAAAGCCTCTAATACGGTAGACGGATTATTATAAGCAGAGAGAATTTCTAATAAACGTGTACCTGTATATAAGCCGTCATCAAACCCATACCAACGCTCTTTAAAGAATGTATGCCCACTCATTTCACCGCCAAGAGCAGCATTGACATCTTTCATTTTTTGTTTGATTAAAGAATGACCTGTTTGCCACATTAAGGCAGTACCACCAGCGGCTTCGATTTGTTCGGCAACATGACGACTGCATTTCACATCAAATACAATGGTCGCACCAGGCTCACGTTTTAATACGTCTTGGCTATATAAAATTAATTGACGGTCAGGCCAAATAATTTCTCCTGATTTGGTGACGACACCTAGACGATCACCGTCACCGTCAAATGCTAGACCAATTTCACAATCAGATTCCTTCACGTGTTTGATTAAATCTTCTAAATTATGAGGGTCAGCTGGATCAGGGTGATGATTAGGAAAATCGGCATTTACGTCGCAGAAAAGCTCATCAACAGTACAACCTAGCGAACGGAATAATTCAGGGGCTACTTTACCACCAATACCATTACCAGCATCAATGGCAATATGCATAGGACGAGCAAGTTTGATGTCGGAACAAATGCGTTTAATATAATCGGGGATTATATTAATATTTTTTTCTGATCCTGATGCTTTTAATAGTGGCTGTTGGTCTAAAGAGAGCATCTCTTGTTTTAAAGAGATGACTGCTTCGCCGTAGATAGCTTTACCATCTAACATCATCTTAAAACCATTATAATCGGGAGGATTGTGACTACCAGTAATCGCTACACAAGCACCAATATGGTGAGCATAAGTGTAAAAATAAACTAATGGTGTGGGTACCATGCCAATGTTGATGACCTCTAACCCTTGATCTTGAAGACCGGTAGATAATGCTTTGGCTAATTCTGGGCTACTGTGACGACCATCAAAACCTATTACAAATTGTGTATGACCAAGTTGTTTGGTTCTGGCGCCTAATGCTCTACCGAGAAGTAGGGCAAACTCAGTATTAATTTGTGTAGGAAAAATTCCTCTAATATCATATGCCTTAAAAACGTTAGGATTAATCTGTGTCATGGTGTATTTGAAAAAATAAATAAGATTAGAATATTATGACCTGTTTTTTAGGTAGAATGAATCATCATAGATTAAAAATCACAAAATTTAAACATTGTGATAGTATGTGCAAGGGAAAAATATGTCTTTATTTGAAGATCTGCAGCAAGTTGTGGGTGAGGAGTTTGTGCTAAGTGGTGAAGAAGCTACACCATTTTTGACAGATTGGCGAGGTCGTTTTACAGGAAAAGCTTTGGCAGTCGTCCGTCCGGCTAATGTAGAAGAGATTGCTGATGTGGTGCGCCTGTGCCAACAATATGTTACCCCCATTGTGACACAAGGTGGGAATACTGGCTTATGCGGAGGAGCAACGCCTGGTAATAAGGGGGATGCTGTAGTTCTACTCACTAATCGCTTAAATAATATTATCGCCATTGATACAGATAATGACACCATAACAGTAGAAGCAGGTTGTATCTTACAGACTATTCAGACAGCAGCTGAGGAGGTTGGACGACTTTTTCCTTTAAGCTTGGCGTCTGAAGGGAGTTGTACAATCGGTGGTAATTTAGCGACTAATGCTGGTGGAACACAAGTAGTACGCTATGGGAATGCCAGAGACTTAACGCTAGGATTGCAAGTAGTGACAGCAGAGGGTGAAATTTGGAATGGTCTAAAAGGACTACGCAAAGATAATACTGGTTATGATTTGCGCGACTTATTTATTGGGAGTGAAGGAACTTTAGGAATTATTACAGCAGCTACCTTAAAACTATTTCCAAAACCTCAAGCTATTCGCACGGCGTTATTAGCTATTAAGGATGTTGATGCGGCCGTTCACGTATTGTCAGTACTGAAACAAGGTTTTGGGTCATTGTTGACAGGCTTTGAATTGATTTCATCATTTTGTATAGAGAGTGTTAGGCAGCATTTACCGACGGTTAAAATTCCTTTTGAGGTCAATAAATCACCATGGTATGTATTGATTGAAATTTCTGATCATGAAGACCAAGATCATGCTAATCAATTAGTAGAAAAGGTGATTGGTAACGCTATCGAGCAAGGAGTTGTGCAGGATGCTATTATTGCTCAAACAGTTCAACAAAGTAATGACTTATGGCATATCCGTGAGAGTATTCCTTTTGCTGAAATCAAAGTGGGTAAGGGGATTAAGCATGATATTGCTATTCCAATTTCGCAAGTAAGTGCTTTTATTGAGCAAACTAATGCGTTACTTCAAGAGCGTTTTCCAGGGGTACAACATATTGTATTTGGTCATTTAGGTGACGGTAATTTACACTATAATGTTGGAGCACCTGATGGACAGGAAGAAGGTTTCTTAGACTTACAAAAAGAGATGAACACAATTGTCTATGATAGTGTTGCTCGGTTTGATGGATCAATCTCTGCTGAACATGGTATTGGTCAATTGAAGAAAGATATTTTGCCTGATTATAAAGATGAGATTGGGTTGGCATTAATGAGGAAAATTAAGAGAGCCTTAGATCCTAATGCTATTTTGAACCCGGGCAAGGTAATTAGTAGTGTGGAATTATATTAGTACAGTATGAATATAGCTAAACGTAGGTTATTCATTAGTCTTGTCGCAAGCTTTCTTGTTGAAAGTGTGTTAGCACAAAATACCACAGTTGAGTCGGTCGGTGAAAACAATTCACCGATGCACATGACGGTCAATGAGCATGCGCATTCTTTTTCTGTGAATAAAAAAAATCAAGAAAATGATGTAGATCCGGACAAAATTCAAAGTATTTTGACGATAGAAACTGCTTTGGTAGATGGGAACTATGCTTATGCCGCTCAGGAAGCGTTGAATTTTACTAAGTCATATGAAGTAGTACCTTGGATTGCTGAAATTGCCACTAGTTATTATTATTCCGAAGGCAAATATGAACAGGCTTATGAAGCGGTTAGATATTGGTATAAAGAAGATCCTGATAATGAGGAAGTAGCTAATCTATATATGCTATTACTGGGTGAAACAGGTAAAGAAGATGAGTTAGTTCAGGTATTGCAACAGAATTTAAAAACAGCAGCTAAGGATAAAATTGAGGATAAATTAAGTGATAATGCTGCTATTTTGAGTGAGTTAAAAGATAAGAATAAAGCGTTAAAATTATTTGAAGATAGTACTAAACCATTTGCATTTTCCTCAACAAATTATCACCTTTTATATGCTGATTTTGCGATAGAAGCTGATAAGGACGATTTGGCATGGCAGGAAACATTTAAAGCCATTGATACGAATCCAACCTCTGAGGATGCAGCAATTCGAGTGTTAAGCCTTGCACAAGGTCCAAAACGAGCGCAGGGTATGGCATTTGTCAAAGAATTTCTGAAAAAAAATCCTGACAATCGTATTTTATCACTGAGTTATATTAATGAACTTAGTAAGGATAACGCTTATGATGAGGCAATTGCTGAAATAAGTAAATTGCAAAAGCGTAACCCTAAAGATAGTGAGTTATTGTATTTCCAAGCATTAATCCACTACGATGCACAAGATTGGACTCATGCACGTAAGGTATTAAGTCAATTTATTGACTTAACGGTAAAAAAACTTGCCGCCGAAAAAGTAAAAAAACAGATTAATAAGAAAGTTACCGAAAAGGTTAATGACGATACAAATATTGACACGGCTATTAGTAGCGAGGAAAGCGATAGTATAAAAGCGAACAATGGCGACTCTGCAAATGTCACTAGTCCTTCTTCATTAGAAGACTCATTGTTAGATGCTCGTAAGTTAATGGTATCTATTTTAAAAGCAGAAAAAAAATATCGTTTAGCCTTAAATCAAATCGACTTAATTAAGGCGGATAAATTAGATGCTAACATGCTGATGGAAAAAGCCCAGCTATTAGCAAATTTGAGTGATGTGCGTCAGGCTTTATCCGTATTAGAAAATGCGACGATTGCGTTTCCAGAAAGCAGAGGAAATATTCTTTGGTTTGGAGGAAATCTGTTAAATGAGTCGGGTCGTACTGATCAGGCTGTTGTATATTACAACGATGCACTCAAAGAGTTGCCTGAAAGTGCTGATATTAAATATGCCTTGGCGATGCTTTATGAAAAAAGAGGTGAGGTGTGGCCAGCAGAAAAATTGCTGAGGGAAGTGATTAAATCAGAGCCAAATATGGCTGATGGTTATAATGCGCTAGGTTATATTTATGCAGACAGAAACTATAATTTAGAAGAAGCAGAACAATTACTCACGGAAGCATTGCGTATAGATGCATCAAATCCTTATATTCTTGATAGTATGGGGTGGTTACAATATCGGTTAAAAAACTATGACTCTGCGATGCAATATTTGGAGCGAGCATACGATATTGAACAACAGCCCATTATTGCCGCTCACTTAGCGGATGTCTACAATACCTTAGGGGAACAAAAAAGAGCTAAGGATATCCTTGATTATGGCTTGTCTAATTACCCCTCAGACCCAATTTTGCTAGAAACTAGTAAACGATTGAATTTGGATAAGAAATGATGAAAAAATTAATCAGATTAATGAGTGTTCTTACAGTAGCTACATTGGCGGCTTGTTCGAGTTTAGCACCACAACAGCCTAGCCAAGGAACTGGTGTGAATGCACAAAACGCCATACAAAGAACAGGTAAATTTGCGTTATTGGTATTTGATAAAACACAAGATAAAAATACAGATTCTGTGCAAGGTAATTTCTTATGGAATGGTGTAGGTGAAAACGTTGTTCTTGACTTGAGTAGCCCACTAGGACAGACCTTAGCCAGAGTCGAGGTATTGCCAGGATATTCAAAATTAACACGATCTTCTGGCGAAGTGTTTGAAGCTCCCAATCCAGATGCGTTAGTGGCACAAGTGATAGGGCAAGAAATTCCAGTGAGTGGTTTACGTTATTGGATTAAAGGCCAAAAGATTCCTAATCAGCCGTTGATCGAAGAATCTCATGATAACGCTGGTAAATTAACTTCTTTTAAACAAGCAGGTTGGGATGTCACTATGAGTGACTACGATAGTATCGGTCCGACTAAGTTTAATCTTATCCGTAACCAAACGACAGAAAGAATTAAGATTCGTTTGATTGTTCAATAGAATCTTAATTGTTTTAATTATATTGACCTTATTGGACTCTTAGAAAATTTACCACCATGAGTGATTATTCAGCCTTAGCACCTGCTAAATTAAATTTGTTTTTGCATGTTAATGGGCGTCGAGCTGACGGATATCATCAATTGCAATCACTATTTGTGATGGTGGATTTGTGCGATAAATTGGATTTTACTGTGCGCTCTGACGGTATTATTCGGCGCGTTAACCAAATTGAAGGTATTCCAGAAGAGTCTGACCTAGTGATTAAGGCAGCAAAACTGCTCCAAACATATAGCCAACGTAAATTGGGGGCAAACATTTATGTGGATAAAATTATTCCTAGTGGTGCTGGCTTAGGGGGAGGTTCTAGTGATGCTGCAACGACCTTAATGGCGTTAAATCATTTATGGCAATGTGGCTTGTCTCAGCAAACTTTAGCTAAGCTTGGGTTGGAATTGGGGGCTGATGTTCCTTTTTTTATTTTTGGACAATCAGCTATTGCAAGTGGTGTTGGTGAGCAATTAACTGCCTTTGAATTGAAGCCTCAATGCTATCTTATTTTAAGGCCTGCCCTTTCGATTCCCACGGCATTGATTTTTAAAGATAGTGACTTAAAAAGAGACACTACAGTTTTATCCGATCAGCAATTACAAACGTTAAAGGTAGGTATTGAACAGGGAAGATTGGTGGGGCATAATGACTTGGAGCCTATAGCCTTTAAGCTGTATCCCGATTTACAAACGATGATTTCTTTGCTTAATCAGGAAGGCTTTACGTTTCGTATGACAGGGTCTGGGTCATGTTTTTTTATGCCATGTGGTAATGAACAAGAGGGGTTAATGGCGAAAGAAAAATTATTAACCCTATTGTCGCAGTCGTCTTTGGCATTGCCAATTGAAAATATTTTCCTTGTGCGTACTTTAAGGACTCATCCAATACAAGCATGAAGAACCGTTAAGTATTCAGTGAAGATTAATTTTTAATAAATAGTTACGCAAAAAACTGAGAGAGCAACATTAAAAGGAACGATTTTTAAAAGGAACGATTTTTTTTGTTATCTGAAAAACATTGTTTTGTTGTTTTTTTTTTAACTTTTTCTGAAAATTTAGTGTAAAACACTATGCAACAATTAAGAAATGGTTCATAATTTAGTTCTTGTCAGGCAAGCAATCTAAGCAGTCTTGATAAAGATACAGTGTTGGGGCGTCGCCAAGCTGGTTAAGGCACCGGATTTTGATTCCGGCATGCGAAGGTTCGAATCCTTCCGCCCCAGCCAACACTTATTGGACCGTTTATGCTACATCCTTTTGGTTGTTGGGATAAGCGGTTTTTTTATTTAAAATCTCACGCCTCTATATTCTATTACTACCATGCCTACGAATAACTTCATGATTTTTACGGGGACAGCTAATCCAAAATTGGCTGCAGATGTTGCTAATCACTTAAGTATGCCACTAGGTAAAATGACGGTTGGTCGTTTTTCTGATGGCGAGGTGATGGTAGAAATTTTAGAAAATGTGCGTGGTAGAGAAGTGTTTGTTTTACAACCGACATGTGCACCGACCAATGATAATCTGATGGAGATTATGGTAATGGTTGATGCTTTGCGTCGTGCCTCTGCTGGAACAATTACGGCAGCTATACCATATTTTGGTTATGCAAGACAAGATCGTCGCCCACGTTCTGCTCGTGTGGCAATTACCGCAAAGGTTGTGGCGAATATGTTGCAAGCGGTTGGTGTTAATCGTGTATTGACGATGGATTTACATGCAGATCAAATCCAAGGTTTCTTTGATATTCCCGTGGATAATATTTATGCAAGCCCTGTTTTATTAGAAGATATTGCTAGTCGTAAATATGAAGATTTAGTCGTTGTCTCTCCTGATATTGGTGGTGTGGTGCGAGCTCGTGCATTGGCAAAACAATTAGAAACAGACTTGGCTATTATTGATAAGCGTCGTCCTAGAGCAAACGTCTCTGAAGTGATGAATATTATTGGTGATATTCAAGGTCGTACTTGTTTAATTATGGACGATATGGTGGATACAGCAGGTACGCTAACTAAAGCGGCTGCTGCCTTAAAAGAAAGAGGTGCGAAAGCTGTTTATGCTTACTGTACGCATCCAGTATTATCTGGTGAGGCAATTCCACGTATTACGGCTTCTGAGATTGATGAGTTAGTTGTGACAGATACGATTCCTTTATCTGAAGCAGCAGCAAACTGTGGTAAAATTCGTCAATTATCAACGGCTGCTTTATTGGGTGAAACTATCTCTCGTATTTCTACAGCAGAGTCAGTGAGCTCAATGTTTGCAGAATAATTTTTATTGGGTTGTTGCTGGTCGCGGTGACAACCTTTTTCCTTGCCTTTGATTGATTCAAGGCTTTTTTATTTTTTTAATCGGAGTTATCCATGAAATTTACAGCAACTTCACGTAGCGTACAGGGATCGAGTGCGAGCCGCCGCCTGCGCCGTGCTGGTCGTTTACCAGGTATCGTTTACGGTGGTAAAGGTGAAGCATTAAGCATTGAGCTAGATCACAATGAAATCTATCATGCAGTTCGTAAAGAAGAGTTCCATGCTTCTGTATTAGATATGCATTTAGACGGTAAAGTTGAAACAGTATTATTACGTGCTGTTCAATGGCATGCTTACAAACCACAAGTTTTACACGTTGACTTCCAACGCGTTGATGCCTCTCAAAAACTTCATACAAAAGTGCCTTTACACTTTGTTAATGAAGAAAACTCTCCTGCCGTTAAATTGCACGGTAATAATATTTCTCGTATCGTAACCGAAGTAGAAATTTCTTGCTTACCAAAAGATTTACCACAATTTATCGAAGTAGATCTAAGTGAGTTAGATAATGCTGGCGTGGTACACTTGAGCAATGTTAAAGTACCAAAAGGCGTTGAATTTATCGTTCACGGTGATGACCCTGTGATTGCTTCTGCCGTTGTTCCTGCAGGTGGTTCTGAAGTAGCAGAAGAAGGTGATGCAGCTGCTGATAAAAATGAAGGCGAAGCTGCTGCTGAATAATTAGGTATTTGTTAATATAGTTTAACGAATTATCTATCTGACCCCCGTTGTTCCTAACTGCGGGGGTTTTTGTTCATAAGGAGATTTTGCATGGAACCTATTCGTTTAATTGTTGGTCTTGGAAATCCAGGAATAGAGTATGAGGCTACTCGTCATAATGTTGGGTTTTGGTTAGTAGATCAATTAGCTGAGAGTTATAAGGCTAGTTTTAATGTTGAGCCTGGTTTTTTTGGTTTGGTCGCAAAATTTAAAACACTAGAAGGTAATATATACTTATTAAAGCCATCTACCTATATGAACAGGTCTGGTCAAGCCGTAAGAGCCTTGGCTCAGTTTTATAAAATTACTACAGAACAGATTTTGGTGTTACATGATGAACTTGATCTGATGCCCGGTGAGGTAAAATTAAAAAAAGGTGGGGGGCATGCGGGTCATAATGGTTTAAGAGATATACAAGCCCAACTGGGTAGTCCGGATTTCTGGCGTATTAGAATTGGCGTTGGGCATCCACGTAAGTTGGGCTTAAGTCAACAGGTGGCTGATTATGTATTGCATCCGCCGCGAAAAGAAGATATGCCATTTTTGGAAGATAGTTTGATGCGGGCGAGGGTGTCTATTGATGCTTTGTTGCGAGGTGATAAAAATTTAGCCTCTCGAGCATTGTCTGAGCATAAGGATAAGTAATGCGTACGTTTAAACAAGACTTGCTAGAGTATTGGCAATATATGAAAAAACCTACGCTCAATGTGCGTATAGAGGGGCGTCGTGGTAGTGGTTGGTGGAGTGACCTAAAAATACATACACCGTTTACACTATTATTTAAATGGTTAATTTTTTTATGGGGAATGAATGTTTTTGTACTTGCCCCTATTGCGATGGGAGTCTCTGGTTCATTGGGGGCCAATCATAAACTTCATAGTTTATATGTTCCCATCCTATTTTTTATGGCAGCAATATGGGCGCCTTTGGTAGAAGAATTACTATTTCGTTATAGCTTGCGACGACCAAAATTAATCATTCTCTATGTCGGTGCAATGATTTATGTGTTTAGTAATGGTATCAGAGTCATGAGTTTAGCTGTGGTTATGGTATTATTAGCCCTGTTTCTACTGTTTGATTTATTTAATCTGACCACAGAAAAACAGGCGTTACCGTATAGATGGCGAAAAGTTTATATTAAGATTTTTCCATTTGTATTTCATATTTCTGTATTTATTTTTGCAAGTATGCATTTATGGAATTATGAATTAACACCGGGTAGTGCACAAAAAGAATGGTATTTATTGCCATTTTTGATTTTGCCTCAATGGTTAACCGGTAGTGTTTTGGCATGGATGAGAGTAAGAGATAGTTTTGTGACTCCAGTGGTGATGCACGCTATGTTTAATGGAGTTCCTGCTTTGCTTTTAGCGATTTTATGGTGGATAAATCCTTCCATAATGGCAAGTGTATTATAGAAATATTGAGATAAATGAACGAGAGTGTTTCTTGTTTAAATAAAATTTTTTAAGGATTGTTATGGCTTTACAGTGTGGTATTGTTGGATTACCTAATGTTGGAAAATCAACGCTTTTTAATGCATTGACCAAAGCGGGTATTGCTGCAGAAAATTATCCTTTCTGTACTATTGAACCTAATGTTGGTATTGTTGAGGTACCAGATACTCGTTTAAAACAGTTAGCAGAAATTGTAAAACCTGAACGTATTTTGCCTGCCACGGTTGAGTTTGTGGATATTGCTGGTCTAGTAGCTGGGGCTTCAAAAGGAGAGGGCTTGGGCAACCAATTCTTAGCAAATATTAGAGAAACAGATGCCGTTGTGCATGTGGTACGTTGTTTTGAAGATCCTAATGTGGTACATGTTGCTGGCAAAGTAGATCCGATTAATGATATTGAAGTGATTAATACTGAATTGGCTTTAGCGGATTTAGCATCAGCAGAAAAAGCGTTATTAAAATCTCAAAAAGTTGCTCGTGCTGGAGATAAAGAGGCGCAGAAATTAACGGCAGTATTAGAAAAAATTGTTCCTGTACTTAATGAAGCTAAAGCTATCCGTTCGTTACAATTAGATGATGAAGAACTTGCTATTATCAAACCTTATGGATTTATTACAGCAAAACCTGCTATGTATGTGGCCAATGTAAAAGAAGATGGCTTTGACAATAATCCCCATCTTGATGCAGTCAAAAAATATGCTGAATCTGAAAATTCCCCTGTTGTTGCCGTTTGCGCAGCGATTGAGGCAGAGATTGCTGATTTGGAAGATGAGGATAAAGAAATGTTTTTGGCTGATATGGGTATGCAAGAGCCAGGCTTAAATCGCGTGATTCGTGCCGGGTTCAAACTACTTGGGCTGCAAACATACTTTACTGCGGGTGTTAAAGAAGTTCGTGCTTGGACAATTAAGATCGGTGATACAGCTCCTAAAGCAGCAGGTGTGATTCATACCGACTTTGAACGCGGCTTTATTCGTGCCCAAACAATTGCCTTTGAAGATTTTATCCAATATAAGGGTGAGCAAGGTGCTAAGGAAGCCGGTAAAATGCGTGCAGAAGGTAAGGACTATATCGTGAAAGACGGTGATGTTTTAAATTTCTTATTTAATGTATAAGTGAATTTGACACCGCCGATATTGATAGGACTAGATAATGAAGAAGTGGTTTAAACGCATAGTAGTGAGCTGTGTCGTTTTATTGGTGGTAGCCTTTATTGGGGTAGCTGTTTTTATTTTAAATTTGGATCCAACCGCATATAAAAATAAATTAGCTCAATTGATAAAAGAACAATATAACCGTGAATTAGTCGTTGATGGGGATATTAATTTATCACTTTTCCCTAGAATAGGGTTGTCTCTTGAAGACGTTTCTTTATCTGAACAGGGAAGTTCTACTGTTTTTGCTGATATCAAGCATGCCAAAATGGCTGTGGCATTGTGGCCGTTAATGTCTAATCGATTCTTAGTAGATCATTTAGATATTGATGGTTTTAATATGCATATTGAGAAAGACGAAAATGGTAAGTTTAATTTTGATAATCTATTGGACTTCTCTTTAGCAAAATCGGTTCCTATTATTCCAAATATTCACTCACTTAATAAAACGGTATCAGAGCGAGTTGAACAAACAGATTTTAAAATTGATATTGCTGGTCTTACACTGAATAATGGTCAGGTTACCCTACAAGATAAGCAACGGGATTATAACGTCCAGCTTCAAAATATGGGTGTAAGAACAGGGCGTATTACGGCAGGACAGGCATTTGATTTAAATTTGAATGCCGATGTTAAAGGTGATAAACCCGATGTAGACAGTAAGTTGGTGTTAAACGGGCTTATGCTATTGAATCCTCAAGATAATAAATATGAGTTTAATCGTTTAAAAGCGGACTTAAAGGGTAGGTGGAATGATTTAGACTTAACGGAAACCACAGCTGAGGGGTCTGTTGTATTTGATTCTAATTTAAATGCCTTGGTGGGCAAAAATTTAGAATTAACTATTCAGGGTAACGGTTTAGAAAAATCAACGATTGATACGTTGAGCGCAGGATTTGAAGCACCTGTTTTGAATTATGATGTTCCTAAAATTAGTTTAGCTTTAAATAATTTTAATGTTAAAGCAAATGTTATCAGAAAAGATAAGCAAACAGTAGATATTAATTTTGGTGCGCCTGAGCTTAATATTTCACCTGAGGTTGCAGGGGGTGAACCAGTTAAAGGTAAAGTGTCAGTTAATACGTTACAGCAACAACTGAATTTAGAAATTCTTTTGGATAAAATTTCTGGAACTGCCTCGTCCTTGCGTGTAAAAAATGTACAGGTTAAGGGCTTATATAATGTCGATAAAAGCCATTCTTTAAAACTCAATTTGGAATCGCCAGGCTCTATAAGTCTATTTGAACAATCAATAGATTTACCTACTATCTTAGGAAATATTGAACTTAATGAGCAGCCAAAGGGACGTCAGGTTATTCCTCTGACAGGTAATATACAAACTTTTTTCAATAAACAACAAACCAATTTCTTATTGAATGCGTTGCTATCTCAGGGGGATATTAGTGTCACTGGATCTGTCAAAAATCTTTTTAAACCACAAGTTACTTTTGATGTTCAGGCAAAAGAATTTGATTTGGAAGCTTTTTTAAATGATCTGAGTGCTCCTCTTAAAGAATTGGTTAAGGATAAGCCGAGCACAGAAGTGGCGCCTGTTACTGCAGCCAAACAAGTAAAACCTTCGAGTGAAACGTCTCATGCTAATGTAGAACAAAAACAAGCATTAACGGTTAAACAATTGTTGTTGTCGCGATTAAGTGGTGTGGGGACCTTCAATTTTCAAAAAGTTACCTATGATAATCTTATCTTAGATGATTTAGGGGCAACATTAAATTTTGATTATAACAATGTCAATGTCAAGTCTGTGAGAGCGAATTTGTTTGGGGGTTCTGTTTATGCTAACGGGGCTTATACAGTCGATCAGCAGTACTTAGAGGGTGATATAAATTTATCAGATATTCAGTCGCAGAAAATTTTTGATTACTTTCATAGAGATTCATTTATAGAAACACCGGTGAAGGCAAAAATCCTTTTTTCTTCTCAAGGTAGTTCTGATGATGAGCTAATTAAAAATATGGTGGCTGATATTGATTTAGAGTCGGGACAAGGGACACTAAAAGGACTGAATCTTGAATCAATTCTTAAAAATCCTGAAGACTATATGAATCCGTGGAATTTAAAAGTGCCTCTGGTAAATAATCCTGATGAACAAATGACGTTTAATAAGATTAAGTTGGTGGGTAAGATTAAAAATGAATTGCTGACTATCCAGCAGGGAATCATAAATTCCTCGGCTGTTGATTTTAAAACTAAAGAAGGAGAAGCCAATTTTCAATTGGCAAGTGACTACCTTTATGTACCAGGGGTCATTGAAACAAAAGTTCCTCTAAAAGTTAAAAAGGGATTGGTAACTGTGCAGGTTAAAAAAGCAACGTTACCTATCTTGATTGAGGGTAAGTTATCTGATTTGAAGGCACAACTTGATGTTGGTACCTTAGTGGTTCCGTCATTGAATCGGTAAAAAATATTAGAAGAAGAGAAAAGGGAGAGAGTTAAAGAATGTATACGCCCATTATGCAGTGTCCTGCTGTGCAGAATAAGGAAGTAGTTGAGGATTATCAAAATCGGTGGGTTTTGCTTGATGAGGATAATAAATTATTATCTAAAGACCATCCAAAAATAGTAGATATGACTCTTGATATCAAATTTGGTTATTTGGTTATCCGTGCCCCAGGAATGTTACGCTTAGATATTCCCATGGATGTCCTTGAGGATGATGAGAGTGCTATTGAAACGATTGCTGATGAGAGATTGGGCTCAAAACGAGTGGTGAGTGAAGGTGACTTAGCTGCACAATGGTTAAGTGTGTATTTTGGCAGACCAGTGCGTCTCATGAAAATCATTGTGTAAATATAGTACACAAAAAAGGGTTTTTGTAAAGACAAATGATTAAGTGTGCTATGTCATCAACAAATTGACTGAAATATTTAATTAATTTGAAACAAGCTCCTCATAAGCTTAGCTAAAATGCTACAATCTACAAGTTTATAAACTTTTTTATCTTTTTAAAATAGGCGGCTATTCATGAATATTGCTGAATATTTCCCTGTGTTACTGTTCATCCTTGTTGCAACGGGATTGGGTGGTTTCTTGCTCTTTGCAGGTTCTTTTTTAGGTCCCCGTAAGCCTGGTACTGAAAAAGATTCTCCTTATGAGTGTGGTTTTGAAGCATTTGAAGATGCGCGTATGCGTTTTGATGTGCGCTATTATTTAGTGGCTATTCTTTTTATTTTGTTTGATTTAGAGTTAGCTTTCTTATTCCCATGGGCAATTGCTAATGGTCATGTAGGTTTGGTCGGCTTTGGTACAGCAATGCTGTTCTTAGTGATTTTGACAGTCGGTTTTATCTACGAGTGGAAAAAAGGTGCTTTAGACTGGGATTAAACTCTTAGGAAGTCGATTATTATGGAAGAACAATTAAATAATAAAGGTTTTTTAGTTACTAGCACTGATGCAGTAATGAACTGGGTAAAAACTGGTTCTATGTGGCCGATGACTTTTGGTCTAGCCTGTTGTGCGGTGGAAATGATGCATGCAGGTGCCGCACGTTACGATTTAGACCAATTTGGTATAATTTTCCGCCCAAGTCCTCGCCAATCTGATGTCATGATTGTGGCTGGTACATTATGCAATAAAATGGCGCCTGCTCTACGTAAAGTATATGATCAGATGGCAGAGCCTCGTTGGGTAGTTTCGATGGGGTCCTGTGCTAATGGTGGTGGTTATTATCACTATTCATATTCTGTGGTGCGTGGATGCGATCGAGTTGTTCCAGTAGATATTTATGTGCCTGGTTGTCCTCCAACAGCCGAGGCACTTGTTTATGGTTTGTTGCAATTACAAAATAAAATCCGTCGTACTAATACTATTGCTCGAGAAGCATAGAATTGGCGAGCTAACTTAAAATGGTATCGAAATGACGCATTTAGAAACTTTAGAAAATAGATTACGTGAACAATTTGGTGAGTCTTTTCCGTTGACTATCAAGCATGGTGAAGTCACCTTAGAAGTTCCTGTCGCACAATGGGTGAAAACCTGTACGCAGCTTAGAGATCATCCTTCTCTTAAATTTGAAGTGGGGATTGATTTGGCAGGCGTGGATTATTTAAATTATGGTCTGCCTGGTAATGGTCCGAAGACTCCTTTTCCTGGTCGCTTTGCTGCAGTCGTACACTTGCTATCAATTACGCATAACTGGCGCTTGCGTGTGCGTGTATTTGCAACGGATGATGATTTACCAATGTTGCCTTCATTGGTAGAGGTATGGCCGAGTTTAGGATGGTTTGAAAGAGAGGCGTTTGATATGTTTGGTATCCTGTTTGAGGGACATCCAGACTTACGTCGTATTTTGACAGACTATGGTTTTATCGGTCATCCATTCCGTAAAGATTTCCCATTATCTGGTTACGTAGAAATGCGTTATGACCAAGAGAGTCAACGTGTTATTTATCAACCAGTCACTATTGAGCCTCGTGAGATTACACCACGTGTAATTCGTGAAGAGGGTTATGGAGCAGGACGATAAGATTATGTCAGATATTAAAAGTTATACCCTGAACTTTGGTCCTCAGCACCCTGCAGCACATGGTGTGTTACGTTTAATCCTAGAATTAAATGGTGAGGTTATTCAACGAGCGGATCCACATATTGGTTTATTGCATCGTGGTACTGAAAAATTAGCTGAATCTAAAACGTTCTTGCAGGCCTTGCCTTATATGGATCGTTTGGACTACGTATCTATGCTGAGTAATGAGCACGCTTATGTGATGGCAATTGAGCGTTTAATGGGTATTGAGGTGCCTATTCGTGCTCAATATATCCGAGTTATGTTTGATGAAATTACTCGTATCCTTAATCACCTAATGAGTGTGGGTACGCATGCACTTGACGTCGGGGCGATGGCAGTAATGCTTTATGCATTCCGTGAACGTGAGGATTTAATGGACTGTTACGAAGCGGTATCAGGTGCTCGTATGCATGCAGCTTACTATCGTCCTGGTGGTGTATATCGTGATTTGCCAGATACAATGCCAAAACACGAGATTGACTCAAAATATCGTAGTGTTCGAGAATTAAAACGCTTAAATGCAAATCGTGAAGGTTCTTTATTGGACTTTATTGAAGACTTCACATTGCGTTTCCCTAAATGTGTGGATGAGTATGAAACGCTTTTAACAGATAATCGTATTTGGAAGCAACGTTTAGTGGGTATTGGTGTTGTTGAACCTGAACGTGCTAAACAATTAGGTTTTTCTGGTGTTATGTTACGAGGTTCGGGTGTTGAATGGGATTTACGTCGCAAACAACCTTATGAAGTTTATGATCGACTAGAGTTTAATGTTCCTGTTGGTGTAAATGGTGACTGCTATGATCGTTACTTAGTGCGTGTTGCCGAAATGCGTGAGAGTAATCGAATTATTGCCCAATGTGTTAAATGGTTGAAAAATAATCCAGGCCCTGTAATTACAGATGATCATAAGATTGCTCCACCAAAAAGAGCAGATATGAAAACAGGGATGGAAGATTTGATTCACCATTTCAAACTTTTCACTGAAGGCTATTCAGTTCCTGCAGGTGAAGTATATTCTGCAGTTGAGCATCCGAAAGGTGAGTTTGGTATTTATATGGTATCTGACGGTGCGAATAAGCCTTATCGCTTGAAAATTCGTGCGCCAGGGTTTGTGCACTTGCAATCATTAGATGAAATGTCACGTGGACATATGTTGGCAGATGCAGTCACGATTATCGGTACTCAAGATATTGTGTTTGGTGAAATTGACCGCTAGCGTTGTACTAGCAAATTATTTGGAACAATAACTATGTTGCTTTCAGAACAGGCTTATAAATTGATTGATATTGAATTGGCGAAATATCCAGCCGATCAGCGTCAGTCAGCAGTCATGTCAGCATTGCGTATTGCGCAAACTGAGAAAGGCTGGGTTTCTCCAGAAATCATTGATGATGTCGCTAACTATATTGGTATGCCTCCTATTGCGGTACAAGAGGTAGCGACATTTTATAATATGTATGACCTTAAACCAGTGGGTCGTTTCAAAATTACTGTTTGTACAAACTTGCCGTGTGCTTTAAGAGACGGTGAAAAAACACTGGATTACCTAAAAGAACAATTGGGTATTGATGTGAATGAAACAACACCAGATGGGCTAGTTACTCTTAAAGAGGGTGAATGTATGGGCGCCTGTGGTGATGCACCTGTTTTATTGGTCAATAACCATCATATGTGTGTTCGCATGTCAAAAGAGCGCATTGATGAGATGTTAGCTGATATTCGCAAAGAGGGGCAAGCATGAGTTTTTTAGATAAGTATTCTCATGGTCTAGCACCAAATCCAGGCAATGATTTAGTCAATAGTATGGCACTGCACGGACGCCATATTAAGCCTCAAATTCTTGCTGATTTGAATGGTGATAACTGGCATCTTGAGGATTATATTAAACGGGGTGGTTACGAAGCTGTTCGTAAAATTCTCACAACAGGCATGACTCAAGAAGAAGTGATTGCTGAAGTAAAAGCATCTGGTTTACGTGGTCGTGGTGGTGCAGGTTTCCCGACAGGTCTAAAGTGGAGCTTTATGCCTCGTTCTTTCCCGGGTCAAAAATATATTGTTTGTAACTCGGATGAAGGTGAACCAGGAACATTCAAAGACCGTGATATTTTACGTTTTAATCCTCATGCAGTGATTGAAGGTATGATTATTGCTGGTTTTGCTATGGGTGTTAGTGTCGGTTATAACTATATCCACGGTGAAATTTTCGAAATCTATCAACGTTTTGAACAAGCATTAGAAGAGGCGAGAGCAGCTGGTTTCCTAGGGGCTAATATTCTAGGAACAGATTTCAGCTTTCAGCTTCACGCTCATCATGGTTATGGTGCTTATGTATGCGGTGAAGAAACTGGTCTTTTAGAATCATTAGAAGGTAAAAAAGGTCAGCCACGTTTTAAACCACCGTTCCCAGCAAGCTTTGGTTTATATGGTAAACCAACAACGATTAATAATACTGAAACCTTTGCGGCTGTACCATGGATTATTCGCAATGGTGGTCAAGCGTATGCTGAGGTAGGTATTCCAAATAATGGTGGTACAAAATTATTCTCTATCACCGGTGATGTAGAGCGTCCAGGAACTTACGAGATTCCTTTAGGTACTCCATTTTCTACATTGTTGGAGTTGGCTGGCGGTATGCGAAATGGAGCTAACCTAAAAGCTGTTATTCCTGGTGGATCAAGTGCACCAGTGATTCCAGGCAATATTATGATGGATTTAACCATGGATTATGACTCTATTTCAAAAGCAGGTTCAATGCTAGGGTCTGGTGCTGTAATCGTGATGGATGATACACGATGCATGGTCAAATCATTATTGAGATTATCTTATTTCTATTATGAAGAAAGCTGTGGTCAATGTACTCCTTGTCGTGAGGGTACTGGTTGGCTATATCGGATTGTGAATAGAATTGAGCATGGACAGGGTCGTCAAGAAGATTTAGACATGCTAGATACAGTAGCGGGTAATATTATGGGGCGTACGATTTGTGCGCTAGGTGATGCCGCTGCAATGCCAGTACGTGGTTTCTTAAAACATTATCGTGATGAATTTGCGCACCACATTGAACATAAAAAATGTGTTGTAGCTCCTTATAAGTAGGTCAAAAATGGTTGAATTGACTATTGATGGTAAAACAGTATCAGTTCCTGACGGTAGCATGGTAATGCATGCAGCCAACGAACTCGGTATTTATGTGCCACATTTTTGCTATCACAAGAAGTTATCTATTGCAGCTAACTGCCGTATGTGTTTAGTGGAAGTGGAAAAGGCTCCTAAAGCATTACCTGCCTGTGCAACACCAGTGACACAAGGTATGGTGGTTCATACAAACTCAGAAAAAGCAAAAGCGGCTCAAGAAGCGGTGATGGAATTTTTATTAATTAATCACCCATTAGATTGCCCAATTTGTGACCAAGGTGGTGAATGCCAGTTACAAGACTTAGCTGTTGGCTATGGTAAATCTGCTTCGCGCTATAAAGAAGAAAAACGTGTAGTGATGCATAAGTCAATGGGACCTTTGGTTTCTGCTGAGGAAATGTCGCGTTGTATTCAATGTACTCGTTGTGTTCGTTTCGGTCAGGAAGTCGCTGGTCAAATGGAACTTGGCATGTTAAATCGTGGTGAGCACTCAGAGATTACTTCATTTGTTGGTAAGGCTGTTGAGTCTGAACTATCTGGCAATATGATTGATATTTGTCCAGTGGGGGCTTTAACATCAAAACCTTTCCGTTATTCAGCGCGTACATGGGAGTTAGCTCGTCGTCGCTCTGTTAGTCCTCATGATAGTTTAGGTACTAACCTCGTTGTTCAGGTCAAAGGCGATCAAGTGATGCGTGTAGTGCCTTTTGAAAATGAAGAGGTAAATGAGTGCTGGATTAGCGATAAAGATCGTTGGTCATACGAAGGGTTGAATGTCGAAGATCGTCTCACAGTACCAATGGTGAGAGATGAGAACAATGTTTGGCGTGAGACCTCTTGGCAAGATGCACTCAAAGTGGCTACTGATGCGTTACAACAAATTGCTACTCATGACGGCCCAGAATATATTGGTGCGTTAACTAGTGAAACATCTACATTAGAAGAGTTAGCGTTACTAAAACGTTTATTCAATGGTTTAGGGTCTGCTAATGTGGATTCATTGTTGCGTAATAACGATGCGAACTTTGCGCGTGCATTCCAGGGAGCTCCTTGGTTAGGCATGCCAATCGCTGATTTAGATACAGTAGACGGTGTTGTAGTAATCGGTTCATATTTACGTAAAGATCATCCATTAATGGCACAACGTTTACGTCAAGTAGCAAAACGTGGAGCTCGTATCGTTTTAATTGATAGTTATGGTGAAGATCCTTTATTCCCTATTAGTGCTCGTTTAACAGTTGCGCCTAGTCAATTAGCTAATACAGTTGATGCTGTGGCTAAGGCAGTAGTTGCTCAAAAAGCAGGTCAGCAAGTGGATATGGCAGATCCAGTACAAGTCTTGGCAAGCCATCTAGTAGGTGGTACTAAGCCTGCTGTATTCTTAGGTAATGCAGCAGTTGCGGCACCTGATGCTTCTCAAATTGTAGCTAAGGCACAAGATTTAGCACAAGCCTATGATGCAACATTAGGCTTCCTAACTGCAGCAGCAAATACTGTGGGTGCTTATATCGTTGGTGCTGTTGCTCAAGGTGATGGATTGAGTGCTAAACAAATGGTTGATAACCAGTTAAAAGCTTATGTGGTCTTACATGCTGAGCCTAAGTTTGATATTGAAAATGGCTTACAAGCAGAGAAAACATTAGCCAATGCATTTGGTATTGCACTAACTTCCTATAAGTCAGCCGCATCTTCTTGGGCTAAAGTGATGTTACCTGTAGCGCCATTTACTGAAACATCAGGTACATTTATTAATGCAGAAGGTCGTGTACAAAGCTTTAAAGGAGTTGTTGCTTCTCAAGGTCAATCACGTCCAGCATGGAAAGTCTTGCGTGTGATGGGTAATCTTTTACAATTCTCTGGTTTTGAGCAAGAGTCATCAGAGCAAGTTCGTGATGAGTTAGTTGGTACTAGTGTAGCAGCTAAACTTAATAATAAAGTCAATGTCATTGGTCAAGAAGTTCGTCGTGGTGAAGCTGAAACAGGTTTAGAGCGTGTTGCAGAAGTATCTATTTATCGTACAGATGCTGTAGTAAGACGTGCTGAATCTTTACAAGCAACTGAGATCAGTAAAGCGCCAAAAGCACGGTTGAATGCTAATACATTAGCTTCTATGCAAGTGGCAATTGGTGATAAGGTAAGAGTGAAGTCTGCTAATGGTTCTGCAGAGTTTGTTGTTGAGGCAGACAACGACCTTGCTGACGGAACTATTCGTTTGGCTCAAGGATTTGATGAAACTGCGGTATTAGGTAATTCCTATGCCCGTTTAACTGTGGAGCGAATCTAAAATGGATATTTGGTCTTGGTTCACAGATGGTATAGCTGCGCTTAATACCTGGGGTATTAACCTTATTGGTGAAACAGCGTGGTTAGTCATTTGGTCAATCATTAAAATTTTAGTGATTGCATTGCCAATTATTATCTGTGTGGCTTTCTTAACATTATGGGAACGTCGCATGATTGGTTATATGCATATCCGTCGCGGTCCAAATAGAGTGGGGCCTGGTGGTATTCTACAGCCATTTGCGGACGTACTAAAGTTATTAACAAAAGAAGTTATTGTTCCTTCAAAGTCAAACAAAATTTTGTATATTGTGGCTCCAATCTTGACATTAGTTCCCGCATTAGCGGCTTGGGCTGTGATACCTTTTGGTCCTGAAGCTGTATTGGCTAATATCAATGCAGGATTATTGTTTGTGATGGCTGTGACGTCATTAGGTGTATATGGTGTGATTCTTGCAGGTTGGGCATCAAACTCCAAATATCCATTTATTGCCGCTATGCGTGCATCAGCGCAAATGATTTCATATGAATTGGCGATGGGTTTTGTATTACTAACTGTGTTGCTTGTGTCTGGTACGCTAAATATGAATGGTATTGTGACAACACAAACAAAGGGTTGGTTTGCTGATTTAGGACTAACATTCCTTTCTTGGAACTGGTTACCATTATTACCATTGTTCGTTATTTATGTGATTTCAACAGTTGCGGAGACAAACCGTCATCCATTTGATGTGGTTGAGGGTGAGTCTGAGATCGTAGCTGGTCATATGGTGGAATATTCTGGTATGGGCTTTGCAATGTTCTTCTTAGCAGAGTATGCCAATATGATTCTTTTATCAGCAATGGCATCAATTTTATTCCTTGGTGGTTGGTCTAGTCCTTTAGACTTTGCGCCATTTAATATGATTCCAGGTTGGCTATGGTTAGGCATCAAGGCTTTTGTTGTTGTGTCGTTCTTTATTTGGTTCCGTGCATCATTCCCACGTTATCGTTATGACCAAATTATGCGTTTGGGGTGGAAAATTTTCATCCCATTAACAGGTATTTGGTTAGTAGTTGTGGCGATTTGGATGCAAACACCATTTAATATTTGGACCCATAACTAAGGAGTAGGTAAGATGAGTTTTAAAAATCACTTTGGAAGCCTATTCTTGACTGAGTTACTCAAGGGTATGGCATTAACAGGTAAATATTTCTTCAAGCCAAAATTTACCTTACGTTATCCATATGAAAAGACACCGATGTCACCACGTTTTCGTGGTTTACATGCACAACGCCGATATGCTAATGGTGAAGAGCGTTGTATTGCCTGTAAATTATGTGAAGCTATTTGTCCAGCAATGGCAATTAGTATTGAGTCTGAAGAACGAGCAGACGGTAGTCGCCGTACTAAGCGTTATGACATTGACTTAACCAAATGTATTTTCTGTGGTTTTTGTGAAGAAAGTTGTCCTGTCGATGCGATTGTGGAAACACATATTCACGAATATCACGGAGAAAAACGTGGTGATTTATATTTCACTAAAGATATGCTTTTAGCCGTTGGTGATAAGTATGAACCAGAAATTGCAGCGCGTCGTGAAGCTGATGCGCCTTATCGATAGGGCAGGTGAATAACATGATATTTTCAACTGTGTTATTTTATATTTTAGCGGTAGTGCTCATTTATGCATCGGTGCGAGTCATATTAGCACGCCATCCAGTAGTTGCTGTATTACACCTTATTTTAGGGTTCTTTACAGCATCAATGCTGTGGATTTTGATTGGCGCAGAATTTCTCGGGCTATTACTGATTGTGGTATATGTAGGAGCAGTGATGGTGCTGTTCTTATTCGTAGTGATGATGATTGATGTCGTTCCAGAATCATTACGTAGTAGTTTTAGAACTTACTTGCCTATCGGTATCGTTGTGGGAGGTATTATGGTGACTGAAGTGGCCTTTGTATTAGGGTCAGCTTATTTAAATACACCAGCACCTGCTACCTTGCCTGAAGGTTATAACAATACACTAGAGTTAGGTATAGCGATGTATACTCAATACTCATTTGCAATTCAAGTGGGTGCGTTGATTCTTTTAGTGGGTATGATTTCAGCGATTGCCTTAACATTACGTGATCGTAAGAACCGTAAATATATTCTTGCTAGTGATCAGTTATATGTCAAAGCAAAAGATCGTGTACGTTTAGTGGATATGAAATCAGAAGTGGACACTCCTAATGTTGATGGGGGTGAAAAATAATGACTATTACTCTAGCGCATTACCTTATTCTTGGTGCAATTTTATTTGCATTAGGTATTTTTGGTATTTTCTTTAATCGTCGCAACTTGATTAGCTTGCTAATGTCAATTGAATTGATGTTATTAGCTGTCAATATAAATTTTGTGGCATTTTCTGTATGGCATCCTGTAAATGGCTTACCTGATACAGCGGGTCAAATTTTTGTGTTTTTTATTCTTACGGTGGCTGCCTCTGAAGCGGCAATTGGTTTAGCGATTTTAGTATTACTATTCCGTAAGATTAATTCTATTAATGTAGACGACGTAGCTCGTCTAAAAGGGTAAGGGGATTAAGAATGACAACATTTTCTCCTATTCTCTTAGCATGCATTGCCTTTGCACCATTGCTAGGTGCAATTTTGGCAGGCTTATTTGGTACAGGCTTTTTGGGGAATTGTGTGAGCCGTAGAGGATCGCATATGGTGACGATTGCATTAGTTGCTTTCTCAGCGATTGCCTCAATTTTTGTACTGTACCAAGTCATTATGCATGATGCCTATTTTAATGACTCAATCTATACGTGGAGCATGATTGGCAACATTAAGATTGATATAGGATTTTTAATTGATCCTTTAAGTGCATTAATGATGGTTGTAGTCACATCAGTTTCATTGATGGTACATATCTACACGATTGGCTATATGGCTGATGACCCCGGCTACCAACGCTTCTTTGCCTATATTTCATTATTCACCTTCTCTATGTTAATGCTAGTGATGGGTAATAATATGTTGCTATTGTTCTTTGGTTGGGAAGCAGTAGGTTTAGTCTCTTATCTACTTATCGGTTTCTGGTATACCAAAGATACCGCCATTTTTGCGAACATGAAAGCATTCTTGGTAAACCGTGTGGGTGACTTTGGATTTATCCTAGGTATTGGTTTACTTTTTGCTTTCACTGGTTCAATGAATTACGATCAAATTTTTGCAAAAACGCAAGAATTAAATCAGGTCACTGTTTTAGGTGATTGGCATATGCTGACTCTCGCATGTATTTGCCTATTCATTGGTGCTATGGGTAAATCAGCTCAAGTGCCATTACATGCATGGTTACCTGACTCAATGGAAGGTCCTACTCCTATTTCAGCGTTAATTCATGCGGCAACCATGGTGACAGCAGGTATCTTTATGGTATCACGCTTCTCTCCAATCTATGAGTTAGCTCCTAGTGCTTTATCATTGATTATTGTGGTGGGCGCAATTGGTGCGTTATTCTTAGGTATCTTGGGTCTTATCCAAAACGATATTAAACGCGTTGTGGCTTACTCAACATTATCGCAACTTGGTTATATGACTGTAGCACTAGGAGCATCTGCTTACTCAGTGGCAGTATTCCACTTAATGACACATGCTTTCTTTAAAGCATTATTGTTCTTGGGAGCTGGTTCAGTCATTATTGGTATGCATCATGACCAAGATATTCGTAATATGGGTGGTTTACGCAAATATATGCCAATCACTTGGATTACTTTCTTAATTGGTACATTATCACTAGTTGGTACACCGTTCTTCTCAGGTTTTTATTCGAAAGAGCATGTTATTGAGGCTGCCCACCATGCAAGTGTTTGGGGTTCCGGCTTTGCTTATTATGCAACTCTGATCGGTGTATTCGTGACATCTCTTTACTCTTTCCGTGTTTACTTCTTAGTGTTCCATGGTAAAGAGAGATTTGATACGACAGACCATGCACATAATGATCATCACGATAATCACGGACATGATGATCATGGACATCATGGTGGTAAACCACACGAGTCACCATGGGTCGTAACCTTGCCATTAGTGGTATTAGCTATTCCGTCAGTCGGCATTGGTGCTTGGGCAGTTGATGCATTGTTATTTGGTGGTTACTTTAAAGATGTTATCTTTACTGGTGGCGAACATAGCACAGCAATGCCTGCATTAGCAGAACATTTCCACGGTTGGGTAGAGTATGGTATTCACGCATTTACTACGTTACCATTCTGGTTAATGGTAGCAGGTTTAGTTGTAGCCTTATATGGGTATGTGATTAATCCTTCATTACCTCCTAAGATTTATAAAGCATTCTCTGGCGTGAATCGTGTTCTTGAAAACAAATACTATGTAGATTGGATTTATGAGAATGTATTTGCACGAGGAGCACGTAGCTTAGGTAAGTTATTCTGGAATGTCGGCGATAAAGGTATTATTGAAGGCATCCTTATTGGTGGTTCAACCCGTTTAGTCGGTTTAGTAGCGGCAATTAGCCGAGTACTACAATCAGGTCATATTTATCATTATGCGTTTGCAATGATTGCGGGTTTAATCGTATTAATTTCTTTCTTTGTTTTGGTGAAATAAGGGCGGCGAAATGACATCAACTATTCCATGGCTTTCCTTATCGATTTTTGTACCCATTATTGCTGGTATTTTAGTATTAGTTTTTGGGCGAGATGATCGCGCAGACTATACGAGAAAAATGGCATTGATTGGTGCAATAGTCAGTTTTTTAGTAACGTTACCTATTATCGCGGGCTTTGACGCATCTACAGCAGATATGCAGTTTGTAGAGCAAGTAGCTTGGATTGATGCCTTTAATGTATCTTACCATTTAGGTGTGGACGGTATCAGTGTATGGTTTGTGATCCTAACCGCATTTATTACCATTATGGTGGTAGTAGCTGGTTGGGAGGTTATCACTAGCCGAGTAGCGCAATACATGGCCGCTTTCTTAATCCTTTCTGGATTAATGGTAGGTGTGTTTGTCGCATTAGATGGCTTGCTTTTCTATGTATTTTTCGAAGCAACGCTTATTCCTATGTATATTATTATTGGTGTTTGGGGAGGACCAAATCGTGTTTATGCCGCCTTCAAATTCTTTTTATATACATTGCTAGGTTCTTTACTAACACTGATTGCGTTTATTTATTTGTATACTCAAACAGGCACGTTTGATATTGCGACATGGCAAAAATTGCCTTTAGGTATGACGCCACAACTATTCATTTTCTTTGCCTTGTTTGCAGCCTTTGCTGTTAAAGTACCGATGTGGCCAGTTCATACTTGGTTGCCTGATGCTCACGTTGAAGCGCCTACAGGTGGTTCAATTGTACTTGCAGCGATTATGTTGAAATTAGGTGCGTATGGTTTCTTGCGTTTCTCTTTACCTATCGCTCCTGATGCATCACAAAGCATGGCAGGTTTAATGATTGCATTATCATTAATTGCGGTGATTTATATTGGTCTTGTAGCAATTGTTCAGGACGATATGAAAAAATTGGTTGCCTATTCTTCTGTGGCACATATGGCATTTGTGACCTTAGGCTTCTTTATGTTTAATACAACAGGTCTTGAGGGTGCTATTATCCAAATGATTTCACATGGCTTCGTCTCTGGTGCGATGTTTATGTGTATCGGTGTACTTTATGATCGCTTACATTCACGTCGTATTGCTGATTACGGTGGTGTGATTAATGTGATGCCAAAATTTGTGACTTTCTTTGTATTGTTCTCTATGGCAAATAGTGGTTTACCAGCGACAAGTGGATTCGTTGGTGAGTTCTATGTGATTTTAGGTGCGGTGGAATATAATTTCTGGATTGGTCTATTAACGGCAACCGCATTAATTTTGGGTGCTTCTTACTCATTATGGATGGTTAAACGTGTTGCGTATGGTTCAGTCAAAAATCCACATGTAGCAGAAATGAGTGATATTAATAAACGTGAATTTGCTGTCCTCGCTTGTTTAGCTGTATTTACATTATTTATGGGTGTATATCCACAAGCATTTACAGATGTTATTCACGTTTCAGCACAAAACTTACTTGAGCATGTTGCTCAATCTAAACTGTAGGCTAGGACAATAATGGATAATCAATTTAATTTTGTACTCGCATTACCGGAAATTGTTCTCTGTATTTTGGCAACCGGTATTCTACTTGTAGAGGCTTTTGCGAAATCGAAAGATAGTGCATTAAGTTACACACTATCAATAGTCTCATTAGTTGTTGTGTGTATTATCTCTTTATTCCAATGGAATAGTGGGGTAGATGGAACGACTTTTTATCAACAATTTACAGTTGATCCATTAGCACACCTATTAAAAGTATTTTCATACATTGCTGTACTTGTTACGTTAATCTATAGCCGCACGTATTTAGTCGAGCGTTTTATGGTGAAAGGTGGTGAGTACTATGCCTTAACACTTTATGCTTTACTAGGTCAAATGGTGATGATTTCTGCGTCAAGCATGTTAACTATTTACCTTGGTTTAGAGTTAATGTCATTGGCGTTATATGCGCTAGTTGCTGTCCGCCGTGACCATTTAGGTAGCATTGAGTCTGCGATGAAATACTATATTCTTGGCTCTTTAGCTTCTGGCTTTATGCTCTATGGTATCTCAATGGTGTATGGTGCGACTGGCTATGTAAATTTAGCTGATGTCGCGCAAGCATTACATTCAGGTAAATATGAGCAAATGGCATTTGTATTAGGTGTTGTATTTGTCGTAGGTGGTATTGCCTTCAAACTTGGAGCGGTGCCTTTCCATATGTGGATTCCTGACGTTTATCAGGGAGCACCAACAGCAGTTACGTTGACTATTGCTGCGGCTCCAAAATTAGCGGCTTTTGCGATGGCATTACGCTTATTAGTTGAGACGATGAATGCTGTGTCAATCAGTTGGCAACCAATGTTAATTATCTTAGCAGTGTTATCACTTGCGATTGGTAACTTGACAGCGATTATGCAAACTAACTTTAAACGTATGCTTGCCTACTCGACTATTTCACATATTGGTTTTGTGTTGCTAGGTTTATTGTCGGGTGTTTCTGATGGTAAATTGACTAGTGGAGCCTATGGTGCATCATTGTTCTACATGATTACCTATGTGTTAACAACATTAGCTTCATTTGGTGTGGTGTTAATCCTTAGCCGTAATCATTTCGAAAGTGAAGAGATTAGCGATTTAGCAGGTTTAAATAAACGCAATCCATTACTGGCATTTGCTATCTTAATCTTGATGTTCTCGTTAGCAGGTATTCCTCCATTAGTAGGATTCTATGCTAAATTGGTTGTGCTTCAAGCCGCATTAGCAGCGGGTCATATTGCACTAACAGTGATTGCTGTACTGTTCTCATTAATTGGTGCTTTTTACTATCTAAGAGTAGTGAAAACAGTCTACTTTGATGAGCCACCAGTAAATGCACCTGCTATCGGTAACCAAGTAAGTTTCCGTAGTGGTGTATTATCAGTGAATGGTTTCTTAATTGTGTTGCTAGGTATTTTACCTGGCGCTTTATTAACACTATGTGTCCAAGTGATTGATGCTTCACTTAAATTTGGACAATAATTAGTTTTTTTGAATAAGTAGTATGTATCCAGAAATATCCGTTTGGTTAATTATATTGTTGGCGATTGTTTGTGCTAATTTGCCGTTTTTGACCAAGCGGATATTTGCTTTTGTCCCTTATCAACTTAAGGGTGAGCCAGAAAAATTTGCTGGGTTTTATACGGCAAGAGCATTAATATCATATGTGTTGATGGGGTTCACGTTTTATCTATTATCTGAACCTGCTTTTCCTCTTAGTGCTAAACTCTTTGCGCTATTTGTATATATATTGATTTTTATGGCACCAGGCTATTTTTATGGCAAATATATTTCGTATAAAAATATTGGTATTGAATTGCTAGAGTTGATTCTTGCTATCTGTTTTGTCGCTGCTGTGGGCTTCTTTATTGAATCTTACTATGCCAATAAATATACACAAAGCTGGCAATTTTACGCTATAGGTATTTGTATTTTCTTGGTGCTATCTTTTCCAGGATTTGTGTGGCGACATTTGATGCGTCATCCAAAATCTGCTTCCTAGTATATTGAAGAAGAGTTGAAAATCTCTTTATATATTTGCCAATAAGACTATTATTTTTGTCCGTGTAATTCTTGATGAATACGCATGGCTTTTGCTTCCATTCGTTTTAGTTCAGTTATTTTAAGATTCTCTGGCGCTGATTTCATAATCACTTGCATGACTTGAGCTGTTGCAATGGCATCAGAGATGGCTTTATGTCTATTGCTATTTTGAATAGCAAATAAATTCATCCAATAATCTAGATTACGATGCTGTCTGGCATGTTCAGGAAAGAATAAGGGGGCAACAAAAGCAATATCTAGCCAAGTACGATTATTTAAATCTATGCCAAGGTATTTTTTTAATGCTTTATTTAGCATTGGTTTATCGAACCCTACATAAAAGGCAACAAGAGGTTGTTTACCAATAAACTCTAAAAATTGCATTAGTGCTTCAGCCGGATCTATGCCATTGAGTTGCGCTTGTCTGCTAATGCGATGGATTAAAATATTTTTTTTGCTACTACTTTGTTCTTGCCTCAGAATAACATCTAGTGTTTGCGATAGAGGAATTTTTCCATTGATTAATTGACAAGCACCAATGGCAATTAATTGGTCTTTGCGTAAACTAAATCCACTTGTTTCTACATCAAGAATAATAAATTTTATATTGGTGAATGGTTGTGCTAAGTCTGGTTCAGGTAAAGCTTTCCATCGCTCAAGACGTTGTTGAATATGTTCATCTATGACAGGACTAGGATTAAAGAAAGATTTAATGAATCGGGGTAGTGACATATTCGCCTCTATAAATGGAAACGATGAGCAAGGCTACTTTGGAGTTCACGGATTAAGCGAAAAGCTTCTTTTAATACACGGGTATTTAGAGAGTTTAGCTCGCTTGGTTTTATTTCATTACTTAGCGGTAGATTGGCTTTATCCAACTCAAAATGATGTTGCATACGTAATAGTTGGATAAACAAGAAAGATTCAATACACCCATTAATTTGTTTTTCAGTAAAGCCAGCTTTGTTAATAATATCTTTAAAGCGTTGAACAGTGTTGGTACTATTTGAACCATGTTCAAGCGCAAGAATACGTGCTATATCAACCAATAAGGCAGAACCATTTATTTTCAAGTCAATCGCATTATGGCTATTAGTATTAAAATCCTTGAGTAATCCAAGAGGAGGGCGATTATTTAAGGCATTTTGCGTGAGAAAGCGGAAGAACATTTTTTGTATTGAGGCATATTCTTGCAACCAAGTACGTAAATCATTTGCTAGGGAAAAGTCGCCCGAAATGGCTCGGAAATCGAAAAAAATCGTACTATTTAATAAAGCTTTGGAATCAGGTACATCAATCCATTTAGTAAATCGTTGCTGCCATTCTTTTTCACTCAAACAGCATTCAGGATTCATTGCCATGATATTACCTTTGCATAGTGGAAAGCCAAGCTTATCTAAATCGTGATTGACAGCATGAGCAAATGACAATAGTACTTGTTTATGTGCATGGTTGTTTTGACTATCCTTATAAATAATACCGTTATCTTGATCTGTATAAAACATTTGTTCCATACGGCCTTCTGACCCCATGGCAATCCAACAAAAATCAATATTTGCTAATTCTGGATGTGCTTTTTGTTGTAGCTCAATAACTTTCTCGGTAATTAAATCATTTAAGGTTGAAATAATATGGGTGAGTTGTCCAATTGCCACACCTTGAGCCATCATGTTTTGAGCCAGTTTTTTAATCTCTACAAGTGATAGCTTGAGCTCTTCTAAATGTGTTGCATGATGAATCATATGGCTAATATCGCGTAGTCCAATACGTTGTAAAGAAAATAAGTCTCGCTCAGACACTACACCTAAAAAGGTATGCTGGTGATCAATAATGAGAATATGTCTAAAGCCATATTTCGCCATTAATAAAGCAGCTTCATAAGCCATATCCTCTTTATTTAAACAGATAGGGTCAGTCGTCATGAAATCAGCTATAGGTCGATCAAGGGATGCTTGCGGAATGGTAATTCGACGTAAAACATCATGTAAGGTAAATATACCAATAGGCTGAATATGCTCATTAACGACTACCATAGAGCCAATACCAGTTTTATCCATCATATCTAGAACATCACGAATGGGCTTATCGGCTTTACATGAAAATGCTTCTTTGTTGAGTAACTCTCCTAGTTGAAGAGATAAGGTCTGTTGAGAGGTGGTGCTATTGGTATATTGATTTTGAATAATACGTTTTGATTCCTCTAATAATGAAGCCACACGAGTTTCACAGAACGCACGAAATTCTGTACTTTGCTCTCTTAACTGGTAAAACACTGAGCTAGGAATTTGATAAACAAAACAATCCGTTAGTGCAATAAATTGGCTAGTATTTGGGGTATTAGAAATGAGTGGTCCAAATGGAAAACCTTCGCCTTCTTCAAATTCAAAGGCATTCTTATAGAATTGGTTTTCTTTTGCTTCTCGTTGGCTTTGGACAACGCCTTGTTTCATAATAAAAAACACATCAGGTGGCGTATCTTTTTTATTATCTAGAAGAATTTCCCCTTCGGAAAAGTAATTGATTTCTGCTTGCTCCGCTAATAGTGTCATTGATGAAATATCCATTTTTTGGAAAGGTAAGAATTGTTGTAAATGACTAATGGTTGAGCGGATAGCTTCCATAACGAGACCCTGTTGATTGCTAGATTAGGCAAAATAAAAATATGTAACAAAGCTGATTTGAATTTAATTTAAATCAAAAAAATTTATAGGCATACCAGTTACTGTATCGAAAATAGTGACTATATGTACCTAGTATAACTACTTATTTTTAAATAAAAAATATCTTAATTTATTAGAGATTTCCCTAATTTTTAGAAAAAAACCTTTGCCTTTTTAATGGATGAAAATATACTGAAACAGTCGTTTATGAAGCATTAATCTATTACATTCTTATAATCTAAAAGAGGAGAACAAAAATGAGCGACAATCATCAACAAATCGACCATGGCGGGTACTGGAAAGCAACTAAAAGGTTGTTATTGTCCATTCTCGTTGTTTGGTTTTTATGCTCTTATGGTGCGGGTATTTTGTTCGTCGAGTTCTTTAACCAATTCCATATTGGAGGTTATCCATTAGGATTCTGGTTTGCTCAACAGGGCTCTATTTATATCTTCATTATCCTGATTTTCTACTACACCAAGAAAATGGGTGATATTGATAAACGTTTCGATGTACACGAGGAATAGGAGTTCAGTATGGATTTACAAACAATTACGTATATAGTCGTTGGACTCAGTTTTGCACTTTACCTCGGTATTGCATGGTGGTCTCGCGCTGGTAGCACCCAAGAGTTCTATGTAGCTGGTGGCGGTGTACATCCTATTGTAAATGGTATGGCAACAGGTGCAGACTGGATGTCTGCGGCTTCATTTATTGGTATGGCTGGTCTTATTGCCAATATGGGATATGGTGGTACCGTATTCTTAATGGGCTGGACAGGTGGTTATGTGCTATTAGCGATGTTATTAGCACCATATCTACGTAAATTTGGTCGTTTCACTGTGCCTGAGTTTATTGGTGATCGTTTCTATAGTAATAGTGCGCGTACCGTAGCGGTAGTATGTTTATTATTAGCTTCTGTTACCTATGTTATTGGTCAAATGACTGGTGTGGGTGTAGCGTTCTCTCGTTTCCTAGATGTATCTAACGAAACTGGTATTTATATCGGTATGGGTATCGTATTCTTCTACGCTGTATTTGGTGGTATGAAGGGTATCACTTATACACAAGTAGCCCAATTTATTGTGTTAATTCTTGCTTACACGATTCCTGCTATTTTTATCTCATTACAATTAACGGGACATGTATTACCTCAGACTGGTCTAGGTGGTAATTTAGTTGAATCAGGTCAACCTTTATTAGAGCGTTTAAATCAAATCATTCTTGATTTAGGTTTCAAAGAGTATACAACCGAATTTGCCGGTGGTAGTAAACTCAACACCTTCTTCTTTACCTTATCTCTTATGATTGGTACGGCAGGTTTACCTCACGTTATTGTGCGTTTCTTCACTGTGCCAAAAGTATCAGATGCACGTAAATCAGCTGGATGGGCGTTAGTGTTTATTGCGATTCTTTATACAACGGCTCCTGCTGTTGGTGCAATGGCCCGTTATAATGTCCATGCAACAGTCAATGCTAATGTTGTAAAAGGCGGAGATTTATTTGATAACTCTGCATTATTAAGTCATTCTGCTAAACCTGAATGGATGGTACGTTGGGAGCATACTGGACTATTGAAATTCAATGATAAGAATGGTGATGGTCTCATTCAATACTATAATGATAAGAACAAAAACCCTGAGTTTGTTGCTAAGACAGAAGCAGCTGGTTGGAAAGGATCGGAAATGGATGTTAATCCCGATATCCTAGTATTGGCTAACCCTGAAATTGCTATGCTACCAAACTGGGTAATTGCTCTCGTTGCGGCTGGTGGTCTAGCAGCGGCATTATCTACCGCAGCAGGGCTATTGATGGCTATCTCTTCAGCGGTATCCCATGACTTGATTAAGAGTGTGATCAATCCAAATATTAGTGAGAAAAACGAGCTATTGGCTGGTAAGATTTCTATGGCTGTAGCGATTGTATTTGCAGGTTGGTTGGGCTTAAATCCTCCGGGGTTTGCGGCAGGTACTGTGGCACTGGCTTTCGGTATTGCTGCATCTAGTTTGTTCCCTGCTATTATGATGGGTATTTTTAGTACTAAGATTAATAAGCAAGGGGCAATATGGGGAATGATTACTGGTCTATTTGTGACGCTATTCTATGTGTTTGCTCACAAAGGTATCTTCTTCATTCAAGGAACCACATATACCGATTTAATCGGTGGGCCAAATTCATTCTTTGGTATTTCACCAGAAGGAATTGGTGCTATTGGTGCACTAGTCAATTTTGTGGTTGCCTTCATTGTAAGTAAAGTTACACCAGCTGTTCCTGCTAATATTCAGCAGTTAGTAGAGTCAATCCGTATCCCTCGTGGCGCGGGTGCTGCTCATGATCACTAGACTATAGTGGTTGATTAAGCAATGGCTAGGTTGGTAAGTTATCTTATCAACCTAGTATCAGAAAGGAGAAGACAATGGCAGAGTATGTTGATATAGCACTGACTTGGTTATTATTTTTATCATTATTTCCAATTGCTGGGTTTTGGTTATATCGTGCGTATCGTATGGGTGTAAAAAAGGATTATTCCTTAGTGGCATTAAAACGAGGCGTACCTGCCATCAATCCTAGAAAATTTATTCTTGCGGACACAATTTTGCATTTGTTAGCTGGTCTGATGATTGTTTATGCGATTTATGGTGTCGTTATCGAGGGGTGGCATTACAATGATTGGACAGCAGTAGCAGGTAGCACAATATGGTGTAAAGTTATTTTTAGCTTTATTATGGGACGCCATGCCCATCCACCAAAGCCTAAAAAAGCGGTTGCTTGATAAAAGCGGTAGTTGTCTAAAATTATGGGTTAAACCAGTTTAGGATAGCATCTAAGCCAGAATGATTAATACTAAATCTTGCTTGTTCTTGTACGATAGGTTTTGCCCTATAGGCAACCGAATAATAGGCATTCTCCATCATTAATAAATCATTCGATCCGTCACCCATAGCGATACATTGATGAATGCTTGCTCCTTCTTTTTCTGCTAGTGTTTTTAAATAGTTTGCTTTAGCTTGAGCATCGACAATATCACCTAAAACTTCACCAGTTAAATAACCATTGCTATCAATCTCTAGAGTATTGGCATGAGTTTCATAAAGTCCTAGGCGTTGTTTTAAACGTTCTGTGAAAAAAGTAAATCCGCCAGAAACTAGCAAGGTTTTAATTCCTGCTTGATGTGCTTTTTGTAATAAATGTTCAGCTCCTGGGTTTAAGAAGAGCTTTTCGGTATAGACTTGTTCTAGTGCTGTCGCTGGTACACCCTTTAACATTGCTACCCGTCTGCGTAGACTTTCAGAAAAATCTTTGATTTCACCTCGCATAGCTGCCTCAGTGATTGCTGCTACTTGTTCTTTGCGTCCAGCTATTGCCGCTATTTCATCAATACATTCAATATTAATCAAGGTTGAATCCATATCCATGGCAAGAATTTTCATATTTTTCCAATCCTGTAAACCTTGTTCAAAATAAGCAAAATCAATGAGATTGTTTTTTGCCCATTGTTGAATATCACTTACTGAAGTGGTATCGATATCATAAAGCAAGCCACCATGAGCACCTAGTAACACTAATTGATTAGCATTGGCAGTAGCGGCTGCTTGTTCCATTAAGGATAAATTTAGGCGAGGAGCTTGAATAATGATACTAGGTTGTGTAAACATGGATAACCTTTGGGAATATGTTAAAGCATATAAAACTAGTTGAATAGCTTAAAACAGCATAGGCAAAATTATACAAGTTATTCTGTAGGGTAACGTTTTTTTATGTCATTTAATGTTGACTTAACACCTTTTGAGGTGATAGTGTTTTTATCAATTGCCTGATAGAGTCAATTCGTTGGGCAATATCACTCATTATTTTTAATTCAATTCTTAGCTTATCAGGTCCTTGTAATTCTGACATGACGATTTTGTTGATTAATTCAATAATCATAACAGGATCAATTTTATTATCGTTAGCATTAATAC
>NZ_AYSV01000071.1 GCF_000506865.1 Pelistega indica
TCAGGCTATTCGGGTGACTCGCTTTTTAGATCAGCTTGGGGAAGCCCATGGATATCCGCAGTGTATTCGTACGGACAACGGGCCTGAGTTTACTTCCACAGAGTTCACGCAGTGGGCGCAGCAGCGAGGCATTCTGATTGACTTTATTGAGCCGGGATGCCCTTATCAGAACGCCTATATTGAGCGGTTCAATCGAACCTACCGTGAGGAAGTGTTGGATATGCATTTATTCACGACGCTCGATCAGGTGCGTTGGCATACAGAGGCGTGGATAAACATTTACAATACTGAAAGACCTCATGAGTCATTAGATCGTTTAAGTCCTGTCGAGTACAGGCAGAGAGCATATTCTACTTTAAAGCTGTGTTAAGAATGGGGTAGGTTCAATTGCACTCTACATTACACCCTATATTGCACCATAATAAATGAGATTTCTATCTTAAAACATTACTGACAATGCTCAAAAACAACTTCCTCATTGTTTGGATTAGGTCCATAACGATTATTCTTATCACTGCCCTTACACATATAGTAAATAAATAATAGCAATCCAAAAAATGGTATCAACAGTAGCACAAGCCACACGGCACTTTTACCAATATCATGCAAGCGTCGAATAGTAATGGTCAGGTTTGGAATAAGAATAGCGATAAGATAAATTGAATTAATAATCCCAAACGGCTCTTCTACTTGCCCTGTTACTGTAGTGGGCGATGGAATCAATGTACCAAGGAAAAAATCTGCGTAATACGTCAGTATAAAAACAAGAACAGCCATCACGGTAAAAAACCAATAGTCTCTTCGACTCGTTCTTCCTGAGATATTAAAGTACTTTCGCCATCCCTCAATATAGGCTTCCCACATTCTCACTCTCCATTGAAAATACTATCAATCTCTTCTCTTTATTGTAACGTTGAGGATAAGTTAGCACTCTAAAATTAATTTTTATCAATTTAATCATCTTGCCATTTCTTTTTTTAAATCAGTTCATAATAGAAGAACCTATGGCAATATGCATTAGCTAATAGCCATATAGAGAATTGTTTGTACCTGTCTATTCTCTCTACTTAGTACTGTTTTATGATTAACTATTTAGGTTGTTTTTATGAATGCTCAACAATGGTTAGAAAAGCTTGTCTCTTTTGATACGACCAGTCGTTACTCCAATTTAGCCCTTATCCAAGAAGTTCAGCAGTTTTTGACTAGCTTTGGTTACCAATGCTCTCTTTCACACAATGCTGATAATACTAAGGCTAATTTATTTGCAACACTTCCATCCTCTACTGGTGAAACTCAAGGAGGGATTGCCTTATCTGGACATACCGATGTAGTACCAGTGGATAAACAAATTTGGGAGACCTCTCCGTTTGAATTAACAGAAAAAGGCTCTCGCCTCTATGGTCGAGGTACTTGCGATATGAAAGGCTTTATTGCTTGTTGTTTAGCTATTGTGCCAAAACTAGTTGAACTAGAGCGTCGTAAACCAATTCATTTTGCGTTTTCTTATGATGAAGAGATTGGCTGTCTAGGTGCTCCCGTCATGCTTGAAGCACTTAAGAAAAAAGGACAACAAATTGATGGTTGTGTGGTGGGGGAGCCTACTAATATGCGTGTTGTCGTTGCTCATAAAGGCATTAATGTTTTCTCTTGTATCGTCCATGGTAAAGCGGCACATTCTTCCTTAACACCAAGAGGTTGCAATGCTATTGAGCATGCGGCTCGCCTTATTTGTCATATCCGTGATTTAGCCGATATTTACCGTCAGCAAGGTCCTTTTGATAATGATTATGATGTACCGTACACCACGATGACAAGTAATATGATTCAAGGTGGTATTGCTGTTAATACTATCCCTGAATTATGCCAATTTAATTATGAATTCCGTAATCTACCCGGTATCCCCAAAGAAGAAATTCAAGCCAAGATTGATGCCTATGTCAAAGATGAATTAATTCCTCGCATGAAAAAAGAATTCCCAGATGCTAATATTGAAATTTCAGAGGTTTCTAGTTCACCTGGTTTAGAAGCGTCTGAGGAAGCCGCAATTACCACCCTAGCGAGAGAACTATTACGTGATAGTGATACCACTAAAGTAGCCTATGGAACAGAAGCTGGACTATTCCAAAAAGCCGGTATTCCCACCATTGTTTGTGGCCCGGGTCATATTGAACAAGCTCATAAGGCAAATGAGTTTATTGAAAAAGACCAATTACAGGCATGTGAAGACTTTTTACTTAAACTATTAAAAGTAAATTAAGCGTAGTTTTCATAGTTAAGCGTTTAGATGGCGTGGCTGATATATCTGATACAAACTATGTATCAGATAGTCAGTTTAGCGACTTAGCTGAATATCTTTAGTTTGTTCCCATAGAGAATCAACCAGATTTTTTCTTTGATCAAGCTCCCCTTTTGCTAACCATTTTGCGACTTCTGTTGCCACATCTGGAAGTTGTGCCTTAGGAACTGAGGGTTGTTTAAGCCATTGCTGTAATATATTAACATCATAGTCATCAATTACCATTGCACGATTAAGCTGTTTAAGCACCTCTGCATTTGAACGTTGCTCTATCTGCCCTTTAATAGGAAATGTCAGGATTTTTTTACCCAATACCATCGCTTCGCTACAAAGACCAAAGCCCGTATTGGAAATGACTCCTTGGCAATCCGCAAAATCTACAGGAAAAGTCTCTCTACTTAATGGCTTTACCACAATATTAGGCGATATTTGTTCCGTGACTATTGATTTACTATAAACCACAAACCGCTGATTAGGCACTTGCCCCAACCATTGAAATAAGCCTTTCTCTGCTTCAAATGGCAAGTACACTAAAATAACATCATCCTCTCTGGTCGGCGTTTCATGATTTAAATGTATCAGTGGTGGGATAATCGTTTGACCAAAATGATCCCAATGGACACCTATAGGATATTTGGCTGGAGCAAAGGTACGTAAAATATGACCAATACCCGGGGTGAATTTTAATCCCGGCAAACCAAACGCCAAAGCATATTGATGAGCTAAACCAACAGAGGGGATTTTTTTGATTTTAGCCGCCCATGCACTGACAGGCTCAAAGTCAGTTATCACCAAATCGTATTTCGTTAATGCTAGTGATTGAACATCATGATAGAAATTAAGAATTTCGGCTTGTTGAATCGTTTTTAACCAATTAATAGAACAATGACTACCTGCAAAGGTAAAACCTTTCCTAGTTTGATAGTGACCAAAAATGTCCATATCAAAATAAGCATCCAAAGAACGACCACTAAATAAAAAATCTACCTCAAAGCCTTGCGCTTTTAAGGCGGGTAACATTACCCTTGCTCTAGTAATATGACCATTCCCCGTTGCTTGTACACCATATAATATACGCATAGTATCCTTAAGCTTATACAATAGCCAAGGCAGTCAAGGCACATGTCAGACCAACTACCATACCCGCTAAAATATCAGTAGGATAATGCACGCCTAGTAATACTCTAGATAAACCAACTAAACTTGCCAATAAATAAGCAGGTATTAGTAACACAGGATAAAAACTAGTTAAGACTGTTGCAAAAACAAAGGCTGCTGCTGTATGACCCGATGGAAAACTAAATTTATCAGACGGTTCAATCAACGCTTCAAATCCCGTCATTTTATGGCAAGGACGATCTCTTTTAATACTATTTTTGAGTACCCAATACAGTGGCAACTCTAAAGCATATGCCACTAAGCCTGTATAAAAAAATAGTTGTCCAGAAACTGGCTCAAACAACCATAAACCAAGACCAATCAATGCATATAAAGGGCCATCACCCATGCGAGAAATTTGACGACTTAAAAAAGCAATCGTTCTTTTCTCATTATGCGCTACTAACCAAAAGAAAAATCTAACTTCTTGCGCACCTAATGCCATTAAGCGAGTTTTCATTTGCCTATCCTCTCTGAAAGCACAAAAATTTATGAATTCTTTTATGCTATCTTAAGAAGAAAAGGTGGCAATTACATGACGAGATTATGAAGATTTTGTGAATAGCGCACAAATACCATCATATTAACCAACTAGAGTAAAGCAATTAATCCTATACCACTTCCACCAAATCACTATCTAATAACGGATAATCAAACGCATTGGGTAATTGATAATGCCACCATTCATATTTAATTTCTTTAAACCCAGCATGTAGCATAATACCTAATAAAATAGCTCTATTCTGAACGATATGAGGAGGTAAATCTGCATTATCTGTATGTGATAAATTGGTCATATCATCAAATCCAGTGCCCATATCTAGCACATTACCGTGTTGATCTATCAGACCTAAATCAATAGCGACACCACGTGTATGAGCAGACCCTTTTTCTGGAGGAGTAACATAGTGATCATCCGGCAAAAAGTCCCACAGCTTCTGTTGTGCCTTACCTGGACGATAGGCATCATAAATAACGATAGTTAAGCCTGCTCTTTTGGCATGCTCAACAGCTTTTTTTAAACAAACTTCCGCATCTTGATGTAATACGCAGGTAGCATGTTTATAGATTAACTTTCCCGTAAAATTATTCTCAGTAGCATAAGCTAACTCAATTTTTACACCATGAGTTTGTTCAGTAATAACAACTAAGGGACTACTCATAAACTACTCTGCTTTTAATTGGTTAAGACTTTCTTCTAAAAGAGCAAGAACATGTATTCTACTTTCTGGGTTTGTCGCATTGACACTAGAAGCGATCACTTCACCATTCAGTAATACATCAAATCCTTCATCCGCACGAACCTGAATATCATGAGTCATATCAATATTCACAATGGCCTTACTACTAATACCTGCTTCTTTTGGATTGGCAAATGCTTTAGATAATAAAATTTCCTGACCATTAGCTGCCAACAATCTAAACATAAATTTGCCATCTGAATCTCTAAAGCTGACAAATCGTGCTGATTTCGCTTTTTTGCTAGTTTCTTTATTGGCGCTAACAGTGATAGCTGTATTACGTAAACCAACTGCCTCACGAATTTCCTTGATAAATGGGGCTGCATATTGACGTGCTTTGCTAGCGCCCACTTGTAAGATATCCTCAATTTCTTGCGGTTTAGCCATTAATGACTCATAGCGTTCACGCATAGGACTAAGTAAGCCATCTAATAAGGTAAATAACTCTTCTTTTGCTTGACCCCAAGCGAGACCCTCTTCTAATGCTTGTTTAAACGCTTGCGTTTGTTCAGTTGTCGCAAAGGCTTTATATAAGGAAAAGAGATGTGAACCTTCTGTTTCTTTAGGCTCACCTGGCAATTTTGAATCTGTCTGAATACGGGCAATCGCAGCTTTTAATTCTTTACGACCACCTTCAAATAAAGGGATTGTATTACCATAACTCTTAGACATTTTACGACCATCTAAGCCCGGTAATGTCGCCACATCTTCATCAACTTGAACATCTGGTAAAACAAAATACTCTCTACCATGCCCATAATGATGGTTAAAGCGCTGTGCAATATCACGTGCCATTTCTAAATGTTGTACTTGATCTTTTCCTACAGGAACAATATTCGCATTGAACATCAAAATATCCGCTGCCATCAAAATGGGATACGAATAAAGCCCCATGGTAATACCGTCATCAGGCTCCGTATTTTTGGCAACATTCTGATCGACTGAAGCTTTATAAGCATGTGCACGATTCATCAAACCTTTGGGTGTCATACACGTCAAAATCCATGATAGCTCAGGGATTTCAGGAATATCAGATTGGCGGTAAAAAGTCACTCTGTCATAATCTAAGCCTGCTGCTAACCAAGTCGCCGCAATTTCTAAACGTGATCTAGCAACTCTAGTAGGATCATCACATTTAATCAAAGCATGATAATCAGCCAAAAAGAAAAAAGCATCCACATCTTCGCGCTGACTCGCTTCAATAGCAGGACGTAAAGCACCGGCATAATTACCTAAATGGGGGGTTCCTGTTGTTGTAATCCCTGTCAATACACGTGTTCTTTGCATAATTACTCTCTTATAACTTAACGGAATGACGAGTTTCCGCTTCCATATATTCTTTCGATTGCATTTCTACCATTCTGGAGACTGTTCGATGAAATTCGCTTGCTTGTACACCTTGAACATAAATTTGCTCTGGAGACGTTTGTGCCGACATAATCAATTTCACTTTATGGTCATACAACACATCAATTAACCACGTAAATCGACGTGCTTCAGAAGCATCTTTAGCTTCTAATTTTGGCACATCAGATAAAATTAATGTGTGATAACGGTTCGCAATTTCTAAATAATCATTTTGCGAACGTGCTGTTCCACAAAGTATTTCAAAACTAAACCATACTACACCATTCCCTTCTGCGATAACAGGAATTTCACGATGTTCAACGATAATACTTTTAGTCTCATGCCGATGACTTGTTAAACAATCAAATTCTTCTTGTAACTCTTGATTAGTTTCTGGCGTAATCGGGGTGAAATATAGTTTTAACTGTTCTAAGGTGCGACGACGGTAATCCACTCCCGTATCTACGTTGATAATATCCATTTTTTCTTTAATTAAAGCAATCGCGGGTAATATACGATCACGATGCAAACCATCTGGATACAAAGTAGATGGCTCATAATTTGAGGTCATCACAAAACTGGTGCCATTATCAAATAGCTTTTGCAATAAGCGATATAAAATCATCGCATCAGCAATATCGGAGACATGAAACTCATCAAAACAAATTAATTGATATTTTTCAGAGATCTGCTTAGCCACAATATCTAGTGGATCACTTTCTTTACTAATTGCCTGTAAATGAGCATGGACACTGCGCATAAACTCATGAAAATGAATTCTGGTTTTACATTTAATCGGCACAGTTTCGTAAAACGAATCCATTAAAAAACTTTTTCCTCGACCAACTCCTCCCCACATATACACGCCCCGAGGAGCGACTATTGGCTCTGGTTTAGAAAAAATTTTTTTAAAGAAAGAAGGCTCTGATGGTGTCGGAAGATTTACCCAATCATCATAAAATTTCTGCAAACGTTCAATAGCTGCTTGCTGGGCTTTATCTGCTTTATATCCTTTATCCGCTAACGTCTTTTGATAATACTGGATAACATTCATGAACTAAAGAGCCTTAATAACAAAATGGGACTAGTATAAGTCCGTCACAATATAAAAAAACAATAAAAAAAGCCCCCAATTCAAATTTCGTCACTCACTAATACTAATACGGCAAGCCTTTGCATGCACCTTGATTAGCCGTGTATACACGAATTCCTTCATGGGAGGCTATTAAAGCATCCAGGAGCAACAGATAAGCTATTGCTCTTGCGTATTAAATCTCATTAGAAATTTAACGTACGTTTGTCTACACCTAGTGCAGCTTCTTTCACTGCTTCAGATAATGTTGGGTGAGCATGACAAATACGAGCGATATCTTCCGCTGCACCTTTAAACTCCATAATTGTCACAAGTTCAGAAATTAATTCTGATGCCATAGGGCCAATGATATGAGCACCTAGTACTTCATCTGTTTTTGTCATCAGCGATAATTTTCACAAAACCTGTGGTATCACCTAAAGCACGTGCACGACCGTTAGCCAAGAATGGGAATGAACCGACTTTGATATCACGACCTTCTTGTTTAAGCTGTTGCTCTGTTTTACCTACCCAAGCGATTTCTGGCGAAGTATAAATAACAGACGGAATTGTATCAAAGTTTACATGACCATGTTTACCAGCAATACGTTCTGCAACAGCCACGCCCTCTTCTTCCGCTTTATGCGCAAGCATAGGACCACGAACTACGTCACCAACAGCCCATACGTTAGCCACATTGGTTTTGCAATCACCATCAACTTCAATAAAGCCACGTTCGTTTAATTTTAAACCAATCGCTTCAGTATTTAAGCCATCTGTATAAGGTACACGACCAATTGAAACGATTAATTTTTCAACTTTCTAGTGTTTGTTCTTCACCTTTTGCGGTAGTGTAAGGAATTTTGATAGCTTTGGCTGTTTTTTTGATTTCACCAATTTTTACGCCAACTTCAATTTTTAAGCCTTGTTTATCAAACGCTTTTTTAGCTTCTTTGGCTACTTGCTCATCCGCTACAGCTAAAAAGCTTGGTGCTGCCTCTAAAATAGTCACTTCAGCACCTAAACGGCGCCATACGCTACCCATTTCTAAACCAATCACACCTGCACCAATCACCCCTAATTTTTTAGGTACTGATGGAATACGCAATGCGCCGTCATTTGATAATACCTGCTCTTCATCAAAGTCTAAACCTGGTAAGGCACGTGGAGCAGAGCCAGTGGCAATAATAACGTGAGCTGCGGTCAATTCTTCATCTTTTTTGCCTTTAACAGCAATTTTGTAGCTACCATCAGCTTCTTTGCCAACAAAAGAACCTTTACCTACATAGAAAGTCACTTTGTTTTTCTTAAATAAGTATTGGATACCGTCATTGTTTTGTTTCACAACATCATCTTTACGACCAATTAACTTATCTAATTTCAAACCGATTTTGCCTACTTCGATACCATGATCAGCGAAGTGATGCTGAGCTTGCTCATAGTGCTCAGAAGATTGCAATAATGCTTTTGAAGGAATACATCCAACATTCGTACATGTACCACCAGGTTTGGCATTACCTTTTTCATCCACCCAAGCATCAATACATGCGACTTTTTTACCTAATTGTGCGGCACGGATAGCAGCAATATAACCACCAGGTCCTGCACCGATCACTACTACATCAAACTGTGTTGCCATAATAAAAATCTCTTCGTTTATATTTAAAATACTCAATGACAAGTGCCCCATTTAATCACTAAGGATTAGGGGCACCGTTGTTATGCGCTTAAATTAGATATCTAATAATAAACGTTGTGGATCTTCTAGTGCTTCTTTCATCGCTACTAATCCTAATACTGCCTCACGACCGTCAATGATGCGGTGGTCATAAGACATCGCTAAGTAGTTAATTGGACGAATAACGATTTGACCATTTTCAACTACTGGGCGATCTTTAGTAGCATGAACGCCTAAAATTGCTGATTGTGGAGGATTAATAATCGGTGTTGACATCATTGAACCAAATACACCGCCATTAGAAATAGAGAAAGTACCACCAGTTAAATCATCTAAGCCTAATTTACCATCACGAGCACGAGCACCGAAATCAGCAATAGCTTTTTCAATGTCAGCTAAACTTAATTGATCTGCATTGCGTAAAATAGGTACGACTAAACCACGTGGACTACTTACAGCGATACCAATATCGAAGTAACCATGGTAAATAATATCTGTACCATCAACTGATGCATTTAAAATTGGATAGCGTTTTAATGCTGCAACTGCCGCTTTCACAAAGAAAGACATGAAGCCTAATTTAACACCATGCTCTTTCTCAAATTTTTCTTTGTATTGATTACGTAAATCAATAACAGCTTTCATATTAACTTCGTTGAACGTCGTTAAGATAGCATTCTCTTGTTGAGATTGTAATAAACGCTCAGCCACACGTGCACGTAGACGAGTCATTGGTACACGTTGCTCTGGACGACCATCTAAGTTTAATGGTACTGCTACTGGAGCTGCAGCTTTTGCTGGTTTCGCTGAAGCAGCTTGAGCATCAGCTTTAGTCACACGACCATCACGACCTGAACCTTGTACGTCACTTGCTGATAAACCTTTTTCAGCAAGAATAACACTAGCAGCTGGTGAAGCTACATCACCTTTAGTTGCTGCTGTATCTTTAGCAATCACTTGTTGTGGTGCTGGTGCAGCGACAGCAGCCTCAGCTGTCGCTTCTTTTGGTGATTCTGTACCAGCTGTTGCTGATGCTTGAGCAGCTGTATCAATTTTTGCTAATAATTGACCTGAAGTAACAGTACTACCGTCTCCTTCAACAATTTCCACTAACACACCACTTGCTGGAGATGGTACTTCTAATACGACTTTGTCTGTCTCTACTTCAATTAATGTAGCATCTTGAGAAACAGCTTCCCCTACTTTGAATTTCCACTCTAAAAGTGTCGCTTCAGAAATTGACTCTGATAATTGAGGTACAACTACGTCAATAATTGCCATTGTTAAATCCTTTAATCTATTAAAAATCTTATTTTGATAAAACTGGTTTGATACGTGCAGCAAAAGCTTGTTCAATTAATGCTTTTTGCTGCTCTATGTGTTTTGCTAAATAGCCCACTGCTGGAGAAGATGAGGCAGCACGACCTGCATAAGCAAGTTTTTGACCTTTTTTCATGTTCTCATAAATATGGTGTTGAACGTAGAACCAAGGACCTTGGTTTTGTGGTTCATCTTGTACCCATACCACTTCTTTTACATGAGGATATTTTTCAAACTCAGCTTCAAAATCTTTGTGCGCAAATGGATAAAGTTGTTCGATACGGATAATCGCCACATCACTCGCTTCACGCTCTTTACGTGCATTAACTAAATCGTAATAAACTTTACCTGAACACACTAATAAACGAGTTACTTTGTCTGCATTAATTGCGGTATCTACTTCCCCAATAACTGTTTTAAATGAGCCTTCAGAAAGCTCAGTTAATGGCACGCTAGCATCTTTATTACGTAGAAGTGATTTTGGTGTAAAGATGACGAGTGGTTTACGGAAGTTACGAATCATTTGGCGACGTAACAAGTGGAAAATCTGTGCACCATTTGTTGGTTGAACCACTTGCATATTATTGTCCGCACATAATTGTAAGAAACGTTCGATACGTGCTGATGAGTGTTCTGGACCTTGACCTTCATAACCATGTGGCAACATTAGCGCTAGACCACATTGACGTCCCCATTTAGCTTCACCAGATGCAATAAATTGGTCGATCACTACTTGAGCACCATTGGCAAAGTCACCAAACTGTGCTTCCCAAATCGTTAATGTATTAGGTTCAGAGCAAGCAAAACCATATTCAAACCCTAGTACAGCTTCTTCAGATAACACTGAGTCAATCACTAAAAATTTGGCTTGGTTTTCAGAGATGCTTTGTAAAGGAATATAAGTACCGTCATCCCAACGTTCACGTTTTTGGTCATGCAATACAGCATGACGGTGTGTAAATGTACCGCGACCTGCGTCTTGACCAGTAATACGGATATTAAAGCCAGCATTTACTAATGATGCAAAAGCTAAGTGCTCACCCATACCCCAGTCTAAATTCATTTCACCATTTGCCATCGCACGACGATCGGCTAGTAATTTTTCAACCAATTTATGCGGTGTAAATGTTTCAGGGATAGTAGTGATACGTTCACCTAAACGTTTTAACTCAGCAGTAGGCACAGCCGTATCTGCTTTATCCGTCCATTTTGCACCGATAAATGGTTTCCAATCAATCGCAAATTGATTTTTAACATCTGTTAATACTGGCTCTGCTGTCTCACCACCTGCATCCATAACAGCACGATACTCTTTAACTAAATCATCTGGCTCATTTGCTTGTAATACACCTTGAGCAACTAATTTGTCTGCATAAAGCTGACGTGTACCTGGGTGCTTACTAATAGATTTGTACATTAACGGTTGAGTTAATGCTGGTGTATCTTGTTCATTGTGACCTAGCTTACGATAGCAAACAATATCAATCACGACATCATGAGCGAATTCTGCACGATAATCCATTGCTAAACGAGTCACAAAAGCAACCGCCTCTGGATCATCACCATTCACATGGAATACTGGTGCTTCAATCATTTTAACCACATCAGTACAATAGAGCGTAGAGCGTGCATCTCGCGGATCTGATGTAGTGAAACCAATTTGGTTATTAATCACTACGTGTAAAGTACCACCTGTACCATAACCACGTGTTTGGGCAAGGTTAAGCGTTTCCATCACTACCCCTTGACCGGCAAATGCTGCGTCACCATGAACAAGTACTGGTAATACTTGTTTTTTATTTTGACGACGATCTTGGCGTGCACGGGCACTTCCTTCTACCACTGGATTCACAATCTCTAAGTGAGAAGGGTTAAACGCCAATGATAGATGTACAGGACCACCTGCTGTGGAAATATCGCTAGAGAAACCGTTATGGTATTTAACGTCACCGTCAGTAAGACCTTCTGCGTGTTTGCCCTCGAACTCTGCAAACAAATCGCCAGGACGTTTACCCATAATATTAATAAGCATATTCAAACGACCACGGTGAGCCATACCCACCACCATTTCTTGAACACCAATTTTACCGCCATGATTGACTACTTCGTCCATACATGCGATAAAGCTCTCACCACCTTCAAGTGAGAAACGTTTTTGACCTACATATTTAGTATGCAAGAAACGCTCTAGACCTTCAGCTTCTGTCACTTGTTTTAAAAGATTTTTCTTCTCAGCAACTGTAAGCGCAGCAGTAGACAATGTTGATTCTAAGCGTTCTTGAATCCAACGTTTTGCTTTTGGATCAGAGATATGCATAAACTCACTACCCACTGAACGGCAGTAAGTATCACGTAAAGAATTAAGAATTTCACGCAAAGTCATTGTTGAATTTGTGGTGAAATAAGTATTTGTTGCTGAGTAGACCTCATCTAAATCAGCATCTGTTAGACCATAAAATGCAGGATCTAACTCAGGAATTTCTGGGCGTTCAGAACGTTTTAGGGGGTCAAGAATAGCGTGACGCACACCTAAGCTACGATACGCTGCAATCAACGACTGAACTTTTAGTTGCTTACCAGCTACTTCCAAACTAGCAGGTGCCGCTTGCACTAATAAAGTATTAGCCTTGGCACGTTGAGCGAAAGAAGCGATAATTGAGGAGTGATTTTGATCACGTGTTGTTTCGCTACCATCAACCGCAGGTAAATGGCTAAGTTTATCGAAATAATCTCGCCACTCTGGCGTGACTGATTCGGGATTTTCTAAGTAAGCCTCGTATTGCTCTTCAACATACGAAACATTACTACCAAATAAGTATGAGTTATTACTCTTTTCAATAGCTGTAGTCATAATAGACGCTTCACCTTTCTATGAGTGTTTCACCATAATGGATGCAGGATAACCTTCCGATTCACGGCTTAACCGACTTACGGACAGCGAAAAAGAAGGCGAACTAACCTTTATATTTTATAAAATTAATTCGTTAAAGCATAGTATAACCTGAATTAAAGATAAATATAGGTAAACCCTAAAATTAGTTTCAATGATTAACAATCTCTACCAGATTTACTCTTATAGCTGTTTTTTGTATAAAAAGTAGGTAATATTTTACCTATAATTAATTTCATATAACATACCAACAATAATACTAATTTAGGAAAAATTATGATCTGTTGATTCCAAAAAACTCGCACTGGACTACCATGAATATCCTCGCCCAGGGAAAATCTCAGTGGTCCCCACAAAATCTATGGCAAACCAAGATGACTTATCTCTTGCCTATTCACCCGGTGTTGCTCATGCATGTATGGCTATTTATGACGAGGGGCAATCAGCTGCCGCTCGCTTCACCTCACGTGGTAATTTAGTCGGTGTGATTACCAATGGTACTGCTGTACTAGGATTAGGCAATATCGGTCCTTTAGCCGCTAAGCCTGTGATGGAAGGTAAAGGCTGCCTATTTAAGAAATTCGCTGGTGTTGATGTTTTTGATATTGAATTAGCCGAAAATGATCCCGATAAAATTGTCGATATCGTTTGCGCGCTAGAGCCTACATTAGGTGGTGTGAACTTAGAAGATATTAAAGCACCAGAATGTTTTTATATTGAGAAAAAATTACGCGAACGCATGAAAATTCCTGTTTTCCATGATGACCAACATGGAACAGCAATTATTTCTTCAGCCGCTATTTTAAATGGCCTTAAATTAGTCAATAAAGATCCAGCAAAAGTGAAATTAGTATGTTCAGGTGCTGGTGCAGCAGCGATTGCTTGTTTGGATCTATTAGTTCGCTGTGGTATTAGCCATGAAAATATCTACGTATCAGATTCTCGTGGCGTGATTTATAAAGATCGTGATGCTAATATGGAAGCTAATAAGGCACGTTATGCACAAGTAACAAATGCGCGCACATTAGCCGATATTGTCAAAGATGCTGACGTTTTCTTGGGTTGCTCTACAAAAGGTGTTTTAACAGGTGATATGGTTAAAACAATGGCTGCTAATCCATTAATCCTTGCCTTAGCTAATCCTGACCCTGAAATTCTTCCTGAAGAGGCTAAAGCTGCTCGTCCTGATGTTATTATTGCGACAGGTCGCTCGGACTACCCTAACCAAGTTAATAACGTATTATGCTTCCCATTTATCTTCCGTGGTGCACTTGACGTTGGCGCTACAACCATTAATGAAGAAATGAAAATGGCTTGCGTTCATGCTATTGCTGAACTTGCTCAAGCTGAACAAAATGATGAAGTAGCTAAAGCTTATGCGGGCCAAACATTAGAGTTTGGGCCAGAATACATTATTCCTAAGCCATTTGACCCACGATTAATTGCCAAAATTGCTCCTGCTATTGCACAAGCAGCTATGGATACTGGCGTAGCCACTAAACCTATTACGGATATGTCAGCGTACCGTACGCAATTAATGAATTTTGTGTATCACTCTGGTCACTTGATGCGTCCATTATTCTTACAAGCGAAATCTGACGTTAAGCGTGTTGTCTATGCTGACGGTGAAGATGAACGTGTATTACGTGCTGTTCAAACAATCGTTGACGAGGGTATTGCTTTACCTGTTCTAATCGGTCGCCCTGCAGTTATTGAAATGCGCGTTAAAAAACTTGGTTTGCGTCTAGAGGCAGGTAAAAATATCACTGTCGTCAATCCTGAGGACGATGCTCGTTTCACAGAAGCATGGCAACATTATTATAAATTGCGTTGCCGTAAAGGTGTAACACCAGAGATTGCAAAAACCATGGTACGCAAACACAATACGCTAATTGGTGCCATCCTATTAGAGCGTGGTGATGTAGATGCAATGATTTGCGGAACAAGTACTCGCTGGGAAAACCAATTAGAATACGTTTCACAGGTTATTGGTTTAAAACCTGGTGTGAAAACATTTGCATCAATGAACGTTATTATCATGCCTGAAGATACGCTATTTATCGCGGATACACATGTTAATGAAAATCCTGATGCAGAAACCATTGCAGAGATTACCTTATTAGCCGCTGAAGAGATGCAACGTTTTGGTGTTGTTCCTAAAGTTGCCCTACTCTCTAACTCTAATTTTGGCAGTCGTCCAAATAAGAGTTCAAACAAAATGGCTGAAGCTCGCAAAATTATTGTGGAACGTGCACCAAATCTTGAGATTGACGGTGAAATGCAGGCAGATGCCGCACTTAGCGAACGTATTCGTTTAGAAGCATGCCCTGAAAGCACTTTACGCGGCTCTGCAAACCTATTGGTGATGCCAAGCCTAGAGTCAGGTAATATTTCTTATAATTTACTCAAAATGACTAGCGGTAATGGCATTACGTTAGGACCTATTCTTTTAGGTGCAGCAAAACCAGTGCACATTCTAACTACAAGTTCAACTACTCGTCGTATCGTCAATATGACAGCATTAGCTGTTATTGATGCTCAACAACGTAGTTAGATTCATCTCTTAGAATAGTACAGAAAGGGGCTCTTTAGCCCCTTTTGCATTATGATAAAATGACTATTATCTCTTACTAATATATAAATAACGATGATGAAGAATATTGATAAAAAAAGCCTAGAAAATGCTTATCGCTTATTCGAAAGTGGTGATATTAATCAAATAGAAATAGGAACAAGCAAAGGTCTTCAACATATTCATCATTACTTATTCAACGGTTTGTATGACTTTGCAGGAGAAATCAGGTCACTGAATATTTCAAAAGGTAGTTTTAGATTTGCTACAGCTCTTTATCTAAATGATATTCTGCCTAAAATAGAACAAATGTCTGAAGACTCTTTTGAGGCAATCATTGCTAAATATGTAGAAATGAACATTGCCCATCCTTTTATGGAAGGTAATGGGAGAAGCATGAGAATTTGGCTAGACCTTATTTTGAAAAAAAACCTAAAAAAGGTAGTCAATTGGCAATTCGTGGATAAAACACTTTACTTGCAGGCAATGGAAAGAAGTCCTATTAACGATCTTGAATTAAGAACATTACTAGCGCAACATTTGAGTGATGATATTGATAATCGAGAAATCATTTTCAAGGGGATTGAACAATCATACTATTACGAAGGATATGACAAAACTCTTGATGAAGAGTGATTTTACTAACTATTTTCTCATCAAATATTACCCCTACCCCTACTCCGCATAATAAGTCTATATACAAAAATTTGGACTGGTATGAATTTTTTGGACAGATTTTAGTTAATAAAAAAACCGCCCTATTCATCATAGGACGGTTTATAAGCTTTTCAGCGAATCTAGCCTTAAGGTCTTGTTGCCTTACTTGATATCAAACAAGTGCGTAAATTCTCAGCCAAGCAACAAGACTATCTAACGACGTAGATTAACGTTTATCTAATGACGGTACATCACGACGAGCACTACCCACATACAGTTGACGTGGGCGACCAATTTTGTAGTTAGCATCAGATAACATTTCGTTCCATTGAGCAATCCAACCCACTGTACGAGCTAATGCAAAAATTGCTGTGAATAGCTGTGTTGGGATACCGATAGCACGTTGAACAATACCTGAGTAGAAGTCAACGTTAGGATAAAGTTTACGATCAACAAAATATTGGTCTTCTAATGCAATGCGCTCTAATTCCATCGCTAGTTTGAACAATGGATCGTTTTCTAAACCTAAAGCAGTCAATACTTCTTTACATGTTTCTTGCATTAATTTAGCACGTGGGTCATAGTTTTTGTACACGCGGTGACCAAAGCCCATTAGACGTACGCCAGAGTTTTTGTCTTTCACTTTTTCCATGAACTCGCCAACTTTAGCAATACCACCATTTGCTTGGATATTTTCAAGCATATTTAAGCAAGCTTCGTTAGCACCACCGTGAGCAGGACCCCACAAGCAAGCAACACCCGCTGCAATAGCGGCAAATGGGTTAGTACCTGATGAACCACATAAACGTACAGTTGATGTAGACGCATTTTGTTCATGGTCAGCGTGTAACGTTAAGATACGGTCAAAAGCACGTTCTACTACTTCATTTACTTGATAATCTTCACATGGAGTAGCAAACATTTGGCGTAAGAAGTTGCCTGAATAAGATAAACCATTACGTGGGTAAACATAAGGTTCACCGCAAGAGTATTTATATGCCATTGCAACTAATGTTGGCATTTTAGCAATTAAACGAATCGCAGAAATTTCACGGTGATGTGGGTTTGAAATATCCGTTGAATCGTGATAAAAAGCCGACATAGCACCCACTAAACCAGTTAAGATAGCCATTGGGTGTGCATCGCGACGGAAACCACGTAAGAAGAAATGCATTTGTTCATGCACTAAATTATGGTGGTTAATAGAGTATTCAAACTCTGCTTTTTGTTGCGCATTTGGTAATTCGCCATTTAGCAATAAATAACAAACTTCTAAATAATCACAATTTACAGCAAGTTGCTCAATTGGGTAACCACGGTATAAAAGCTCGCCTTTATCGCCATCAATGTATGTAATGGCAGATTCGCAAGCCGCTGTCGACATAAAACCGGGGTCAAAAGTGAACATATCACTTTGACCATAAAGTTTACGAATATCTAATACTTCCGGACCAATCGAGCCTGTATATACAGGTAGTTCGATTGGCGCTTTACCATCGATATTTAAGGTCGCTTTTTTATCAGATAAATTCATGTGGATTTTCCTTTCAACACAATACCAGACAACTCAGTGTCAATGCTTTAACTCACGAATAAGCTTAACGATACGGTTAATATTAGGCGTATTATAGTCACCCGTAGGTTCTGCTCTTCCTAGTAAGACATCAAGCAAAGAATTATCATCCATTTCAAAAAGAAGAGTCAAACTCTGCACATCATCATCATTTAACTCTGTTTCATAGCGGTCTAGAAATTGCGTAATCATTAAATCATTTTCTAGTAAACCGCGACGTGCACGCCATCTTAGACGCGCACGTTGTAGTTCTGTCAAACTTGTCATAGATTAAATAGTACGACGTACCAACATTTCTTTAATCTTACCAATTGCTTTACTTGGATTTAAACCTTTTGGACATACATCCACGCAATTCATAATGGTATGACAACGGAATAATCGATACGGATCTTCTAAGTTATCTAAACGTTCTGCTGTCGCTTCATCACGGCTATCCGCTAAGAAACGATAAGCTTGCAACAGACCAGCAGGACCCACGAATTTATCTGGGTTCCACCAGAATGATGGACAAGAAGTAGAACAGCACGCACATAAGATACATTCATAAAGACCATCTAACTCTTCACGAGCTTCAGGACTTTGTAAACGCTCTTTTTCTGGTGCTGGTGTATTATTAATCAAGTATGGCTTAACTGAGTGATATTGATTAAAGAAATGAGTCATATCAACAATTAAGTCACGAATGACTGGTAAACCTGGTAATGGACGTAACACGATAGGCTCTTGTAAATCACGTAAGTTAGTGATACAAGCCAAACCATTTTTACCATTAATATTCATGGCATCTGAACCACAAACACCTTCACGGCAAGAACGACGAATAGAAAGACTATCATCAACATCATTTTTAATGCGAACAATAGCATCTAACAACATTTTGTCATTAGGTCCTAACTCTACGTCAAGTTTTTGCATGTATGGACGCTCGTCCTTATCTGGATCATAGCGATAAATTTCAAATTTTACGATACGTTTAGTCATAATATCCTGCCTAGAATGTGCGTGCTTTTGGTGGAATTGTTTCAACAGTTAATGGTTTCATTTGTACTGGCTTATATTCAACACGACCATCATTTGAATACCATAGCGTATGTTTTAGCCAATTCACATCATCACGTTCTGGGTGATCATTTAATGCATGTGCACCACGGCTTTCTGTACGTAGTGATGCTGATTTAATTGTTGCACGCGCAACCTCAATCATGTTTTCAATCTCAAGTGCTTCTTGGCGAGCCATATTGAACACTTTAGATTTATCTTTGAAGTAAATATTTTTAGCTTGCTCTGCCACTTCGTCGATTTTTGCAACACCTTTGTTCAATAAATCTAGTGTACGGAATACACCGCAATGTTGTTGCATTGCAATACGCATAGCATTACCAACATCTTGAACTTTTTCACCAGAAGCACGAGTTTCTAGTGCATTAACACGATCAAGCGATTTAGTTACTGATTCAACCGCTAAATCTTTATGCTCTCTTTGACGCTCTAAGTGAGTATCAACGATATGGTTACCAGTTGCACGACCAAATACGACTAAATCTAGTAATGAGTTTGTACCTAAACGGTTAGCACCGTGAACAGATACCGCCGCACATTCACCAATAGCATATAAGCCATTAACAACTTTATTTGATTGTGACGCAGCATCCCATTGCAATACTTGACCATGATAGTTAGCAGGAATACCACCCATTTGATAGTGAATAGTTGGTACCACTGGAATAGGCTCTTTGATTGGATCCACATTACCGAAACGAATCGCAATTTCACGGATAGATGGTAAGCGTTTGTTGATTACATCAGCACCTAGATGGTCTAGTTTTAGAACCACATAATTACCGTCAGGACCACAACCACGACCTTCTTTAATTTCTTGGTCCATAGAACGAGAGACGAAATCACGAGGCGCTAAGTCTTTTAGGTTTGGTGCATAACGTTCCATGAAACGTTCGCCATCTTTATTTAAAAGAATACCACCTTCACCGCGTACCCCTTCTGTAATCAATACACCCGCACCAGCTACACCAGTTGGGTGGAATTGCCAGAATTCCATATCTTGTAATGGGATACCTGCGCGAGCAACCATACCCAAACCGTCACCCGTATTGATGAATGCGTTGGTCGAGGCAGCCCAAATACGACCAGCACCACCAGTCGCTAATACCGTTGTTTTTGCTTCTAAAATATAGATATCACCCGTTTCCATTTCAAGTGCAGTCACACCTAAAACATCACCGTCATCGTTACGGATTAAATCAAGTGCCATCCACTCAACGAAGAAATGCGTACGAGAAGCAACATTTCGTTGATATAAAGTATGCAATAACGCATGACCAGTACGGTCAGCTGCTGCACAGGCACGTTGAACAGGTTTTTCACCGAAATGAGACGTATGACCACCAAAAGGACGTTGGTAAATAGTACCGTCAGGGTTACGGTCAAAAGGCATACCAAAATGCTCTAATTCGTACACAGCATTTGGTGCTTCGCGACACAAGAATTCAATCGCATCTTGGTCACCTAACCAGTCAGACCCTTTGACTGTATCGTACATATGCCATTGCCAATGGTCTTCAGACATATTCCCCAAAGAAGCACTAATACCACCTTGTGCGGCAACAGTATGTGAACGAGTTGGGAAAACTTTTGATAAAACGGCAACAGATAGACCAGCTTGAGCTAGCTGTAATGAACAGCGCATACCAGCACCACCCGCACCTATAACTACCACGTCAAATTTACGGCGAGGTAAAGAAGAAAGAATTGCTGTCATTATTATAGACTCCAAATGATTGAAGCAAAGTAAGCAACACTGCCTACCAACCAAAGAACTGTTAGTACGAATAGAGCTAAGCGAAGACCTGCTGATTTAACATAGTCCATCCAAATATCACGTACTCCAATCCAAGCGTGCCATGCTAATGATAAAAAAGCTAATGTTGCAGCGATTTTACCCAAAGGTAAGCCAAAACAGGTAAAGGTAAAGAAACCAATCCAGCTATGGTAGTCAATAGAGGTAAAAAGAGCTGAAATCAAAAATAGTACTGAGTAAACAGCTAGAATGACCGCTGTTACGCGTTGAACGATAAAATCTTTAGTACCGTAGTGTGCACCTACTACACGGCGCGTTCTTCCATATTGTTCTGTAGACATTATAGTGCTCCGAATAGTTTAATCGCAAAAATAAAGGTTAACGCTAAGCTTACACACAAGACAATCTTGGCACTTTTTTGTGCAGTTTGCTTATCCATACCAATATGCAAATCCAAGGTTAGATAACGAATACCAGCACATAAATGGTGCATAAAACCCCATAAACCGACTAATAAAATAAGCTTAAGTAAGAAACCACCAAAGCCACTACCTAAATCAGCAAAACTTGCTGGGCTTGTTACAGATTCCTTGAATACTGTAATTAATAATGGAAGACTTAAGAATAAAAGTGCGCCACTAACACGATGTAAAATAGATACCTTGCCCGCAAACGGCAGACGGTACTTTTGTGTGATTAGTTGAAAATCGACGTTGCGAAATTCACGGCGAGGTTTTGATGTAGACTCTGACATATTGCCCTCTAAAATTTACAACAATAATTAAAAAAACTTTTCTATTATAGTACTCTTATTACAAAATACCTAAAAGAAAACCCTTAAATGTGCATAAACTTCTAGTTTAAACTATTTCTGTAGTAATAATGCTCAGTTACGTAAAATCCAGTGCGAATTTCTACGGCTTTTTCTCCAAACGTGTAAGCTATCCTTTCAATGGAAAGTAATGGCGACCCTACAGCTACGTGCAAAAGCTTTGCTATACTATCTGGTGCGGAGACAGCTCTTAATTTTTCATCACATCTTAATAACTGCACCCCAAAATGACTCTCAAATAATCCATATAATGGCATCTTTTCATGCGTCAATAAATCAAAAGTCAATCCCTTAAAAAGTACAGCGGGTAGATAAATTTCCTCATAAACCGTTGGACGATTAGAAAAATTCATTACTCGTTTAATACAAACTACTTCATCACTACTCGACAATTCAAATATTTTTTGTTGTTCTTCCGTAGGAGATAATCGCTCACAGGATAAAATCGTACTATGCGTACGCTTAACTTCAACCTGCCCATCCGCTGATAAACGTAGAAAACGATATCTAACTGACGGTTCATGATGCGTCGCTACAAAAGTACCCTTTCCTTGACGTCTAAGTAAAACATTCTCAGCAGCCAATTCATCAATTGCTTTGCGTACCGTCCCCTGACTGACTTGAAATCTATCTGCCAAGTCATGCTCACTAGGAATCATTGTGCCAGGTTTGAACTCTCCAGTTTCCAAACTTTGCAACAATAATTCTTTAATCTGTTTATACAATGGGCTAAATGAAGCAGATACTTTCTGCTTACTATTAGTCTTTGACTTTGGTTTCAGAGCCATAATCCTACAAAAGTTTAAATGACGTCCAAATTATTCCACAACTACCCCTTTCTTGTCCACTCATATATAAGATATAAGACTTATTGACGAAATGACATTTTAGGGCTAAGATTTAAAAGATTACATTTATAACTTTTCTAAGGCATTAAATTAGGAAAGCGTATTATTTTTTAAAATTTTTATTGGAGCATTTAATATGTCTAAACCAGCTGTACGCGTTGCCGTTACAGGTGCTGCCGGTCAAATCGGTTACGCCTTACTATTTCGTATTGCTTCAGGTGAAATGTTAGGTAAAGACCAACCTGTTATCCTTCAACTTCTTGAAATCCCAGACGAAAAAGCTCAAAAAGCACTACATGGCGTAATGATGGAACTTGATGACTGCGCATTCCCATTATTGCAAGAAGTAACTGCCCATAGCGATCCTATGACAGCATTCAAAGACGTTGATATTGCTCTTTTAGTTGGTGCTCGTCCTCGTGGTCCTGGTATGGAACGCAAAGACTTATTACAAGCCAACGCTCAAATCTTCACTGTTCAAGGTAAAGCATTAAATGCTGTTGCTAGTCGCAATGTTAAAGTATTAGTTGTAGGTAACCCTGCAAATACTAATGCCTATATCGCGATGAAATCTGCTCCTGATTTACCAGCTAAAAACTTCACTGCTATGTTACGTTTAGACCATAACCGTGCATTGACTCAATTAGCTCAAAAATCAGGTACTGCTGTAAAAGACATTGAGAAATTAATTGTCTGGGGTAACCACTCTCCTACCATGTACCCAGATATCCGTTTTGCCACAGTAAATGGCGAAAGTCTAGAGAAAAAAATCAATGACGATGTATGGAACAAAGACACCTTTATTCCTACAGTAGGTAAACGCGGGGCCGCTATTATTGAAGCACGTGGCTTATCATCTGCTGCTTCTGCTGCTAACGCCGCTATTGATCATGTCCGTGACTGGGTTTTAGGCTCTAACGGTAAATGGGTAACAATGGGTGTTCCTTCTGACGGTTCATATGGTATCCCTGAAGGCGTTATCTACGGTTTCCCTGTAACAACTGAAAACGGTGAATACACTATCGTTCAAGGTTTAGATATCAATGACTTCTCTCGTGAGCGCATGAACAAAACGCTTGCTGAGTTAGAAGAAGAACGCAATGGCGTTGCTGACTTATTAAAATAATGAGATATCCGGTGTGTAAATTTATCCAAAATCATTTATACACCTTATCTTGCTATTTCTCTTTATTGTTATGAATTGCAACTAGCGAAGCCACGTTCTTTATAACGTGGCTTTTTATTATTTGACTTGTTAAGCAATCTTTTTTTGATTTAACAATTTATTTATCAATAGATTAAAACTAGCGATTTTCCCTTATTTATATTTCCCTAGTTTTACCTAATACTATATTGATAATATTCTAATAAACGGGAGATTTAACGATTATGGCAATTCAATCTGCAGGATTAAAATTTCGCCAAGCTTTAGCCGAAGAAAATCCACTACAAATCATTGGTGCTATCAATGCTAACCATGCTTTATTAGCTAAACGTGCTGGTTTCAGAGCAATTTATTTATCTGGCGGTGGTGTTGCTGCTGGTTCTCTAGGTCTTCCTGACTTAGGTATCAATACGCTAGAAGATGTTCTTATTGATACTCGTCGTATTACGGATGTATGTGACCTACCACTATTAGTTGATATTGATACAGGTTTAGGTCCTTCTGCGTTTAATATTGCTCGCACTGTCCAAAGCTTAATCAAAGCAGGTGCAGCTGCCTGTCATATCGAAGATCAAGTAGGTGCTAAACGTTGTGGCCATCGTCCAGGCAAAGAGATTGTTTCTACTGAAGAAATGGTTGATCGTGTTAAAGCCGCCGCAGATGCACGCACAGACGAAAACTTCTTTATTATTGCACGCACAGATGCTATTCAAGCCCATGGTGTTGATGCCGCTATTGAACGTGCTATCAAATGCGTAGAAGCTGGTGCTGACGGTATTTTCGCTGAAGCAGCTTACGACTTACCAACATACGAAAAATTTGCTAAGGCCATCAATGTACCACTATTAGCAAATATCACAGAATTTGGTGCAACACCATTATTTAGCGTAGAAGAATTAAAAGGTGCAGGCGTAGGGATGGTTCTTTATCCTCTATCCGCTTTCCGCGCCATGAATAAAGCCGCTGAAACTGTTTATCAAACAATCCGTAAAGACGGTCACCAACGCAATGTAGTCGACATGATGCAAACTCGTGAAGAATTATACGATCGCATTGGCTACCATGCTTTTGAACAAAAACTTGATGCTTTATTTGCCAAAAACAAATAAGCCGAGACTATTTTCATTGAAAGGAGTTCCTAATGAGCACTGAAGAAGTAAAACCAAAAGTCAAAAAATCCGTTGCCTTATCCGGTGTTGTTGCTGGTAACACTGCACTTTGTACCGTTGGTCGTACTGGTAATGATTTGAGCTATCGTGGTTATGATATTTTGGACTTGGCTGAAGTTAGCGAATTTGAAGAAATTGCTCACTTACTAGTTCACGGAAAATTACCAAATAAAACCGAACTAGCTGCCTACAAAGCTAAATTACGCCGTCTACGTGGTTTACCTGCGAACTTACAAACAGTATTAGAGTCTTTACCTGCTGCTAGCCACCCAATGGATGTGATGCGTACTGCCGTTTCCGTATTAGGTTGCACGCTGCCAGAAAAAGACGACCACAATGCAGCTGACGCACGTGACATTGCCGATCGCTTGATGGCATGCTTAGGTTCTGCCCTACTTTACTGGTATCACTTTAGCCATAATGGCCGCGTCATTGATGTACAAACAGATGATGACAGTATCGGTGGTCATTTCTTGCACCTATTACACGGTGAAGAACCTCCAGAAAATTGGGTACGTGCAATGCATACATCATTAATCTTATATGCTGAGCATGAGTTTAATGCATCTACCTTTACTAGCCGCGTCATTTCTGGTACAGGCTCGGATATGTACTCTGCTATTACTGGTGCTATTGGTGCTTTACGTGGTCCAAAACATGGTGGTGCAAATGAAGTAGCATTTGAAGTACAAAAACGCTACGAAACACCTGATGAAGCTGAAGCAGATATTCGTAAACGTGTAGAAAACAAGGAAGTCATTATTGGTTTTGGTCACCCTGTTTATACAATCTCTGACCCTCGTAACGTTGTCATCAAAAAAGTAGCTAAACAGTTATCAGATGACGCTGGCAATACCAAAATGTATGATATCGCCGAACGCCTAGAGTCAGTCATGTGGGAAATCAAAAAAATGTTCCCTAACCTTGACTGGTTCTCTGCTGTGTCATATCACATGATGGGTGTTCCAACAGCCATGTTTACGCCATTATTCGTGATTGCACGTACAGCAGGTTGGTCTGCTCATATCCTAGAGCAACGTGCTGATAACAAAATTATTCGTCCTACTGCCAATTACACTGGTCCAGACGATATTCCTTTTGTGCCATTAGATCAACGTAAATAATTCACCTATAGGGTGAACAGGCTACTTCATTAAATCATCTCCACACCCTTGGAGAGTTTATGAGAAGTAGCCTTTTTTCTTATCAAGATAACACTTTCAGAACAAGCTCATTAGACACTGACCTATAATGATACGCTTTACACTTAATTTGTAGAAGTTCAGACCAAATCTGACAAATGAGTTGCAAAAAAGAGAGTTTCCCGTTTGAATAAGAGGTGCGAATCTTTTAAACAAACAAAAGGAAACTCTCATGTTACATACTACCAATAATGTGATTAAACATAAAGCAGGACTGCTTAATTTAGCAGAGCAATTAAAAAATGTGTCGCAAGCATGCAAAATTATGGGCGTATCGAGGGATACATTTTATCGACTATAAAGAATTGGTTGAAGAAGGCGGTATAGAGGCTGAT
>NZ_AYSV01000072.1 GCF_000506865.1 Pelistega indica
CGTACTTCAGAAAACACTAAAACAGGTTAAACAACTAACCGAGGAGTGGTTAACGATTTATAATACGCAAAGACCTCATGATGCACTAAAGGGGCTCACCCCTTTAATGTACAAACAAAAACATTCCGTTTCTACTTTATAGTTGTACTAAAAATGGGATGGGTACAAGACAATTATGGCATTAGTTATGGTCAGTGTGGTTGCATTAATTGTTAATTGGGTTAGTACAGGGGTTTCTTTTATTGACGGTTTACCTGGTATGGCTATTTTCTGGTTATGTAGCGTCCTTGGCTATGTTATCTATCAATATGTCAAAATTGGTGTTCCTGCGGTGGCTTGGATTTCTATTGTGGCTATTATTTTTTCCATTCCACAATTTCCATTTAGTCAAGAAGTAATTGCTTATACCTCAAAGATAGGGCTATTACCAATGATTACGCCTGTACTTGCATATGCTGGTTTGGCTATTTCTAAAATGGAAATTAGATTGTTTAAAGCAGCTGGTTTTAAAATTGCTATCGTCGCATTATTGACGTTTGTAGGTACATTTGTAGGTTCTGCTATTATTGCTCAGGCATTACTTTAATAATTTCTTTAAGTAGTAATTGGGTCGCAGGTGTAAGGTTTCTTCCCCTGCGACTTATTATTTGTGTTTTTGTTTGATTCAAAAAAGATTGTTGAAGTTCTAGTGCATCAATTAGTGCCTTATCCTCGTCTGTTAACATAAAGGCAGGAAGAAAAGTAATACCTCCAGTTAAGGTATATTGCTTTAATAATTGGAGATGATTACATATTAAACTGGGTTGGAAATAAATTTCTTCTTCTTGTTCAGCTCGTTGAATAATCTGACGGATACCGTGTGCATGATCCGGTAGAGCTACTCGTTCATTAATAAGCTCTTTGAATGAAATTGGTACCATAGAACTATTTACCAGAGGGCTTTGACGATTACAAAATAATTTTAAGGGATGGGTAAATTCTTTATGCACTCTAATGCTAGGATGTGAAGGTGGATTAAAAATAATGCCTATATGGGCTTTATTGTCGGCTACTTTAGAGATAATCTCGTTACTATTAGCAGTGGTAAGTTTAATATGTATCCCGGGGAATTGTTTTGAAAAGGAGGTGATTACTTTCTCGACAATAGGTAAGTAACCCACACCAGTTGCTAGAATAATTTTTCCAGTGTGCATTCCTTTTAATAAAAAAATATCATCTTTTAAGGTGTTTTCAGCTTCTTGCTGTTTCATATAAAAAGTAACTACTTTTTCCCCAGCCTCAGTAGGTACAGCACCACGCATTCCCCGTTCTAAAAGAGGTATATCTAGTTCCTTTTCTAGTAGTGCAATTTGTCTGCTAATGACTGAGGGGGCAATGTTTAGTGCCTCAGCGGCAGCGCGAATGCCTTGATATTGTACAGTTTTATAAAAATACCTTAATCGTTGATTATTTAACATCTTAGATCGTCCATGCTAATTTGTTGCTTAATAGGCAACAATAATTATAATTCATGTGCTTGAATAACAACAATTATTTTTTTTAAACTTTTTTGTAATTGTCTTTATTAAGGAATAAAAATGAAGGTTGGTGTTATTGGTTTAGGTAATATGGGGCTGGGTATGGCTAGTCACTTACAATCCAAACAAGTTGAGGTTATGGGGTTGGATGTTTCAGTTACAGCACAGCAAAGAGCTAAAGAAAAAGGGATTCAGATAGCAACATCATTGGATGAAATAGTCAATCAAAATGATTATCTAATTTTATCCTTACCAAAAGCAGGTGATGTTGAGACAGTATGTTTGGGGGCAGAGGGTATTCTTAGCCTTGCGAGAGGCAAAATTTATATTATTGATACAAGTACATCTACGGCGGAAGTTAGTCAAAAAATTTCACGGCAAGCCGAAGAAAAAAGCATTGCTTTTATTGATGCTCCTGTCACAGGGGGGCCTCTAGGGGCAAGTAGTGGAACAATGACTATGTTTATTGGTGCCAGTGATGCTAATTTTAATGCAGTGTTGCCTTTGTTGAAATTGATGAGTGCAGAACAAATTCTTGTGGGAGAGGTAGGAGCAGGTAATATTGTCAAAATAGCAAATAATTTATTAGTAGCGATGCATTTATTGACAATGTCTGAAGCAGTGCATATGGCAGAAAAAGCAGGCATTAAACCAGAAAAACTCATTCTTGGGGTTAATAAAGGATCTGGTCGTAGTGCTGTGTCACAAGTCAATTATGAAAAATGGATTTTAAATAATGCTTTTGATTCAGGTTTTACAATGGGGTTAATGCGTAAAGATGTTCAATTGGCAAAAGACTTACTGACACAGTTAAATTTGGATTTGCCTGTAAGCAATGCGGCCGTTAGTCAATGGGAGTTGAGTAAGAATTATCTTGAGGATAGACAAGATTTTAATAAGATAGTGACTTTAAATTCAATGATGAATAAGGACAAAAAATGAAAGTTGAATTGCGTGAATTAATTCAAAAAATTGCTCCTAGTTTTGAACAAATTGCTAGTTATATTAATGGGGAATGGGTAGTAGGAGGACAGGAACGTATTTCGGTTAAGTCATCATTTGATAAACAAGAGATTTTTGCTTATTCAGATGCGAATACAAATATTATTTCTGTTTTGAATAAATGTACAAAGCTTGCCCAGTCAGAATGGCGATCATTAACGGCAGCAGAGAGAGGACGTAGGATTTTTAAATTAGGCGCTATTATCCGCTCATGGATTCCTGAGTTAGCGGAAATTGAGTCACTTAGTAGCAATAAAGCCTTAGGTGATGCAAAAGTGGAGGTATTAAAAGTAGCGGAAATGTTCGAGTATTATGCTGGTTGGACAGATAAATTACATGGTGATGTCATTGCTGTACCCACAACACATTTAAATTACACATTATTAGAGCCATTAGGCGTTGTATTTCAAATTACTCCTTGGAATGCTCCTATTTTTACGGCGGGTTGGCAGATTGCTCCAGCCATTACGGCAGGTAATAGTGTAATTTTGAAACCTTCAGAACTAACACCGATTACTTCATTATTAATAGCATTTCTTTCTGAACAAGCTAGGATACCTCGAGGATTGATTAATGTTGTTGCAGGCTACGGACATACTATTGGTCAAGCAATTATTAATGAATGTGATATACAAAAAGTCGTTTTTGTTGGTTCTCCAGCGACGGGTAAAAAAATTTCTATTGCTGCTGCACAGAAAGGCGTTCCTTCAATTTTAGAATTGGGGGGAAAATCAGCAAATATTGTTTTTGATGATTGTGATTATGATGCAGCGTTGAAAGGGGCTCAGAGCGCTATTTTCAGTGGAACTGGGCAAAGCTGTGTATCGGGCTCACGTGTACTTATTCAAAAAAGTATTTACGAAAGGTTTACTAATGATTTAGCAAGGGCAACTAAGAAATTTATCGTGGGTAATCCGATTGAAGCAACTACCCAGATTGCTCCAATACATAATGAAAAACAATACCAACATGTCAAAAAAATGATTGAAAAGGCACTTTCAGATGGGGCGACCGTTCCTCCTGAAAATGCTAATCCGCTTCCTCAAAATACTGGTTATATCGTGAATCCAACTGTATTACTTGGGCATAATCAAATGAAATGTGCACAAGAAGAAATTTTTGGTCCTGTGGTTGTGGCGATTCCTTTTGAAACAGAAGAAGAAGCGATAGCATTAGCTAATGATAGCAAGTATGGATTAGCTGGTGCTGTGTGGACAAATAATGTAGCAAGAGCACATAGAATTGCACAAAAAATAAACGCAGGCACATTTTGGATTAATGGCTATAAAACTATTCATGTGAGTTCGCCTTTTGGGGGATATGGTGAAAGTGGCTATGGTCGATCATCTGGAATTGAAGCATTAAGAGCTTATAGTCAAGTCAAAAGCGTCTGGGTAGAAACAGCGAAGCAGTCGTCTAATGTGTTTGGGTATAGCGGATAAGTAACTCTATTCTGAAAAAGAAAGGAAATTTTAAATATCTTATTTATATACCTACTGATGATAATAGTAAGAAGGTTGCGATAAGAACACCCTAATATATGAGGTTAGTTTATATTAGGGTGTCCATTTTTAATGAGGGTTAATTGGGACAATACACTCAGCGAAAGTGTAGTAAAGATAGTGTTTGTAGTGCATTTATAGTTAATGAACTATTTATTTTAACTCAGTTAAAATAGTTTTCTGAACTAAGCTGGAAGCGAGCTTGTGTATCAAAGGAAATAATCGGTTTTATAGTAATTTTTCCTGTATTTACTATGAGGTTTGAATAAATTTAGAAACTAATTCCTGAATATTTTTAGCATCTAATTTTTTCATGACTTTACTCCGGTGGATTTCTACAGTGCGAGGAGAAAGTCCGAGCTCATTAGCTATTTTTTTGCTTGTTAAGCCATTAGCCATATAAGAAGCAATCTCTTGTTCTCTCTTAGTAAGAATTTTTGCTTTGTTATGAGAAATTTTTGTAACTGTCCAGCTCACCAATTCAAAAGGATTCTCTTGATTTAATGTTCGACCAGTAAAGTTGACCCAAAAAACAGTCTGGTCTTTATGCAACATAAAGCGTTCGTCTTGGTAAACAGGATTTTTTTGTAATGCCTTTCCCCATACTTCCCCCTTTTTTTGGAAGTCTAAGTTGGTAGGATATAGTCGTAAAATGGACTGCCCCTTTAATTCATTTAAGTCATATCCGAAAAGCTCAGCAAATGCCAAATTATATTCAATAATAAAACGATTGCTAGTGATAAGTTGAGCGCTAGGAGAATATTTAAAGCCTAAATAAATCAGTTCTTCGGCAGAGTAAGAGGGGTAATCCTCCCACAAAACCATAGCAATTAGAAGTAGAATTTCTTATAAAGGAAATTCAATGAAAAGATCACGATATACCGACAGCCAAATCATGGCCATTCTTAAACAAGCCGAAGCTGGTACACCAGTGCCAGAGCTCTGCCGAGAGCATGGCATGAGCAGCGCTACTTTCTACAAGTGGCGTGCTAAATACGGTGGCATGGATGCCTCCATGATGTCTCGCCTTAAAGAGCTTGAAGCGGAGAATCAGCGCCTTAAAAAGATGTATGCCGAAGAACGTCTAAAGGCTGAGATTGCTCGCGAGGCGATTGAAAAAAAGTGGTAACGCCATCTCGACGCAAAGAGATGGCGCAACGCGCGGTCACGCAATTTAGAGCGAGTGTACGAGTGGCATGAGAGGTATCATAATCATCTGTTCCCGCACGGATACGCCAATGTTTTGAGGTATGAGGATTATTGACGTAATTCATAGCATTCATCAAACGAATAATATTTTTATCAGCTAATTGTCCTTGGACAGTACTGTGTTTAAAGCTATAAGAAGTAAAGTGTTTATTGTCAGTATTGGAGTCACCAAATAAGTTATTCTCACCTGCACTTAAATTAAGGCTATCAAAGGCAGGCGGTGTTTTCATCCGTTTTTTATGTTGAACGTAACCTTCAAAATCTATGGCTACAACCTGCCCATTTTTAAGGGTTAAATAGTTTAGATGGCTTAAATCTTGTCCTTCAGTGATGGCTTTATTGGCTGAGGCAATAAGGTACGTCGCCATAAAGTTTTTAAATGAACCATTACCATGTTTATCCAAAAGTAGTGCCTTACCATTGTTATCTGTTAAGTGTAGGCTGTTGAAATAGTCCGGAAATTGCTGTTGTAAGTTTTTTGAAGTAGCTATTTGAGAGGTATTAAGAGTGCCCGTAATCATAGGCATTGGCTTAAATCGATCATTGTAGCTTTGAGCATTCAATTTTGACATATCCATCTGTTCATACGATGTTAATGTATGAAATTCCCACTCATAAGCCATATCGGCATGTTCTAAATTAGTAATGGGACAATAGGCAGAAACCGCAAAAATTCTATCGCTAGCGTTAAACAGCACCAAGCTCTGAGAAATATTCATCATAATCATGGCTATCACCACTTGCTCCTAGCAGTGCAGACATGGCTCCACCAGCGGATGTGCCATTAGAGACAATCTTATTAGCATTACCGGGCATTTTTGCATCATTGGCATGTAAATATCGGACAGCAGATTTTAAATCAATAATAGCTGTAGGCGCTTTCCCTGTGTAATGACCTTTTGTGCCAAGTGTACGTCCTCTTGATCCGACAGAAGCTACGACATAACCATGTTGGAGTGCTTGTAAAATAGTGCTTGTTTTTCCTTCCATACCTTTGGCTTCAGCGGTGCTTGCCATTGCTGGCATATAGCCACCAATTGAATTAGGTAAAAAAATAGGTGCAGTATCTAAAGTGTTTGGTAGTCTGCTTCGACAGGATTTTTTACATAAACGATTTTTTCGATGGCACGATAATGTAATGGTTGGCCGTCTACTTCAGTTGTTTGTGAGACAAATTTACTAGCGTCAAAATCTAAACTAAAACTGGTAGCTGTTTGGTTGGCAAAGGGTTGGTTTTTTAAGGGGTTATCTGCTATTGAAGGGCTTGCATGAGTAATCATTGTTGTGCCAGTCATCAGTAGTAGGGTAAAAAGATAACTGATTTTAGTAAACTTCATCATATTCTCCCATCGCTTAAATTTATTTTCTAACACTTTTCTGAAAATATTAGGATAAATAATAGTAGTATCTTTGGCAATATAAGCGTTAAAACAAAAATTAATACAAGTATTAGTATTAGGAAAATAGGAAATATTAAACAAAAAAAGCCCTTTCATTTTTTGATTTTGTGAAACACTTAGTATATGATTAAATCAATATATGATAAGTATATGTAGACCTTGTGGATAGGGAGCTTTTTATTGATTGGAAGGCTATTTGCTACAGGGTTTTTAGATTGTCCGTTTAGACGTGAGGTCTAAAGATGGGATGGTCTAAAGGAGAAATAGGTTTCTTTTTTGGAGTGAAATATGAAATTAAAAACGTTATTTGTTGCGACAACTGTTGCAATGGGTGCTCTTTTGTCTGCTACTGCACAAGCAGAAACACTAAAAATTGGTGTTGAGGCGATGTATCCTCCCTATGAGTATAAGGATGCTAGTGGTAAATTAATGGGATTTGATGTTGATTTAGCCGATGCTGTTTGTGCAAAAATGAACGTTACATGTGAGTGGGTTGAATCTAGTTTTGATGGCTTGATTCCTGCCTTAAATGCCCGTAAATTTGATTTCATTAACTCTACAATGAATATCACTGAACAACGTAAGAAAGTGATTAACTTCACTCAACCTATTTACCAATCACCATCACAATTAGTGGTTAAAAGTGATGTTAATGTTGATTTAAGTGCGGATAGCTTACTTAAAAATAATGTGACAGTTTCTGTATTGCAAGGTTCTGCACAAGAAACATATGCTAAAAAACACTGGCAATCTAAAGGTGTAAAAGTGATTTCTTATGGTAATCAAGATCAAGCATTTGTGGATTTATTAAACGGCCGTGTCGCTAGTACTTTTTTGAATACACCAGTCGCTAAAGAAACTTTCTTGAATAAACCAGAAGCGAAAAACTTTAAAATTGTCGATGAGTTTGCTAAGGACGAAGCTATTTTAGGTGAAGGTATTGCGTTTGGTGTACGTAAAGATGATGACAAACTTAAAAAACGCTTAGATGAAGCTCTACAAGCATTGAAAGAAGAGGGTGTTATCTCTAACTTAACTCAAAAATATTTTGGTGGCGATTGGGTCGTTAAAACCAAATAATAGGATGTATGATTGATGAATGGTTTATTTAGAGGTTAAATCATTTGTCATTTAAATACGGCTAGTCTAGTGAGAAATATTGGGCTAGTCGTAATTTCTTTGTGCTTTATTTTTAACCAAATTTATTGATAATTATGTCTATTCAAGTTCAATCTAAAATGCCTAGCGTTGGCACCACTATTTTCACTGTAATGGCTGATTTGTTGAAACAGTATCCTGATGTGATTGGACTCTCTCAAGGGGCTCCTAATTTTATGCTAGCGCCAGAAATGATGGATTCTGTGTATAAAGCGATGCAAGCAGGACATAATCAATATGCACCGATGATTGGTATTGAACCACTACGTCAGCGAATGGTTGAAAAAATTGAGCATTTGTATGGACATCGTTATGATGTAGACAATGAAATTACCATTATGCCTAGTGCTAGTGAAGCCATTTATTCTAGTATCGCTAGCTTGGTTCATTCAGGGGATGAGATAATTTGTTTTGAGCCTGGATTTGATAGCTATATACCTATTATTCAATTGCAAGGCGCTATTCCAGTGATTGTTGAGCTGAAAGCACCAAAATTTGATATTGATTGGGATCAAGTGAAAAGTTTAATCAGTCCTAAAACTCGAATGATTATTCTTAATTCACCCCATAATCCAACAGGCCGTATTTTAACAGAGAGCGATATAGATGCCTTAATGGTATTAACAGAAAATACCAATATTATTATTCTCTCTGATGAGGTTTATGAGCATATGGTTTTTGATGAAGAACCTCATCGTTCAATGTCACGTTATCCATCTCTTGCCGCTCGTTCTATTGTAGTCACATCGTTCGGTAAAACTTATCAAGTAACTGGTTGGCGTGTGGGATGTTGTGTAGCGCCTGCTGAGCTGATGGAACAAATTCGTCTTGTTCACCAATTTTTGATGTTTAGTGCTAATACTCCTATTCAATATGCGTTAGCAGAAGTATTGGAGCGTCCTGATCTCTATTTAAAATTGGGCGAATTTTTTGAGCGTAAACGCGATATTCTTATCCAAGGTATTGAGGGCTCTCGTTTTGAAGTTATCCCTTCAAAAGGAGGGTTCTTTCAGTTACTAAAGTTTGATCATTTTATGCCTTGTTCTGATATGGATATGGTCAAATATTTAATCACCGAGGTGGGTGTTGGTGCTATCCCTGTGGGGGCTTTTTATAGCCAACCACGTGATACAGGTTTAATCCGCTTAACATTTGCTCGAGATGATGAGACCTTGAGAATTGGGGCAGAACGGTTAAAAAATGCTTAGTTAACTAAATAGTGGGCAATGTGTTATCAAAAGGTTAAAATAGTCAATTGTTTTTCCGTCAGGAGTACAGAATGACTCAGAAACCACATCGTGGATTTTATTTATTACCAAATGCCTTTACGACAGGTAATCTATTTGCAGGTGTATTTGCCATTATGCTTGCGATGAATGGGCGTTTTGAATTGGCATCTACCGCCATTTTTGTAGCGATGCTATTAGATGGTATGGATGGGCGAGTGGCTCGTCTGACGAATACGCAGTCAGCTTTTGGCGAACAATATGATTCTATGGCGGATATGGTTTCTTTTGGTGTTGCGCCTGCAATGGTGATGTATGCCTTTATGTTAGACAATTTGGGGCGTTTAGGTCTTATTGCGACATTTATTTATGTCGCAGGGGCTGCCTTAAGATTAGCTAGGTTTAATACGAATATTAATGTTGTCGATAGTCGATTTTTTCAGGGATTACCGAGTCCCTCAGCGGCAGCATTACTTAGTGGATTTGTTTGGTTAAGTGCCGAAAATCGTTTGCCAGAAACTGATTTTATGCATTGGATAGCCGTATTTCTAACTATCTATGCCGGTTTAACGATGATTTCAACTGCGCCATTCTTTAGTGGTAAATCAATTCTAAAGCGTAACGATGTTAGTGTAGAGGGCAAGAAAAAACCACCAGCATGGTTATTATTAGCCTTGGTACTTACCTTTGCCATTATCGCATTAGATCCAGCGATTATGCTATTTTTGTTATTTGTGATTTACGCTTTATCTGGTTGGGTGATTTATTATTTTCGTTGGAAAAAAGCGAGAGAATTAGTGGATATCAGGCATAAAGAAGATATTTCTCATGATCAAGAGGAGTGAATGAGATAATAGAAAATCTAATTAATGGTTTTTATTTCTTCAATAGAAAAAGCTAGGATACCTAATATGTGCCCTAGCTTTTTTAATGTTTTTCTGTAGATTTTTAATGCTTTTTGTTTAATCCCCAAAAATAAAAAATCTATCTCTTTCGTAACGGGGATCTGGGCCTGAATGATAATGCGTAACAGCCTCACCATAGCGACCAAAGTAAACATACATCAAGTTATTCCAGTAATTTGATTGTTTATAACGATAGGTCCATACAAGCTCATTTTTTTCACCCCAGCCAATACGACCTGTTTCAGCAGGAGGACCAAACATACAGACAACATCTTGTTGAGTCCATGTGCCTTTATCAAGTTGACGAAAATAATCTTCGTTCAATATAGAAACTACTTTATCAATATGACCAGTACTAGAGACGTTGGTTGCATAAGCATATTGCCCATTTGGTTGTTGAGTCCAAATCAAACGCTGAACGCCATCTTTTGTTTTGCATTGATAGGAAGGAGGGCCCATTTTTGCATAGACAGCATCAACAGGACTATTGCTAGGAATATCTCGGTAAGTTGAACAGGCGGATAATAGCACTGGAATAATAGCACTGGCAAAACGTAAGTATAGTTTTGGGGTAAACATCATTTTTTCCTAAATAGGTAATTGCATTGTCTTTTGGATAAAAAATAATATATAATTGCAAATTACGTTGTCATTTAAGTGTGATAGCGTAGCTTTTATTTTAACATTAATTCACGTTAGCACCTATTCATCGCTAACGCTAGTAAAAAGGAATAAATCATGTCAGTAGCAGACATCAATAAAGCAGATATCATAGGCCAATTTGCTCGTACACCAGGTGATACAGGATCTCCTGAAGTTCAAGTGGCTTTATTAACTGCTCATATTAACGAGTTAACAGAACACTTTAAAACGCATAAAAAAGACCACCACTCTCGTCGTGGTTTATTGCGTATGGTTAGCCGTCGTCGTAAGTTATTAGACTACTTAAAAGGTCGTAACCCAGATGCTTACCGTGCTTTAATTGAGAAATTAGGTTTACGTAAGTAATTCACCCTTTGTGGTTTTAGGGTTCAAGACCGTACACAGCGCCTATTGGATCTGTGTGCGGTTTTTTATTGTTTGATTTGCCTAAATACATAGCATCATGGTGTATTTTGTAGTGGATAAAGGCAATTTATTAAAAAGGAAAGAACATATGTTCAATAAAGTGACTAAATCATTTCAGTATGGCGCTCATACGGTTGTTTTTGAAACAGGTGAAATCGCACGTCAAGCTTCTGGTGCCGTAGTGGCATCTATGGGAGATACTGTTGTATTAGCAACAGTGGTAGCGGCAAAAGAAGCAAAAGCAGGTCAAGATTTTTTCCCATTAACCGTTGATTATGTTGAAAAAACATATGCAGCAGGCCGTATTCCAGGTGGTTTTTTTAAACGTGAAGGTAAACCTAGTGAGAAAGAAACCCTAACGTCTCGTTTGATTGATCGTCCATTACGTCCTTTATTCCCTGAAGGTTTTTACAATGAAGTACAAGTTATTGTACATGTATTATCAGTTGATCCAGAGATTGATCCTGATATAGTGTCCATGCTCGGTACTTCAGCAGCATTAGCTGTATCTGGTGTGCCATTTAATGGTCCTATTGGTGCTGCTCGTGTGGGTTATATTAATGGTCAATATGTGTTAAATCCAACAGTAAGTCAAGTTGAACAGTCTGATATGGATTTAGTCGTTGCTGGTACTGAAACTGCTGTATTAATGGTTGAGTCAGAAGCTAAACAATTAAGTGAAGAAGTTATGCTTGGTGGTGTTGTATTTGGTCATGAGCAAATGCAAGCAGCAATTGATGCGATTCATGCTTTAGTCGCTGAAGCTGGTAAACCAGAATGGGATTGGGAAGCCGCACCGAAGAATGAAACATTAATTTCTGCAGTTAAAGCTGTAGCAGAGGATGGGTTAAAAGCTGCCTACCAAATTCGTCAAAAACAAGATCGCTCTAGCAAATTAAAAGAAGTCGCTGCCCAAACAAAAGAAGCACTTGCTAAACAAGCAGAAGAGCGTGGTGAAGAATCACCAGATGAAGTGGCTGTAGATAATATTATTTTTGAGCTAGAGTCAGCGATTGTAAGAGGTCAAATTCTTAATGGTGAGCCTCGTATTGATGGTCGTGATACACGTACAGTTCGTCCAATCTCTATCCGTCTAGGTGTACTACCCCGTACACATGGTAGTGTATTATTTACTCGTGGTGAAACGCAAGCCTTAGTGGTGGCAACATTAGGGACTAAAGCAGATGAGCAAATTATTGACTCTGTATTAGGTGAAACTCGTGACCGTTTTATGCTTCACTACAATATGCCTCCATTTGCAACAGGTGAATGTGGTCGCTTTGGTAGTCCAAAACGACGTGAAATTGGTCATGGCCGTTTAGCGAAACGTGCTCTAGTTCCAACATTACCTAAGCATGATGATTTCCAATACACTATCCGTTTAGTTTCTGAAATTACTGAGTCAAATGGTTCATCTTCAATGGCTTCAGTGTGTGGTGGCTCATTAGCCATGATGGATGCTGGTGTACCAGTGAGTGATCATGTGGCTGGTGTGGCGATGGGTCTAATCAAAGAAGGTAATAAATTTGCAGTATTAACAGATATTCTTGGTGATGAAGACCACTTAGGGGATATGGATTTCAAAGTAGCAGGTACTGAAAATGGCATCACTGCTCTACAAATGGATATCAAAATCCAAGGTATTACTAAAGAAATCATGCAAGTTGCTTTAGCACAAGCACGCGAAGGTCGTTTACATATTTTAGGTAAAATGAAAACGGCAATCGGAGGTTCTCGAGAAGAATTATCTAGCTTTGCACCGCGTATGTTAACGATGAAAATCAATCCTGAAAAAATTCGTGATGTGATTGGTAAAGGTGGTGCAACTATCCGTGCTTTAACAGAAGAAACAGGTTGTTCAATTGATATTACAGACGAAGGTGTTGTGACCATTTCTTCTGCTGATTTAGAAAAAGCGAAAGAAGCTGAACGTCGCATTGCAGAATTGACTGCAGTAGTAGAGGTTGGTCAAGTATACGAAGGTACTGTACAGCGTCTATTAGATTTTGGTGGTATTGTACAAATCCTACCAGGTAAAGATGGCTTATTACATATTTCTGAAATTGCTAACTATCGCATCAATGATATCAATGATGTATTAAGTGTTGGTCAAAAAGTAAAAGTAAAAGTGATTGAAGCCGATGACCGTGGTCGTGTACGTTTATCAGCTAAAGCCTTAGGTGGTTTAGAAGGATTAGAGGGCTCTGTACCTCAACAATCGACAACAACGATTGAGTCTTCTGCGGAAGGACAGCCATCTGCTGAATAATAGTTTAACTATTATTTAAACTTAAACAATAAGAGCACCTTAAAAAGTGCTCTTATTTTTTTGTTAAGCGGTAGAGAGGTGAGTTCTCTATAGCCATGTCTATTTAAGCCGTGAAAGAGTATGAATTAAAAAGAAACATACTCCTTTCGCTTATATTTATTGTTATTGATTGCTTAGACGGCACCTTGATCAATCATAGCATTGGCTACTTTACGGAAACCAGCAATATTGGCACCTAATACTAGGTTATGTGGTTGTCCAAATTCTTCAGCTGTTTGTGATGCACTTAAATAAATATTATGCATAATATTTCGGAGACGGCCGTCTACTTCTTCAAATGACCATTGCAACATACTAGCATTTTGAGACATTTCTAATTGGCTAGTAGCAACACCTCCGGCATTGGCTGCTTTGCCTGGACCATAAAGAATTTTGGCTTCAAGAAAGGCATGTACTGCTTCAGGGGTTGATGGCATATTTGCACCTTCAGCGACTAAGATACAACCATTTTTTAATAACTCTTTAGCATCAGCAAGATTTAATTCATTTTGAGTTGCGGAAGGAAATGCCAAGTCGCACTTGATTGACCATACTGGATTACGACCTTTTGGATAGTCTTTGACGGGAGTATATTTAGCATCTTTATGAATCTTAGCGTATTCTTCCAGAGATTCATTTTTACCTTGTTCTTTAAGTTGTTGTAATGTATTAAGGTTAATCCCTGTTTTATGGTAGATAAATCCTCTAGAGTCGCTACAACTGACAGGAGTAGCCCCCATTTCAATTAATTTTTTGATGGTATAAATCGCTACATTACCCGACCCAGAAACCACAGCTGTCTTACCTGCTAATTGATCATTACGGCTAGTTAGAAGACTATCTGCAAAATAAACAGCACCATATCCTGTTGCCTCTGTACGAGCTAATGATCCTCCCCAAGGGATTTTTTTACCAGTTAGTACGCCTTCATAACTACCAGTTAATCGCTTGTATTGACCATATAAATAACCAATTTCACGGCCACCGACTCCAATATCGCCAGCTGGAATATCAATGGTGTCGCCAATATGTCGATATAACTCTGTCATGAAAGACTGACAGAAACGCATAATCTCATTATCAGATTTGCCTTTTGGATCAAAATCAGAGCCACCTTTACCGCCACCAATAGGTAATCCAGTTAAGGAATTCTTGAAAATTTGTTCAAACCCTAAGAACTTGATAATACCGCTATTTACGCTAGGGTGAAAACGTAGCCCTCCTTTGTATGGGCCAATGGCTGAGCTGAACTGAACACGATAACCTTTATTTACTTGAATTTTACCTTTATCATCAATCCAAGTTACTCTGAATGTAATCATGCGTTCCGGTTCAACAATGCGTTGGATAATATTATGCTCGCTATACTTTTTTTCCTTTTTGAATAAAGGTTCTAGTGATTCTAAAACCTCTTCAACAGCTTGATAAAACTCTGGTTCTCCAGGGCTAGATTGTTGAATTCTGGACAAAGTATCTTTAATAAGCGACATGATAATAATTCCATACAGATGATTTGTTAATGAAGGATATTATCTTACCCGTATTTTTGTCATAAGAGTGAAAAAAAACCTCAATAGAGATAACTCCATCGAGATTGAAAACCTGCTGCTTAAATTTTTTTGATTGATTTTGACGTGCAGGTTTATGAGTAGAATAGAGACTAATCAATCACATCGCCTTATGAAAACCTGCACGCCGAAAATATGGCTCCATGTACAAATGAAAAAAGCCTCGATAGAGATAACTCTCCATCGAGGTTGAAAGCCTGCTACTAAATTTTTTTGATTGATTTTGACGAGCAGGTTTATGAGCCGAATAGAGACTAATCAGTCATGTCATCTTATGAAAACCTGCACGCCGAAAATATGGCTCCATGTACAAATGAAAAAAGCCTCGATAGAGATAACTCTCCATCGAGGTTGATTGACTAACAAACTTACAGTGTTTTATGCGTTAAGTTTTTGTAATAATTCAGCTTTTTTAGCATAATATTTTTTTAGATTTTTCTCTTTGACATGGCCGTAACCGCGAACTTCATCGGGTAGTTCCGCCAGTGCTATTGCAACATCTATATTATCAGTTGATAGTTTGTTTTCTAGCGTTGTCAAGAGATCCATATAGTCTTGAATTAAAGCACGCTCTGCACGACGTTCTTCGGTTTTGCCAAATATATCTAAACCAGTACCACGTAAACCCTTCATCTTAGTGAGAAGTTTAAAAGCGTTAAATACCCAAGGACCATAAGCTTTTTTCTGCAAATGTCCATCTGCTTTTTTCTTACTAAATGTTGGAGGAGCCATATGAACTAAGATTTCGTAATCTTTACCAGGTTCTCCAGCAAAGGTTTTACGCAATTGTTCCATATATTCTGGTCTTGTATAGAGTCGCGCCACTTCGTACTCATCTTTATATGCCATTACTTTTGCTAAATTTTTAGCAGCAGCATCTGTTAATGCATGATGACCTGTCCCTAGAACTTTCTCTTCGGTGGCTTTGATTGGTTCAATCGCTTTTAAAAACTTATCAGCGTAAGCAGCATTTTGATAATCTGTTAAATAGCTTGATAGACGTTTTAACAGAGCAGAGGTATTTTCTGTGAATGACACAGTTTTTTCCTCTTGAATACCTTGTGTTTTAAGGCTGTCATTGCCAAAATGAGCAAGGTAACGCCCCCAATAGAAAGCATCTAAGTTTTTCTCAACAGTGACACCATTGAGCTCAATAGCACGTTGAATCATCTCAAGACGTAGCGGTACTTTACCTTTTTGCCATACATAACCTAACAATAATGGATTGGCGTAAATAGCATCCCCTAATAAAGTAAACGCATAGAAGGAAGCATACGATAAAATCACATGACTCTATACCCACCACTTGGTGTAAATCTTGTTGTGTCGCGAGGGAAGGGAAGCGCCATTTTGGATTACCAAATAATTCAGCAGTAGGGGACTTTGCTGTATTTACGGTCAGCATAGGTTCGACCTTTTTGAACTTTAGAGGTAATTTCTTTAGATGTTGCTACAATAGAGTCACAGGCAATAATCAAATCTGCTTCACCTGTACCAATACGTGTTGCATATAAGTCATCTGGACGATTACCAATTTGAATATGACTAACAACAGCCCCTCCTTTTTGGGCAAGACCAGTAATATCCAAAATATTAACGCCTTTGCCTTCTAAGTGTGCCGCCATACCAAGTAAAGCTCCAATCGTGACTACACCAGTACCACCAACACCAGGCACTAGAATATTGTATGAACGATTAATTGACACAAACTCAGGTTGAGGAATATCTTTTTTATCTAGAGTGTTGCCTTGAGAGGTTGGTTTAATTAATTGAGCACCTTTAGCGGTCACAAAACTAGGGCAGAAGCCTTTTTGACAAGAAAAGTCTTTGTTACAGCTAGATTGGTTAATTTTACGTTTGATTCCCATCGGTGTTTCATGTGGTTCAATAGACAAGCAGTTTGATTGAACACCACAGTCACCACAGCCTTCACACACATCTTCGTTAATAAAGGTGCGTAGTGCAGGGTCAGGATAATCGCCACGTTTACGGCGACGACGTTTCTCTGTCGCACAGGTTTGAACATAAATAATTGCTGTTGTTCCTTCAATATCACGCAATTGACGTTGAACTTCATCTAAGTCATCACGATGACGAATTTCAGTTTCGCTGCGAATACCAAGTTTACGAATATTATCTGGTTCATCACTGACAATTACAATTTTGGTGATTCCTTCAGCCACTAATTGATCGTGAATTTGAGGCACAGTTAGTGTGCCGTCAATAGGCTGACCTCCTGTCATCGCTACTGCATCATTGTAGAGAATTTTGTAAGTGATATTGGCTTTGGCGGCGATAGAGGCACGAACCGCTAAGATACCAGAGTGGAAATACGTACCATCGCCCAGGTTTGCAAAAATGTGTTTTTCATCTGTAAAGTCTTTTTGCCCAATCCAGCCAACACCTTCTCCACCCATTTGTGAGAATGTATTAGTGTCCCTGTCCATCCAAATAGTCATATAGTGACAACCAATACCGGCTACAGCGCGAGACCCTTCAGGAACACGAGTTGACGTATTGTGCGGACAACCTGAACAGAACCATGGCTTGCGTTCAGTAATCACAGAAATATGTTTACTTTCTTTCTCTTTGCGATTGATGATTTCAATACGTGCGCGAATTCTCTCACGGACATCAGCAGGTAAGTCTTGTTTTTCTAGGCGTTTAGCAATTGCTTTTGCGATAACCGCAGAGGATAAATCAAGATTAGGGGGTAATAACCATGGACCTCTAGGCAAAGACCATTCACCACCACCATCTTCGCGTGCATCATACTTACCATAAATTTCAGGACGGACATCATCACGCCAGTTATAGAGTTGCTCTTTAATGGCATATTCCATGATTTGGCGTTTTTCTTCAACGACTAAAATTTCGTTTAAGCCTTCAGCAAATTCACGAGCCCCTTGTGACTCAAGAGGCCATACACAGCCAACTTTATACACACGGATACCAATATCGCTACAGGTTTGCTCATCAAGACCTAAATCAACTAAGGCTTGACGAACATCTAAATAGGCCTTGCCCGCTGTCATAATGCCAAATTTTGCCTTAGGCGAGTCGATTACAATCTTGTCTAACTTATTAGCACGTACATAGGCAAGCGCAGCATAGAGTTTATAATTATTCATGCGCTCTTCTTGCGCGGCTGGTGTATCAGGCCAACGAATATTTAGCCCACCTTCAGGTAACGTAAAGTTATCAGGAATAACTGATTTAACACGGTTTGGATTAACCTCAACAGAAGATGAAGATTCTACAACATCGGTTACGCATTTTAGACTAACCCATAGACCTGAATAACGACTCATGGCCCAACCGTGTAAACCATAGTCTAAATACTCTTGTACATTGGAGGGGTAAAGTACGGGAATACCTGCTGCTTGTAAATCATGTTCTGATTGGTAGGCGACAGTAGAAGATTTGGCGGCATGGTCATCACCAGCAATAAGTAGAACACCCCCAAATTTTGACGATCCGGCGTTATTGGCATGTTTGAAAACGTCCATAGAGCGGTCAAGACCAGGACCTTTACCATACCACATTCCAAATACACCATCACGATTAGCGCCTTGGAAAAGATTTAGCTGTTGTGAACCCCATACAGCAGTAGCAGCTAATTCCTCATTAAGGCCAGGCTGGAACACAATATCATGGGATTTCAAATGTTTTTTGGCTTTCCATAGGCTTAAATCCACATTGCCTAATGGTGAACCACGGTAACCAGAAATAAAGCCAGCCGTGTTTAAGCCAGCAGCCAAATCACGCTCTTTTTGTAAAAGAGGTAATCTCACTAGGGCTTGCGTACCACTCATAAATACACGTTTGTTGTTAGCTGTGTATTTATCATCCAGAGTCGTATTTTGAATCAGCTCTAGCTGTTCTTTAGTTAGGGGTGCATTCATCGGTTGTCTCCGCTAAATTTTATAGTGGTGATTTTTTGGTTTAGTTTAGCCTCTTTTTGTGTTATCGTAAAATTAATTATATTTCTATCAGGTATTAAAAAAACAAATGTCTAAAAATGTGACGTTAAAACAAATGCGGTATTTTGTCAGTGCTGCACGAGTAGGGCGATTCTCCATAGCTGCTTTGCATGAACATGTTTCTCAGTCAGCTATTACGAGTGCTGTACTAAGTCTTGAGGAGGAATTAGGAGTGTTGCTTTTTGATAGATTACAGCATGGAGTGAGTCTGACGGAAGCTGGACAAGCTTTTTATCGACATGCTGTCTTTATCTTGGACTCTGTCAAAGAAGCGATGACGCTCCCTGAGTTGAAAACAATTCATGGCGTGAGTGGTTGTATCAAAGTTGGAGCATCTTATACGATGCTTGGCTATTTTTTGCCCGAATTGATTGCACGCTTTAAAAAAGCGAATCCATTAGTCACAATAGATTTATACGATATGACATTAGATGAAATGGAGCGAGGATTACGCAGTGGAGAGATTGAGATAGCCATTGGTTCTATTTCCAACATACAAGAGCGTCACCATTATGAAACAGAACTGCTAATTCGATCAACGAGAAGACTCTGGTTATCTGCTACGCATCCTCTTGGTGAAAAAGAACAAGTCACGTTAGAGGATATCGCACCTTATCCTTACATCATGATTACTGTAGATAATGCATTGGAGTTTACGGAAAAATTTTGGAAGGAAGCAAATTTAACACCTAACTATGTCTTAAAAACTAGTTCTCTCGAATCGGTACGGGGGTTTGTAGGACAAGGGTTAGGTGTCACTATTTTATCGGATATGGTATATCGTTCTTGGTCGTTAGATGGTAAAAAAATCAATGCTATTAAAATTGCAAATGGCGTACCTGATTTAGAGGGTGGTGTTTTTTGGTTAAAAAATAAAAAATTAAGTAAAGCCTCTGAAGCGTTTAATCAGTTTTTGGCTTATGCTAGCGTAAAATAGTTATTATTTTTCCGTGTTATTGAAGAGCTTTAGGTATTGTTCAAGGTATTAAATTAAGGGTATAGATTATGTGGGTAATAGCGATTATATTGACTGTTATTTTATGGCTATTACTGGACAATATTTTAATTGCCGCTATATTAGCCATTTTTGTCGTCTATATGTATAGTTTACTGAGAGCTTTGTATAGTGCCAAAAAAGGACAGATGATAGAGGGTTCACCAATAGAATCACAACAAACACAGCTTACTCACGAACAGCCCCAAACAATAGTAGCTAATGCAGAGGGTAGACAACCATATTCTCAAGGTAATCAAGTCGATTTATCAAATGAATCAGAGCAAGTAGACTCTTCTTATATAGACTATGTAGAAGGAAAATTTGATTAAGTTTAAGAGAGGATAGAGGAAGAGGGGGAGGAAAAAATGAGGGTATGGTACTATTGGGGTGACCGATGGGGCTCGAACCCACGACAACCGGAATCACAATCCGGGACTCTACCAACTGAGCTACGGTCACCACAGTAAAGAAATAAAATTATATCGATGACTACTTCTTTAATCAAGTTTTTTGTTGTTTTTTTTACAAAAATATTCGTTAAGTATAATAAAAATCAATTTGATTAGTATCTCAACTATTATTTTGTAAACAGTCAAAATCTCAGCATAATTTTGACTGTTGTACTTAGAAAAATGAAGATTGCTGTTACATGTGAATAGTATTTGCTGTAATTACGTTATGCATTAATTTTTGGTAAACGACCAAAAATAACATAATTATCCAAGTATTGCCAAATTGTGCCTACTTCATTAAATCCAGCATGTCGTAAGGCGGCTATATGAAAATCTACGGAGCAATCTTCTCCACTGGTTTGGCGTTTGGTTTTTTTGGATGTATAAAATGCGTCACGACGCTCTTTAAGGGATGCTAATTGCGTAATTTGGCTAGCTCTCATCCACCAAGTATCCCAATCATCTTCACCGTTTGTTACGGCTTCTTGTTCAATTTGTTTTCGTATGGATAGTGACAATGAATTTAGCGTTGGCCAACGACTATCAAAACGCATATGATCGCCATTCATAAAAATACCTCCGGGCATGAGTAGTTCGCCAACCACTCCATAGAATTCGGCTAGAGCACCAGGGGAGAGCCAATGCAAGGCAGTGGTAGAAACAAGCGCAGATGGTTTGCCAACCTTTAATGTATTTGCTGCTTCTATTACTTTGTCACGCCAGATTTCATTAGATAAGTCAGCTTCTATAAGAATAGCTCTATCTGCATAGGGAGCTAATGATACTTTTGCCATTTCAAGTAACATCACATCAGCATCAATAGCAATGACTTTAGCCTCAGGAAATCGCTCTAATAATCGACAACTAAGTGAACCAGGTCCGCAAGCGGCATCAATGACGGTAAAATTATTTCCCAAAGTAGTGCCTAATATATCAAACATTATATTAAAACGTTCTTCTCTTTGTTTAATATAACCTTCTTGTTGACGATCCCAGCGAGCAAGTAGCTGAAGAATTTCATTATTAGATGGCATAAATTTTCCTTTAACTGTATAAAAATAAATTTAACTATTGCGCTGATTCCATCGCGCTAGTTTAACATCAAAATGGGGTGGAGCATTTTGCGCAATTTGTACAAATTGTCCTCTGACATTAAAAACTTTCTCTAAGAGACCTGATTCTGATAGTTTTTGAGGTGATCCTGTAAATACTAGATTTCCATGATGAAGTAATGATATTCGGTCACAAATAGCCATAGCATGGTTAAGATCATGAATTGTAATGATAATTCCTACGCCTTTTTCTCGGCTTAATCGATAAGCAAGATCAAGAACTTCGATCTGATAGCCAATATCCAAAAATGAAGTAGGCTCATCTAACAACAGTATTTTAGCTTCTTGTGCCAGTGCAGCAGAAATCCATACTCTCTGGCGTTCACCGCCTGATAATTCACACAGATTTTTATTTGCAAAGTTAGCTAGACTAGTACTTTCTAATGCCCATGCAATGGTCTCTTCATCTTTGAGGCTGTAGCGTCGAAATAGCCCTACATGAGCAAAACGCCCTTGTCTAACCAATTGCTGTACGGTCATTTCATCTGGTGCTATCGGTTGCTGAGGTAAAAAGGCAAGGTGGCGAGCTATTTCCCGACGCGACATGCTTTTTATCGTTTTTTCATTTAGTATCACACTTCCTTCAGTAGGTAAAAGCAATCCTGCCATAGCTTGTAAAGCAGTACTTTTACCAGAACCGTTTGGACCGATAAGCACATGTATTTCTCCGGGATTTAGCTCAAAATCAAATTGATTAAGTGCCTTGTGTAAACCATAGGAGACTGATAATTGTTTGCAAGAAAGTAACATGGTATCCTCAAATCGTACGGCGTAATAATGTAATTAATAAAGGTACACCGCACAGTGCTGTGACAACCCCGATAGGAATTTCAAAATCCTGCCCGACCATACGTCCGATTAAATCACTAAAGGTGACAATAATAATTCCCGATACAATACTTAGTGGCAAAACTAAAGATAAATGACGACCAGCAATAAAACGTGCTAAATGAGGCGCAATTAGACCTACAAAAATGATTGGTCCTACTACACCTACGGCACTAGCAGCAAGACTACAAGCGAGTATTAATGCAAATGAAAAATGCCGTTTATAGGATAAACCAAAAGATTGTGCTACAGTTGTTTCAAAGTGTAGTAGATTTAGTGGGCGAGACAATAGAGGTAAACTAAGTAACCCAAATACTGTAAAAGGTAATAAAAATAAAACATGTTGCCAACTACGAGCATAAAGTGATCCCGATAGCCATTCGAGTACAACCTCAATCCGATGAGATCCCCAGCCAACCATCAATCCTAGCGCTATAGCATGAAGAATTGCTCCTATCGCAATACCACAAAGAGTAATTCGTAGAGGTCCCAATTCGCGTTGCAAAGCAAAAAAATAAATAATTACACCGGCTATTAGACCACCAATCATCCCTATTCCTGGTAGCCAAGCAATAGGCATTACCGGTTGAGATTCACTTACATTACCAGTGTAAACAGTAAATAATAGAAAAATAGTAATAGCTAGCGTAGCTCCTTGTGATATTCCCATAATTGATGGGTCAGCTAATAGATTTCTAGTGATAGTTTGTAAAATAAAACCTGCTACGGACAAATGCACACCTGCTAGCATACCTGTAATAATTCGTGGTAATCGAATATCCATAATAATTGACTGAGCAGTGCTAGAGCCTTGACCTGTAAAAGTCGCTAATATATCGCTTATGGGGATATCTACAACACCCAAAAATATCGCCAAAAAAATTGAAATAAGTGCTAAAACGGCCCAACCAACAATCAGTTTCCAAGATGTATATTGAGGTATGATATGTTCTTTAGTGCTTAGCATAGACTTCATTTCTTTGATCCTTTATTCAAAGAAAAGTTTGGCTTTTGTATCAAATAAATAAATACTGGCCCACCAATTAATGCCATGATGATACTGATAGGTAATTCTTGGGGGGCAGCAATAGAGCGTGCAATAATATCTGCTATTGTTGCTATTAAACCGCCCAAACTAGCTGCTAATATCACACTCCAACAGGGATCATCAGGTTGCAATAAGCGGACAATATGTGGTGTTGCTAGTCCAACAAAAGCAACTGGACCTGCAACTGGGACAACACCTGCAACTAAAATAACGGCTAAAACTAGAAAAATAGACTTCCAGAGATTGAGACGTAGTCCCATACTGCTAGCTGCCTCATCACTCAATACCATTAAGCTAAAAATACGTCGAGTCAACAATGCCCCACCAATGCCAATAGTCATCCAAGGTAACATGTAGGCTAGTTGTAACCAAGTTCGCCCTTGAAAACCTCCCGTTAACCAAAATAATAATGAAGAAGCTTGTGGACCAATTGAGATGAGTAAATAGGTAGTTATCGCATTGAAAAATAATGAGATACTAATGCCTGCTAATGCTAAATGTAAAGGACGCTTTAAATTACCACGAGTAATCCAAAAGACCATCAATGCGGCAGTAAGTCCTCCTAGAAGACCAATGAAAGAGTAAGAGCCAGATGATATTTTTGGAAAAAAGATATAGCAGGATACAATAGCTGCAACGGCTCCAGATGTTACGCCAGTCAATCCTGGTCCTGCTAATGGGTTGCGAGTCAATGTTTGTAATAAATAACCAGAGACTGCTAGACTGGCTCCTCCCATAAAAGCACAAATGCTCCGAGGCAAACGTAGCGTCCAAACAAAAATAGAATCAATTTTATTATCAGGAGAGAAAAGAGCGTTAATCATAGTATCCCATGTGAGTGGCCGTGCTCCAATCATTAACCCAATAAATATGACAGCAACGGCCGTACAGATAGAAGCTATTCCTATCACCATTGATCGTGATGTACGCATATTGATTGGAACAAAAGTTATTTATGAAGTTCTACAGGAATCATTTTTAGAGCTTCTGCTTTTACATCAATTTTAGGGAATATCTCTGGATAAAGATAATGGGCAGACTCTTTTAGCAATATTTCACGCGCAATTGGACCATTAGCTTCAGACCATTCATCCCCGGCATAAATTACACGCCCATTTTTTACTGCTGATAGTTGTTTCCAAATAGGATTATCCTCATGTGTTCGAACAGTATTACCCTTGTCATCTACTAGCCATTCTAATACTATGATAATGTCTGGATTCTTTTCTAATAAAGTCTCTAAACTGATATTTGAGGTGAAGCGGCCGTTAACTGGCATAGACCCCATAATATTCTTACCACCAAGAGCTGTCATAATAGATGCTGCTGTTTGTTCATCGTGAAAAGCCGAGTATGACCCAGCCCACATAATAACAAAGCTAGGATGTTTATCTTTGGGGACTTTTGTTAGGTAGTTAGCTAAATGCTGTTTAAATTCTTCATTAAGTTGTTTACCACGTTCTGGATAACCCATAATCTTGGCAACTTCAGCTACTTCTTTGTAGCTACCGTTTAGGAGTTCCATATTGTATGCAACATAAGGAGCAATCTTCTGTAATTGTTCTGCATTTGCAGCGGTATAACGTTTTATCGCAATAATAGTATCTGGTTTTGTTTCGGAGAGAAGTTCTAAATTTGGTCTGGCACGTTGACCTATTTTTTTTTATATTTTTAGTTAATCCTCCTAAAAAGTCAGGATCACGACCCGGAATCATATAGGTAGTAGCAACAGGTTTGATACCTAATGCTAAACCAACATCAACAGCTAAATACGAAATTGCTGCAATACGTTGTGGTTTAGCAGGGACTTCAACAGTAACATTGCGATCATCTGTAATTGATAGCGTGTTATTATTTTGCGACGCAACTGATGTAGAGACAAATATATTGGCTAAAGCAAAAATTAACAAAAACCTTTTGGAGTGAAGAAATTTCATATTAATAAGCCTTTTATAAATAATAAAGCAAATGATTATCATTTTTAATAATAATTATAAATGATAATAATTATTATTTCAAGATATTATTAAGATGGCTATTTAATTTAATAAGCAGCTAATATTCTTTTATAGGAAGCTAAGTTAATTGTTTATTATGAGGTTACTTTAGTGGAAAGGGAAATTATTTTATTTGTATATTGGAAGTTAATTTTAGAAAGAAAAGAGGTCTAGACAAAATGACGGATACCCACATAGTGGCAAAATGAGTTTGTGTCAGGGGGTATACAATAATATTTTGTAATAAGAAGATGGCGCCTCCAGCGAGAATCGAACTCACAACCTACCGCTTAGAAGGCGGTTGCTCTATCCAGTTGAGCTATGGAGACGCTAAGTCGGTAATTATACTGTATTTTTAAAATAATTTCTAAAAACAAACTTAATTAATATTCTTTTATAAAAAATGAAGACGTTTATTTAAGCTAAGTTTAGGGAAAAGCAATTTATTCTCAGTCTACTATTTAGAGAAGAATAATAACTCATTAATAGGCTCTCTTTATCTGCAAACTCTTGCCAGTAGCATTTGTGATGGTATTAATTTTTACATTTTCTTTATATCTTTGATTTTAATCTTGATGCCATTTTTATATTTATTTTGAAATAATAAGTTTCGTCCAATTTTATTGTTTTTAGGAGCATGAAATGCAATTATTGGCAGGATTGATGGCATTTGGCTTGTTCATCTATTTGATTTATGTATTGATATATACGGAGGATTTTTAATGAGTACCTCTTCAATATTATCGCTTATTGTATTTTTATTAATACTTTTTGCCCTGGCTTATCCATTGTCAGGTTTTATTGTAAGGAAAATGCAAGCACCTTTATCTACATCCGAACAGAAGTGGTTCAGTCGCTTGGGAATGCTATATAAGGATTCTTCTGGGAATACCTTTAGTGAAATGAATTGGAAACAATATGCATATGCAATTGTTCTTTTTAATGGAGTAGGTTTAATAACACTATTTGCTTTACAAATGTTACAAGGCTTCTTACCGTTAAATCCTGAAAGTTTTAAGGCACCGACCTGGCATTCAGCAATAAATACGGCTGTAAGTTTTGTGACCAATACTAATTGGCAAGGCTACAGTGGCGAATCCTCAATGAGTTATTTGACACAGTTGTTAGGTTTATCTTTGCAGAATTTTTTGTCAGCAGCAACCGGTATCGCTGTAGCATTTGCTTTAATTAGAGGGTTAATTAGTAAGGGTTCACAAGGCATTGGTAATGCATGGGTAGATTTATGGCGCAGTAATATTTATATTTTGCTTCCTATTTCTATCATAGTTGCTTTGTTATTAGTAAGTCAGGGAGTTATACAAACATTATCACCAAGCTTAGATTTTCTAAGTGTACAGGGTGATCATCAATCTATTCCTTTAGGACCTGTTGCTTCACAAGAGGCAATAAAAATGTTAGGCACAAACGGGGGGGGCTTTTTTAATGCCAACTCTGCGCATCCATTTGAAAACCCAACGGGATTATCAAACTTAATTGAAATGTTATCTATTTTCTTGATACCAACGGCATTAACTTTTTGCTTGGGCAAGATGAGTGGAGATCTACGTCATGGAATAGTGATTTTAGCCGCTATGACGGTGTTGTTTATAGGAATGTACTTATTGACACTAAGTAGTGAGTCAACAGGTAATACATGGCTTGCTCATCAAGTTCATGGATTGGTTGATCCATCAGTTAGTGGAAATATGGAGGGGAAAGAAACTCGTTTTGGGATAGTATCTTCAAGTTTATTTGCTACGGTGACTACAGCTGCTTCATGTGGAGCGGTTAATGCTATGCATGATTCATTTACTCCATTAGGTGGGTTAGTACCGATGCTTCAAATGCAATTAGGTGAAGTCATATTTGGTGGAGTGGGATCAGGATTGTATGGCATGTTGTTATTTGCCATTCTAGCTGTCTTTGTTTCAGGTTTAATGATAGGGCGTACGCCAGAATATTTAGGCAAAAAAATTGAGCCATTTGACATGAAAATGGTTGTTATAGGACTCCTAGTGTCACCTTTAGTTATTTTAAGTGGTACAGCACTTAGTGTTATTTTACAAGTGGGACAAGATGGGATTTTTAATTCATCAGCACATGGTTTTAGTGAAGTACTTTATGCGTTTAGTTCAGCGGCTAATAATAACGGATCGGCTTTTGCCGGCTTAGGCGCTAATACTCCTTTCTATAATTTAATGTTAGCTTTTGCAATGTTAGCAGGGCGTTTTGGGGTTATTTTGCCTGTTCTAGCATTGGCAGGTTCTCTGGGAAGAAAAAAACGCTTAACCGTCAATCTTGGTACCTTACCTACAAATACTCCGCTGTTTGTGATTTTGTTAATCGGTACTGTTCTATTGATGGGGGCATTGACTTTTATTCCAGCTTTATCCTTAGGTCCAATTATTGAACAAATCTGGATAAACCGTTAAAGAATTATTTAAAGGATTTTGTATGATGAAACCAGAAATAAAATCATTAACTAAAACTAAGAATGATAGTGAGTCTACTACTTTCAATACACATGGTAATGCAACAAAACAAAACATGCTTAATGCAAAGTTAATCAAAGAGGCAATAAAACAGGCATTTATTAAGTTGCATCCTAAAAAACAGTGGCGCAATCCAATCATGTTCGTTGTGTATGTGGGTAGCATATTGACGACATTACTTACTATTCAAATGTGGGCTGTAGGTCATAATTCAGACTCTTATTTCAACTTATCCATTAGTTTATGGCTATGGTTTACCATTTTATTTGCTAATTTTGCAGAGGCCTTAGCTGAGGGGCGAAGTAAAGCGCAGGCAGATAGCTTAAGGCAAACACGCCAAGATATCAAAGCACGAAAGTTGGAGAGTGTAGTCCACAAAGAGACGTTCACAGAGATACTTGCGAGCGATTTAAAAAAGGGTGATATTGTCATTGTAGAAGCAGGAGAAATGATTCCTGCTGATGGAGAGGTAATAGAAGGACTAGCCTCTGTAGATGAGTCTGCGATAACAGGAGAGTCTGCTCCTGTTATCCGGGAGAGTGGGGGAGACTTCAGTGCCGTAACAGGAGGTACAAGAGTTTTATCTGATTATTTGATAATAAAGATTACCCAAGATAAAGGGCAGGGCTTTTTAGATCGAATGATTGCTTTAGTTGATGGTGCTAAACGTAGGAAAACGCCTAATGAGATTGCATTAACTATTTTATTAGTTGCATTGACGTTTATTTTTTTGATGGTGTGTGTGACTTTGCTACCGTTCTCTAAGTTTGCTGTACTTTCTTCGGGAACAGGTGTGCCTGTGACAGTAGTTATACTAGTGGCTTTACTAGTTTGTCTAATACCTACCACAATTGGAGGCTTGCTTTCAGCCATTGGTGTTGCGGGTATGAACCGTATGATGCAAGCTAATGTAGTGGCTACTTCTGGTCGTGCTGTTGAAGCAGCGGGGGATGTAGATGTATTGCTATTAGATAAGACAGGGACAATAACATACGGAAATCGTCAGGCATCGCAATTTATAGCTGCTCCAGATGTTAGCGATAAAGAACTAGCTGAGGCAGCATTAATAGGATCATTCATGGATGAAACGCCAGAGGGACGAAGTATTGTTAAATTGGCTCAGCAAAAATTTAAATTCACTAATGAAGTGACTGAGTCAAAAGATTTTACTGTAATAGAGTTTAGTGCTCAGACTAGAATGAGTGGTATAGATATAGACGAGCGTAAGATCCGTAAGGGGGCGTTTGATTCAATCTCTCGGTGGGTTACAAATTTGGTGGGGGATTGTCCCTGAAATTATTACTTTTCATGTTGAAAGTATTGCGCGTCAAGGTAGTACACCGTTGGTAATTGCCGATAGAAAAAAAAATATTGGGTGTAGTTGAATTAAAGGATACAGTGAAAGCAGGTATTAGAGAGCGTTTTGCTGAATTGCACAATATGGGTATTAGTACGGTAATGATCACTGGTGATAATGTGTTAACAGCAGCTGCTATTGCTGCAGAAGCAGGAGTAGATGACTTTATGGCAGAGGCTACTCCTGAGCAAAAATTGACGCGCATTCGTAGTTATCAGGAGCAGGGCAAATTAGTAGCAATGACAGGAGATGGCACTAATGATGCTCCCGCTTTAGCTCAAGCTGATGTTGCCGTAGCGATGAATAGTGGTACTCAAGCAGCTAAAGAGGCAGCTAATATGGTTGATTTAGACTCAAATCCAACTAAACTTATTGAAATAGTGCAGATTGGAAAACAAATGTTAATGACTCGCGGTGCTTTAACGACGTTTAGTCTAGCCAATGATATTGCAAAATATTTTGCTATTATTCCTGCAGCTTTTGCTAGTACATATCCAGAATTAAAAGTGCTAGATATTATGGATTTAGGTAGCCCTTCATCTGCTATTTTATCGGCTATTATTTTTAATGCATTGATTATAGTGGGTCTAATTCCTCTTGCCTTAAAAGGGGTAAGGTATCGTGCCACTAAAGCAGCTACTTTACTAAGAATTAATTTTTTAATTTATGGTTTTGGGGGGGTAATACTTCCTTTTGTTTGTATTAAAGCTATAGATATTTTTCTAAATGTTTTTCATTTAGTTTAGGATTGGAGAATGTTATATCATGAATAATACAACGATTCTTAATAGTACAAATAGTGCCATTACGGTAACTAACAAAGAGAGTGTAATGACTAAAGTTTCATTTTTGAAGCCTACTTTTTATTTGTTTTTTTTATTGAGTCTTATTTTAGGTCTTATTTACCTTTGGGAATGACAGTTGTTTCACAAGTATTGTTACCAGAAAAAGCGAATGCTAGTTTGTACTATGATTCGAATGGAAAAATAATAGGATCTGAATTGATAGGACAAAAGTTCGATTCCCCTAAGTATCTTTGGGGGCGCCCTTCGGCTAGTGGATATGATGCAAAATCGTCTGGTGGTAGTAATTTTGGACCATTGAATCCTGAACTTGTCAAAAATGTTCAAGAGAATGTGGATGCCTTGAAAAGTAGTCACCCAAATAATAATAATCCTATCCCCTTAGATCTTGTGACAGCTTCAGCAAGTGGACTTGATCCACATATATCTCCTGAGGCAGCTGCTTGGCAAGTAGGTCGTATTGCTAGGGAGCGTGGAGTGAGTCAAACCATTGTGCAACAAATTATACAAAACCATACTACTTTTCCTATAATAGGATTGTTAGGTGACCCTACGGTAAATGTTCTCGGAGTTAACCTAGAGTTAGATGCAATGATTAAGTAAGCTAAATGTGGAGCTGATATGAATGATAGTCGTCCATCACCTGATGAATTACTAGATCAAATACATCAAGAATTTATTGAAACCCAAAAAGGTAAACTAAAAATCTTTTTTGGCTCATCAGCTGGTGTTGGTAAAACATATGATATGCTCATGGTTGCTCATCAAGCACAAGAAAAGGGGCTTAAGGTAGTAGTAGGAGTTGTTGAAACTCATGGTCGTAGTGAAACAGCAGCTTTGCTTGAGGGTTTGACAGTATTGCCACTGAAGACCATTCAATATCGTGGACAAGATCTTAAGGAGCTTGATTTAGACGCTGCTTTAGAACAACGCCCTGATATTTTACTAGTTGATGAGTTGGCACATAGTAATGTACCAACTTCACGTCATGCAAAACGCTGGCAAGATGTGGAAGAACTCATTAATGCAGGTATCAATGTTTATACTACTCTTAATGTTCAGCACCTGGAAAGTGTTAATGATGTAGTTAATCAAATTACTGGTATCACGGTAAGAGAAACAGTACCTGACTGGTTTTTTGATTCAGCCAATGAGGTTGTATTAGTAGACTTGTCAGCTAATGAGTTATTAAACAGATTTCACAGTGGAAAAGTTTATCTTCCGAATCAAGCAAAAAAAGCGGTTAAAAATTTCTTTCGTAAAGGGAATTTAATTGCTTTAAGGGAATTGGCCTTAAGAAGAACAGCGGAACATGTGGATGCAGATATGCGAGATTATCGAAAAAGAGCTCGAATATCGCCTATATGGAATACAACTGATCAATTACTTGTTGGAGTAACAAGCACTGGAAATAATGAGGTATTAATACGTCATGCATATAGATTGGCAGGCAGCTTACATTCAAAATGGCATGTGGTTTATGTTGAAACTCCCCATTATATAAATAAAAAATAAAAAAAAAGTATTAGACGCTTTAAGAATGGCAGAGGAGCTTGGAGCTACAACGCAAATTATTAATGCTAATACTATTGCTGAGGGGCTAGTTAGTTATGCACACCAATTTAATATAAGTAGAATTGTTATAGGACAACAGCGCCCCAAAATTATGAGTTTTGGATCTTCATTGGTTAATCAACTTTCCAATCAAGATGCTAAGCTTGATTTAATTTTAGTTAATCAAGTAGCTGAGAATGATAAGCCTATATCTCAAGAGGTTAGATCTGAGAGCTCAAATAATGGTAGCAATTATTGGTCTAAAGATAACTTATATGGTTATTTAATGGCATTTTTAGGATGTATAGTTGTTATTTCTTTAGCAACCATTACTCATTGGCTTGATTTAGCGAATGTGTTAATGCTATATCTGTTGGTAATTGTATTTGTATCAGTGAAATTTGGCCGTTTACCAGGTATTTTTGCAGTTTTTATTAGTGTTTTAAGTTTTGATTTTTTCTTTGTTGAACCAAAATTTTCTTTTTCGGTGAGAGATGTACAATACCTATTAACTTTTAGTGTTTTGATTATTGTATCATTATTGATTAATAATCTAGCGGTAAATTTACGTTTTCAAGTACATTCAGCGAGATATCGAGAACAACAAGCTAAATCAATCAGCCAATTAGCGCAAGGGTTAAGTGCTTCACGTAAAACCGATCAAATAGCCAGTCATGCAACAGCATGGTTATTACAATACTTAGCTCAAAATGTATTGATAATTACCCCAAATCATCAAGGACGTTTAAAAATAGCAAATAATACTCAAGCTTCTTTAGAATTTGACTGGATTGTAGCTCAATGGGTTTATGATAATAAGCAAAAAGCGGGTGTTGGCACACATACACTAGCGGCAAATAAAATGCAATATAGACCATTGATTGCATCAGGAAATGTTTTGGGAGTATTGGCCTTATATCCTAAAGATTTGACTTCTTTTAACGCACCAGAACAACAGCGTTTTTTGGATGTGGCAGTAGCCCAAATAGCTTTGGCTTTAGAGCGAATTTTTTTTGCCAAAATCGCCCAAGAGGCTGTGGTGAAAGCAGAGTCTGAACAGCTTAGGAGTACTTTATTATCAGCGTTATCCCACGATATTCGGACGCCTCTAACCGTGTTAACAACGCTAGCGGATAGCTTGTTAAAGGTCACAGATCAGCAACAACAATATCAGCTAGTAAAAGATATTCAACAACAAAGTAGAGCAATTCAACGATTAGTTGTAAATATTTTGGATTATGCTGTATTGCAATCAGGGGGGGTAACTGTGAATCAGCAATGGATAAGTTTAGAGGAGTTGATAGGAGGATTGTTACATCAATTAGAGTTTGCTCTGGATAACCGGCATGTTAGTGTAAAGATTCCCGAGGAATTACAGTTTGTCTATACAGATGAATTACTACTGGCAAGAATCTTAAATAATTTATTGAATAATGCTATTAATTATTCACCTCCACACTCACCAATCTATATCGAAGCAATGATTGCTGATAAATCACATTATCACATTAATGTTATTGATGAGGGGATGGGGGTACCTTTACAAATGCAAGAAAAAATTTTTGAAAGATTTACACGAATAAATACAGAAAGCACAGTGACTGGCTTAGGCTTAGGTTTGGCATTAAGCCGTGATTTAGTCAAACGATTAGAGGGGACATTAACAATGCATAATATCGTTCCTCATGGTGCTTGTTTTACCATTGAATTACCATTATTTGTTGAATAACGCAGAAAGGCGTATTATGATAGCGTTCTATAGGTGTTAACTATTTTTCAATGATTAAGAATTAGAAACATACTTAAATGAAAAAAATTTTAGTTATAGAGGATGAACAGCATATATCTCGATTTATCCTAAAAGTTCTTGAAGATGAAGGGTATCAAACATTTATGGCTCTCAATGGTCAGCGAGGTCTGATTGAGGCGGCATCACGTAGACCTGATTTAATCGTTTTAGATTTAGGTCTACCTGATGGTGATGGTGTGGATATTATCCGTGATGTACGTACTTGGTCGAATGTGCCAATTGTCGTTTTATCTGCTCGAGTAGATGAGCAAGATAAAATCAATGCCTTAAATCAAGGAGCCGATGATTATTTGATTAAACCATTTAGCATTGGTGAATTAATCGCAAGAATTAATGCCCAATTGCGACGCTATCAACATGGTGAAAATGATAATGCCATCATAAATATAGGCAATATAGAGGTTGATTTGAGTTGTCGTCAAGTCATTAAGAATAATGAAATTGTACATTTAACCCCCATTGAATATAAGTTGTTAATCGTACTATTACGTAATGCTCAAAGAGTACTGACTTACCAGCAAATTTTGAATGAAGTATGGGGAAAGGGGCATCAAACACAAGAGCATTATGTACGTATTTTTATGTCAAATTTACGTCAAAAACTAGAGGATGAACCGTCACGCCCTAACTATTTACTGACTGAGATTGGCGTGGGTTATCGATTAAGAATGTAATACTGTTAAAAACTTCTAGACTATAAAGAAGTTTTTAGTAATTATGTTTATTTAAATTCAAAAATTCTACTGATTTTGACACTATGACTGTTTTATTTGATATTCACCCAGACAATCCTCAGCAACGCTTTATTTATCAAGCAGCGACTATTATTAAAGAGGGTGGAGTAGTAGCTGTCCCAACAGATTCTAGCTATGCAATAGTGGCTCGCTTAGATGATAGTGATGCAGCGAAAAAATTGCGTCATATTAGGGGGCTGGATGATAAGCATTTATTGACATTGTTATGTAGAGATTTAGCAGAAATTGCCCATTTTGCTAAAGTAGACAATCAGCAATATCGATTGCTTAAATTGGCGACTCCGGGGCCGTGGACATTTATTCTTCAAGCAAGTAAAGAGGTTCCTCGTCGTGTGTCTCATCCTTCACGTAAGACAATTGGTATCAGGGTACCACAGCATGCAGTCTTACTTGCATTGATTGAAGAGGTGGGAGAGCCTTTATTATCAACTACGTTTATTGCTAAAGATGAAGAACATCCATTTACCGATCATGAAGATTTTATTGATCTTTATAAAGGGCAGTTAGATGGTGTAATCGTTTCGGGTGCTGTTTCTGCTCAACCAACGACGGTGATTGATTTAACTGGTGAGGTGCCAGAGGTACTTCGTCTAGGTATGGGTGATCCCGAAAAATTAGGTATCTTTAGTGATTGAAACATGAAGAATCAATAAATTGACTGTTTTCTTTTGTTTTTTTCATTTTATTGCTATTGCTAACGGTCATTTTCATTTAAACTAGAACATAATTATATTTTGGCTATTATTTTAGGACTAGAGTTATGGTAGCAAATGCTTTTGACTATCCTCAGTTTAAAGGCAGTATTCCTGCGTTAATCACACCGATGCTAGAAAATGGTGAGATCGATTTTGAGGCTTACAAAAAATTAATTGATTGGCATGTGCAAGAGGGTTCAGATGCTTTAGTAGTGGTAGGTACTTCTGGTGAGTCACCCACCGTTGATTTTGAGGAACATGGTGAACTTATTCGTGTCGCTGTGACTCATGCTAATGGTCGTATTCCAATCATCGCTGGTGTTGGTGGTAATTCTACAAAAGAAGCCATTTATTTAACACAACATGCTGAAAAAGCAGGTGCTCAAGCGGGTTTATCAGTAGTTCCTTACTATAATAAACCTACGCAAGAGGGGATGTATTTGCATTTTAAAACGATTGCCGAAAATACATCGTTACCTATCATTCTTTATAATGTTCCTGGTCGTACATCGGTTAATATGACTAATGAGACGATTATTCGTCTTGCACAAATCCCGGGCATTATGGGGATTAAAGAGGCTAGTGGTGATATTTCTCGTCTAGGTGAGCTTCTTCGTGATAAGCCAGATCATTTTCAAGTATATTCTGGTGATGATCCAACGGCCGCTGCATTAATTTTGCTTGGTGGTAGTGCCAATATTTCGGTGACGGCTAATGTTGCACCAAGAGCGATGCATGATTTATGTGTAGCAGCAGCTCAAGGAGATTTGGCAAAAGTTAGAGAATTAAATGGACGTTTAGCCACCTTGAATCGTTTATTATTTGTTGAAGCTAATCCTATTCCAGTGAAATATGCTGTAGCACGAATGGGTTTATCTCAATTAGGTTATCGTTTACCTTTATCTCATATGTCAGAAGGTAATAGAGTTTTAGTTGAACAGGCATTGAAACAAGCCGGTTTGATTCAATAATTAAAAAGGGTTATAAATAAATGCGTATGATGACCATGAAACGTATTGCTTCAGTTTTATTAGTCGGTTTTTCTTTATCAGCATGTAGTACGATTGATGATTTAATGGAGTCAGAACAAGTCGATTATAAAAGTACAGTAAGAGGTGATCCATTAACATTGCCGCCAGATTTATCATCTGCACAGATTAACCCACAATATTCAACACATGATGGGGCTGCATCAGCAGCAGCTTATAATCAAGCTTTAGCTAAATCTCAAAAACAACGTGCTAATGGTGGTGTTTTACCGACTGACGGTGAGATGCAAGTGCTACGAGAAGGTGATAAACGATGGCTACAAGTTAATCGTGATCCCAATGTTGTCTATCGAGATGTCATTGCTTTCTGGGGCAATGAGGGGTTTACTATCAACAGAGACAATCCAGCAGCAGGTATTGTTGAAACTGATTGGGCTGAGAACCGTGCCAAAATTCCAGGAGGACTCTTACGTCGTGCTTTAGGCTCTATTATTGATATGGTGGCTGATAGTGGTGAGCGCGAGCGTTTTACTACTCGCCTAGAAAGAGTTAATGGCAAAACAGAAGTTTTCATTAGCCATGAGCGTATGGTAGAAACATCTATGGATAGAGATGGTACATCATTTAAATGGTTACCAGCAGAAGAGCAGCAAGAGTTAAATGCAATTATGTTATCTCGTTTAATGGCATTTATGGGGGCTCCCAAAGAGAAAGCTCGTGAAGCCGTGAAAGCAACTAATTCGACAGCATCACAGAAGGCGTATAAAGCAGACTTTGTAGGAAATAATGTTGCTTTAGGGATGAATGCGAATCAAGAAAGCGCTTATCGCCAAGTTGGTCAAGCCCTTTCAAGTGCTGGTTTTACCATTGATAGTTCAGATGCAAGTAAAGGGGATTATATTGTTCGTTATCTAGATACGGATACAGGCGAAAAACGTAAGTCATCAAATATTATTTCGCGCTTGTTTGGTGACAAGGGTAATAAGATTGCTGTTCCATATACAATTAATGTTACTGGGGAAGGAGCTCAGTCAGTTATCAGTGTGCGTAATGCACAAGGAGCTGTTGATCAATCTGAAACGGCACGTCGAATCCTTTCCGTATTACGAGAAAAACTTTAATTTAATGAGTTAAGTATAAAGTCATTCCGATTGAATACTGCTTATCGAATATAAAACCCCGTAAGTGAATTTACTTACGGGGTTTTAATTAGATTGTATTAGAGTAAGCTAATTAGCCAATTATTATTCAAATTAAGCCAATACTAGCCAACCATCATCAATCCAGCGATGTAACAATTCAAAGGTTTCCATATCTGATAGACAAGCTTCACCAGCCGTAATATAACGATTATCCGCTAACTGTTTTAATAGTTTATTTAATTTGATAGTGACAGCTTCCCCATTGATAAACAATTGTTTATCACGATAAATGATGCGAGTTTTTCTATCGGTTTTAATTAAGGTCGATGCTGGTAAGTCCTCAATATTTATTTCCTCTTCAGCAAAATCAAATACACTTAATTGATTGGGCTCTGTTAGCCAACAGCCAAGAAAACGTACAGCTAGATCTTCAGTGAATTTAATTTTTTCAGCTGCTTTTAGGGCATCTGTAATCATTTTTTCAGGTAATGCAGCAGGGTGACTGCTCGCTTTAGCACCCTTGTCGTGATAGTAGCCAGAAACCTTAAAACCTTTTATCGCTGGTTCGGAATAGACACCACTTCCTAAGCCAGAGTTAACACTGACTTGATCGGCAGCGGCTTCAAAAATGCCGCGGACCATATTAGCAAACGATAGTGTTCTGAATCCAAAAGAAATTGTCACACAGTCTTCTGTCTCAGCAATACCGTCATGAGCACATTGTGGTGGCAAATAGAGCATATCTCCTGGCTCTAGTACCCATTCTTCTTCTACTTGGAAATTTTCAAGAATACGGCAAGGTAAGTTTGGAATAAGCGTTTGATCTTTTTGTTGGCTGATTCTCCAGCGACGTTGTCCATGACCTTGAAGTAGAAATACATCATAAGTGTCAAAATGAGGACCTACACCACCACCCTTAGAAGCAAGACTAATCATCACATCGTCAAAACGTGCATCAGGGACAAAGCGAAACAATTGAGCTAGATTAGCCACATTATCATCATGTAAGTCAACACTTTGAACTAATAGTGTCCAGTCATTTTCACTCATTTTCGGTAATCGTGAAATAGGTCCTTTTTTTAGCTTCCATTCACCATTAAAATTGGATACTAGACGAGACTCGACATTCTCTTGCTTGGCGAGTTTTTTTAAATTGGGTATGCTGATCGGAAGAGAGAAATTTTTAAATGCTTGACGTATTAGTACTGGTTTGCGTTGCCAGTATTCTTGCATAAATTTCTCTGGACTAATGCCACCTAATAAATCTGTATTTTCCGTTAAATTAATCATTGTCATAGCTTATTGACGACCTTCGTCGTCTCCAAAAAGATTGCGAAGTTTGTATAAAGCATTGAGTGCCTCTCGAGGACTCATATTATCAGGGTCTAATTCATTAATGAATTGGCGCAAGGCTTGTAATTCCATAAAATTATCATTTTGTTCCTCATCTTGAATCTGGGCTTGAACAAATAAGTCTAGCTGCGGTGTGGGTGTATGATCGGTATTAGCCTCTAATCGTTCAAGTTCTTTTTTAGCTTGTTTGATGACTGCAGCAGGAAGACCTGCCTTTTGTGCGACTTGAATACCATAGCTACGACTAGCGGGGCCGGCTTGAACCTCATGTAAAAAAGCAATACCCGTAGAAGTTTCAGTAGCTGCAAGATGAACGTTTTTTACACCGTCTAGTTGCTCAGGTAGTTGAGTGATTTCAAAGTAATGCGTAGCAAATAAAGTAAGTGCTTTATTATGGGTTAATAAGCGACATGCAATTGCCCATGCCAAAGAGAGACCGTCATAGGTTGATGTACCACGACCAATTTCGTCCATTAAAACAAGACTATGTGCTGTACTATTAGCTAAAATAGCAGAAGCTTCAATCATTTCCATCATAAAGGTAGATCGCCCACCAGCTAGGTCATCAGCTGCACCAATACGGGTAAAAATACGATCAATAGTCCCTATGGAGGCTGAGGTGGCAGGGACAAAACTTCCCATTCTGGCTAATAAAGCAATCAGCGCTACTTGACGCATATAGGTTGATTTACCCCCCATGTTTGGTCCCGTAATTAATAACATTCGGGTCTGCGGATCCATATGGCAATCATTAGGTGTAAAGCGCTCTATAGTACGTTCTACGACAGGGTGACGACCACTTTCAATATGAATAGTAGGATGATCAGTGAGAGCAGGGCGCACCCATTCATATTCACGAGCGTGGTGAGCTAAGCTTGTATATACATCAATTAAGGCTAGCGTTTTAGCTAATTGTTGTAATGGTGTTACCCATTGTTGAAGGGATTGTAATAATTGATCAAATAAAAATTTTTCTCTACTTAAGGCGCGATCTTTTGCGGAAAGAACTTTATCCTCCCATGACTTTAATTCTGGTGTGATATAGCGTTCAGCATTCTTAAGTGTTTGTCTACGACGATAATGTTCAGGGACTTTATCTATGTGCGATTTGGTGACCTCAATAAAAAAGCCATGTACGCGATTGTATTCTACACGGAGATTGGGAATGCCTGTACTTTCTTTTTCACGTGCTTCTAATTCAAGGAGAAATGCGCCGCTATCACTCGCTAATAGTCTGAGCTCATCTAACTCCATATCAAACCCGTTGGCAATCACACCACCATCGCGTACCATCACTGAAGGCTCTTGTTCTAAGCTTTTAGCTAGTAATGGATATAGAGGGGCTGGTGTCAATAAAGGGTTAATTAATTCAGTCTCTGTGTCTAAGTTTATATAGTGAACTAGAAACTCAGCTAATTCAGGTAAGCTAGCAAGCGCTTCGCGTAGGCTTGCTAATTCACGAGGTCTGACAGAAAGTAATGCAATACGTGTACTAATACGCTCAATATCGGGAAAAATAGCTAATTTATCTCGTATGGTTTGCAATACTTGGTCAGGATGCAATTCTAAGGTACGAGGGCTTAAAAAGTGTTCAATAAAATTTAATCTTTCTTCAACACGTACTAAGTTGTCTCTCAAAGGGAGATGTAACCAATGTCGAAGCAAACGACTACCCATAGGAGTTTGGCAATGATCCAATAGAGAAAAAAGCGTAGGCGAAGTTTCACCGCTTAATGTCTCTGTGAGCTCAAGATTTTTGCGTACTAACAGGATCAAGAATTATATAGTCTGAGCTATGTTCTTGAGTAATACTATGGATATGGCTGAGTGATTGGTTTTGTGTACGTTGTACATAACGTAATAATGCACCAGCAGCACAAATTGCACTAGTAAACTCTTCAATTCCAAAAGAGCTTAATGAGGAAATCTGAAAAAATTGAGTGAGCTGATGAGTAGCTTCTTTTAAGTCAAAATGCCAATCAGCTGTTTTGCTCATTGCGGCTGAGTAGGTTGTTTCAAATTTGAAAGAATCAGCCGTGATAATTTCAGCAGGAGCAATTCTAAAGATTTCAGATTCAATATTTTCATCATCTGTTTCGCAAATTTTAAATTCACCACTGGCTAGATTTAACCATGCAAGACCAAATTTAGGTTGTTTACCTTTATGTGGCTTAAATACAGAGAGAAGTGTTTTGTCGGAACGAGAGGGAAGAAGATTTTCATCCGTTAATGTACCTGGAGTCACAATACGAACAATTTTACGCTCTACAGGTCCTTTGCTTGTTGCTGGGTCACCTATTTGCTCACCAATAGCAACAGATTTCCCCATAGCGACTAAACGGGCTAAATATTGTTCCATGGCATGAGCCGGTACACCTGCCATAGGAATAGGCTCTCCATTAGATTGTCCACGTTTGGTTAATGTTAGATTGAGCAAACGTGCTGTATCAATCGCATCATCATAGAACATTTCATAAAAGTCACCCATACGATAGAATAACAATACGTTGCCAACCTCAGCTTTAAGGCGTAAGTATTGTTGCATCATAGGGGTATGCCCTGAAAAAGGATTTTGTTCTGTAGTTTGATCAGACATGCTGTTATATCGTGTTTTTGCTATTAATCATTGTGGTAATTTTAACATGCACAATAGTTAAAACAGTAATGAATAGTATTATTTCATGTGGACTAGAATTGATTAGAAATAGTAAAAAAAGAAAAACAAACTACAATAATAGGAATCATAAAATTTAAAAGGTTATCTTGATGGATTGGGTGAAAATGTGGGAGAGATATTCTCCTTTAGTAGAAGACTTTGTGCTTAATTTCTTTTCAGCAATAATTATTTTTATCATTGGTTGGTTTATCTCTAAATGGGTAGCTAGGGGTATCCGTCGAATGGCGATGAAGTCCAGTGTTATTGATAACACGGCAGTTCCTATGATACAAGCCATTGTTCTCTGGACAATCCGCATTATTGTTGTTATGGGTGTACTCACTCAGTTTGGCATTAAAACAACTTCTTTTATTGCGGCTTTAGGTGCAGCAGGTTTAGCGATTGGTTTAGCTCTCCAAGGAACTCTACAAAATATTGCGGCAGGTATTATGTTAATTATGCTAAGACCCATTAGAACAGGTGAGAGTGTAGATATTATTAGTGCGAATGTTTCAGGCGTAGTATCTGAAATTAGTCTATTTTTGACCCGAATTATCAAGTATGACGGTATTCAAGTGACTATCCCTAATAGTGTTGTATGGGGGAGTACTATCACAAATTATAGTCGGAATAAAAATCGTCGTATGGATATATTGGTCACAGTGAGTTATGGTGATGATTTAAATAAAGCTATTCAAGTGTTACAAGAGGTAGTGGATAAACAAGATTTTATTCTAGATGAACCTATACCAGATATTTATGTTAGCGAGTATCGTGAATCAGTCGTCGTTATCACTATACGTTTATGGACGCCAGCTAATGTATATTGGACAGTAAATGCAGCGTTAATGAAAAAAGTACGTATCGCACTTGAAGAACAGCATTTCCAATTACCCGTACCAGCTAGAATTAGTAAAAATACGGTGGATGCTACAGTGTAATTAAATTGTGTATTTGATTTACTATTAAGGCTTAATACCCTTTAGGTGTTTCATCTAAAGGGTATTTTAGCTTTTTGCTAAGTTGTTTTTTAGGGGTGATAATAGGTTTTAGCTTATGCAACAAAAAATATTTTAGATTGAAAAAATTTACTAGTGAACTAACTAGATTTAATTGTGTATAGAGCTATTTATTGTTATCGCTTTCTTGATGATTAGAAAAGGATGAAGGTAGTTTTAAAATTTGTGTGCATACCCCGCGCATCATATCGGTTTCTTCTTGAGTCAGTTGGCTACGATTGAACCAGTGACGCATACGAGGCATCAGCTTTTTGGGATGAGCAGGATTGAGAAAACCAATATGTTCGAGAGCTTCTTGCCAATGTTGAATTAATGCTTCTACTTTTGCATGGGAGGCGAGAAGTGGATGATGGTCATGAGTGGTAGACTCTTTTACTTGGCTTGAATAAGCATAGCGTAATTCCCATGCGGCTAATTGCAATGCCTGGGCAACATTGAGAGAATTATAGGCTGGATTAGCGGGGATATGACAGATACGATGACAAAGACTTATCTGTTGATTATCTAACCCAATCCTTTCTGGTCCTAGAATAATCGCAATTTGAGTATTGCTATTGTCACTAAGGTGGTGGGTACTTTCAATGGCGGCTTGTCGAATATCAACAACGGGCGGTCCCATATCACGTGAACGTGCGGTTAGGCCAAAAGCAAGAGTAATAGGAGCTAAAGCTTGCTCTAAGGTGTTACAAATAATGGCTGTGTCTAAAATATCGACAGCACCACTAGCAAGGGCAATAGCATCAGGATGTTTATGCAAATCTGGATATTGAGGTGCTGCTAACACAAGTTCTTTAAATCCCATCGTTTTAATAGCACGGGCAGCAGATCCAACATTACCTGGATGACTAGTTCCCACCATAATAAAACGAGTACGATTAAAATAGTCTTGCATAATAACCCTTAAAAATAAGTAAAAAATATTAATTTCACTAGTATATAAGAACATACTCCTTTAAAATAATGGTTTATCTTATTTAGCCATAATTCTTTGACTCTTCGATTCACGATTGATTCCTTGACACAGTATTATTGGCACTATCTTTAATCTCTTTAACATAGTAAAAAAATGCATCAGTTTCTAACGATTGCCACCAAGGCTGCCCGTCGTGCGGGTAATATTATTAATCGTGCTAGTCTTGAATTAGAAAAAGTACAAGTGGCACGCAAAGGGGCTCATGACTTTGTCACAGATATTGATCGAGCATCAGAGAATGCCATCATCGAAATTATTCACGAAGCCTATCCAGAACATTCAATTTTAGGTGAAGAAACAGGTCTTACCAAGGGTACTAAGAGTGAGCCTGAGTTTCAATGGATTATTGATCCATTAGATGGTACTAAGAACTTTATCCATGGTCTGCCTGACTATGCTATTTCTATTGCTGTTGCCGAACGAGGCAAGATTATGCATGGTTTAGTCTATGATCCTAACCGTAATGAGATTTTTACAGCTTCTCGTGGTGTAGGGGCTTTTTTAAATGATCGTCGTATCCGTGTTAGTCATCGTACGCGATTAGAGGATGCATTAATTGCTGGGCGCTTACCTTATAATTCTTCAGACGAGGATAAAGCACGTTTTTATCACTTAATTGAAAAAAGTAAATGCTTATCGTCGCTTAGGCTCAACAGTATTAGAATTAGCTTATGTGGCAAGTGGTCGTCTAGACGGCTATTGTGGTGCCAATCTTCAAGCGTGGGATGTCGCTGCCGGTAGTCTACTCGTATTAGAAGCAGGTGGATTAATTGGTGACTTTGACGGTGAGCAAGGTTGGATGAGAACAGGCAATGTTCTTGCAGGCTCCCCCAAATTATTCCCCCATCTAGTTAGTGCCATTAACGGTTAATTGGATATAAAATGCTTGATTTTTTATTTTTACTAAAAGCCGCTTTTTTAGGTATTGTAGAGGGTGTTACTGAGTTTTTACCAATTTCAAGTACAGCCCATTTATTGATTGTTGGTGACTGGATAGGCTTTGATGCAGGTCAAGATAAGGTCTATGAAATAGTAATCCAATTGGGGTCGATTTTAGCGGTAATGTGGATTTATCGCCAAAAAATTAGTGACGTATGTGTAGGGACGATTAAACGTAACCGTAGTGATTTATTTTTTGTCCGTAATTTATTATTGGCTTTTTTACCTGCGGCAATTATAGGTCTTTTACTGATTAAATATATCAAGCAATTATTAGATGGTCAGTTTATGGTTTATGCCATTACATTAGTAGTGGGTGGTCTCATTATGTTATGGGTAGAAAGTCGCCCTGAAATGGCGAAGCATACCCATCTAACAGATGATGATTTAAGTCATAAAACACAACGTATTGAAGATATTTCTGTGAAACAGGCGCTTGTTGTCGGTTTTGCACAATGTTTAGCGATGATACCGGGGACATCACGTTCAGGATCAACAATTATTGCTGGCATGTTAGCAGGTATTCACCGTAAAACAGCGACAGAATTTTCTTTCTTCTTAGCTATGCCGACAATGATTGCTGCAACGGTATTGAGTCTTTACAAATATGGCTCTTATTTATCTGAGAGTAATTTATTAGCCGTTGTGATTGGTTTTGTAATGGCATTCTTGAGTGCTTTGCTAGTGGTAAAAGCGTTATTAAGCTTTGTGGCAAAGTATTCATATAAACCATTTGGCTGGTATCGAATTATTTTTGGTTTGATTGTCGGGATATGGGCTTATAATCTGGTTTAAATTTGAACTGATATAAGTATAAATTTAAAGATTAAACCTCTTGTAGTGGCAAGAGGTTTTTTTTAGTCTGCAATATGAACTGGTATGGATATTTATATCTATCTCTATTTAAACGAATTTATCTAAGAAATGATATATTAACTATTACTTTATCAATAGAGTAATATCTAGTTGCTACGGCTATCCCATCAATACTGAAAACTATGTATGATTGATGGAAAATTAACAGGAACTTGTATGCATCAATTACCCATTAATATTAATGATTTATTAGCTAACCATAGTATTGAAAGTGAGCGTATTGAGTATAAAGAGGGTTGGAATCCTGAAAGTATTTTACATACAATTTGTGCTTTTGCTAATGATTTTTATAATTTAGGTGGTGGGTATATTGTAATTGGGGTAAAAGAAAAAGATGGTATTCCTCAACTTCCACCAGTTGGATTGCGGTCCGAACAGATTGATGTTATTCAAAAAGAATTGGTGAGTTTAGAAAAAAATGCAATTCAGCCGAGTTTCAATACATTAACAGCTACTTATAATATTCAAGGTAAACTAATTCTGGTACTTTGGGTTGTAGGTGGTGAAGTTCGTCCATATAAAGCAAAAAAAAGCTTGGGTAAAGAAAATAAAGGTTGGGCTTACTATATTCGTAAGCATACAAGTACAGTGGTAGCTACTGGAGCTGATGAGCAAGAATTAATCAGTCTTGCCAATTCAGTTCCATTTGATGATAGATTGCAGATTGCCTCTAGTCTTGATGATTTAGAGCCACACTTAATTCGTGAGTTTTTAACAGAAATAAAAAGTGATTTAGCTAAAGAAGCGAAATCTTTATCAGTAATAGAATTAGGACAACGGATGAATATCATTGGTGGTACAGCTGAAACATTGTTTCCTAAAAATGTAGGTCTGATGTTTTTTAATAGTACGCCAGAACGCTTTTTTCCCTATAGTCAAATCGAAGTGGTGTATTTTCCTGATGGTACTGGTGGCAATCAGATTGATGAAAAAGTATTTAAAGGTCCTGTTGGACGTATTGTTCAGGATGCTTTAATATTTATCAAAAATCTATATCTGAAAGAAAGAATTCATAAATTACCAGATCAGGCAGAATCTAAACGATTTTTCAACTTCCCATTTGAGGCGATCGAAGAGGCATTGGTAAATGCCGTTTATCATCGTTCCTATGAAATTCGTGAACCGATAGAAGTAAGAATAGAACGGACAGGAATAAGTATTTTGAGTTACCCTGGTCCTGATAGGTCTATTAGCTTAGATAAACTACAACTAGGTAAAGCAGTGAGTCGCCGATATCGAAACCGTCGGATAGGTGAGTTTTTGAAAGAATTGGATTTAACAGAAGGTCGGTCGACAGGTATTCCGAAAATTTTACGAGTAATGATGGAAAATGGTTCTCCGGAACCTATTTTTGAAACTGATGATGAACGTAGCTATTTTCTAATTCATTTACCAATTCATGCTGATTTTTTGGATAATGATGAGAGGAGTATTCAAGATACCCCCCAAGAT
>NZ_AYSV01000073.1 GCF_000506865.1 Pelistega indica
ACCTTTCAGTAAAATATCACCTGCATGAGTGTAATGACGGTAACCCAGTTTACGATGTAGAACCTTCTTGTAAAGTTACCTGTCCAACGCTCACACCCGCAATATCAGTAATTTGGTTATTCGGTCCACTTGGCAGAATACCAATGGTTGGTGGTGTGGATTCGTTAATGGTTGAATTAAAAACGTTCATCATAAGAATTTATTGTTTTAATTTGGGATCTAAGGCGTCACGTAGACCGTCACCTAATAAATTAAAGGCTAAAACAGTCAAGAAAATGGCTAAAGAAGGAAAGAGTGCTACATGAGGTGCTAATACCATATCCGCACGAGCCTCATTTAACATTGCTCCCCATTCGGGGGTAGGTGGCTGAGCACCTAAACCAATGAAAGATAAAGAAGCCGCTGTAATAATAGAAGTACCAATTCGCATTGTCCCATAGACAACAATAGGTGAAATTGTGCCAGGCAAAATATGTTTCAATATAATTGAAAAATCTGATGCACCGATACTACGAGCCGCTTCAACATAGGTCATATTTTTGAGGGCAAGAGTATTGCCACGTACTAAACGTGCAAATGCTGGGATACTAAATACAGCTACAGCAATAATGACATTAATAATGCTAGCACCAAGTACGGCAATAACACCAATAGCCAATAAAATACCCGGAAAGGCAAGTAATACATCAGAAATACGCATAACAACACGATCTATCCAACCTTCATAATAACCAGCAAGGAGTCCGAGAATAGTGCCGATAATTGCACCTAAAGCGACTGAAATAAAGCCAGCAGCAAGCGAAATTCGAGTGCCCATAATAATTCGACTTAGAATATCACGGCCAAGAGAATCGACACCCATCCAGTGTTCCCAAGTTGGAGGGGAGTTGAGCTTATCATAATCGAAATAGTTTTCAGGATCAAAAGGAACAATCCATGGAGCAGCAATAGCAATAATGACTAATAGCAAAACAAATAGTCCAGCTAGCATAGCCAATTTTTGTTTTTTAAATTTCCGAATAAACTCTGAGGTTGGTGTACGGATATGATCTTTTGTAGAAGAATTTTTTTGTGTCATGATACAGCTCATTTATTTATAACGGATGGTTGGATTAATTACACCGTAGAGAACATCGACGATTAAATTAATCAGAATAAATTCGACAGAAAAAAGTAAAACTAATCCTTGGATAACAGGATAGTCACGAGCAGACACTGCATCTACCAATAAACTCCCCATACCAGGCCACCCAAAGACGGTCTCTACTACAATAGAGCCGCCTAATAGGAAACCAAACTGTAGTCCCATCATAGTCACAACGGGAATTAGTGCATTACGCAAACTATGCTTAATAATTACCACAGGTTCAGAGAGCCCTTTTGCACGAGCAGTTCTTACAAAATCTTCATTAATCACTTCAACAAAAGATGCGCGTGTAAAACGAGCCATGACAGCAGCAACACCAGCCCCTAACGTAATTGAAGGAAGAATATAATGTTTCCATGAACTGGCCCCAACAGAGGGTAGCCAGCCTAAACTCACCGAAAAATATTGAATTAATACCATACCTAAAGCAAAGGCAGGAAAAGAAATACCTGAGACGGCTAGTGTCATAAACAAGCGATCTGGCCAACGATTACGCCATACAGCAGAAACTACACCAATCGTTAAACCAAAAATAACTGACCAAATCATGCTAGTAATTGTTAACATCATGGTTGGGTTAAAGCGAGTAGCAATCTCAGTTAATACAGGACGCTTTGACCGTAGAGATGTGCCCAAATCACCATGAAATAGATTCCCCATGTAATGAATAAATTGCTCATGCAAAGGTAGATGCAATCCTAAACTCTTACGAACCAGCTCTACAGTCTCAGCATCAGCTTCAGGGCCAGCAGCAAGCACAGCAGGATCACCGGGTAAGATATGGACAAATAAAAAGACCACTACACAGATAATAAAAAGTGTAGGAATCATTCCTAAAATTCGTTTGATTATGTATGACAGCATGAAATTATCCAGAAAACAGCAAACGGCATAAATAAATTATTCACGATCATTTATAGATATGGTCGATAAAGTAATCTAGCCCTATGGTGACTAAAGGCTAGATTACCCTCGTACTATTTTTAATAAAGAATTAATCTTTTAATTCAACATTTTTAAAATAGTAAGAACCGTCAGGCATAACATAGAAGCCTTCTAGTTTTTTATTGCGAGCAGCAACGGTTTTACTTACGTTTAAGAATGCCCAAGGTGCATCAGCCCAAATTTGTTGCTGTGCATCAGCATATAACTTAGCTTTTTCTGCTTTATCGGTAGTTTTTAATGCCGCCGCTAAATCTTGGTCAACTTTATCGTTTTTATAGTAAGCCGTGTTATTAAAAGTAGGAGGCCAAGCATCACCAGCTAATAATGGACTTAATGCCCAGTTGGCTTCACCAGTTGATGCAGACCAACCGGCATAGTACATACGGACTTGAGCATCTTTAGGATCTTTAACCGATTGAACGCGTTGAACACGTTGCCCTGCTTCTAATGCTTCGACAGAGACTTTAATACCGACTTGGCGTAATTGTTGTTGGATAAACTGAATGGCTTTAACAGAAGTGCCGTCATTATAAGCAGACCATAATGTTGATTCGAAGCCATTTGGATAGCCTGCTTCTTTTAATAGTTCTTTGGCTTTGGCTACATCATATTTCCATGGCTCGATTTTGTATGAATACTCAACCTTCTCAGGAACAACACCAGCAGCTGCATCAGCATAACCATTAAATGCTACTTTATTTAAGGCCTCTTTGTTAATTGCATAGTTGATGGCTTGACGTACTTTAGGATTATCAAATGGTTTCACCAAAGTATTCATAGAAATATAGCGCAAGATAATTGATGGCTCTACAACAAGCTCAATTTTGTCATCTTTTTTAAGAACATCGACTTGTTCAAAAGGCACAGGGTAAGTAAATTGTGCTTCACCAGTTTGCATGACAGCCGCACGAGTATTGTTATCACTAACGACACGGAAAGTTAATGAGTCAAGTTTTGCTGGTTCGTCTTTGTTCCAGTAGCCATCAAATTTTTTCATTGTCACTGTTTGACCTGGATTCCATTCGGCGAATTGATAGCGACCAGTTCCTACTGGATGTAGGTTGATGTCTTTGCCGTATTTTTTCAATGCTTCTGGTGAAATAATCATTGCAGATGGGTGGGCAAGATTATTGATGAAAGCTGAAAATGGCTCATTTAAGGTGATTTTTAATGTTAAAGGATCAACGACTTCAATGGTTTTAATAGCTTTAAATTGATTAAAGCGAGCAAGCGCATTATTTTTATCTAAAACACGATCAAAGTTAAATTTAACAGCCTCTGCATTGAAATCAGTACCGTCTTGAAATTTAACACCTTCGCGAAGTTTAAATGTATAAACAAGACCGTCAGGGCTTACTTCATAGCCTGTTGCAAGAAGAGGTTTAATTTCTAAATCTTTATTGAACTCGAAAAGACCTTCATACCAACCTTTACCAATAGCTTGGCTTAATGTTGAGTTGGTGTTATATGGATCTAATGAGTCAATGCTGTATGGAATGGCTACAACAGCATCTTTTGCGGCATAGGCATTAGATGCAAAAGCCATACCCGCCATCAATGCTGAGGCAAGAAGTGATTTTTTAAAAGAAGTAATTGTCATATGATGCTCCTAAGCGGATAAACAATACTGAGGGTTAACGATAGATTCCAACAGGGTGGCGCGCAACAAAATGATCTACACCAACTTGTTCGAGAGGACGGACGATAGGTTCATCACCTAAAGCACGAATAGGGCTAGGGATTTCTCCCGTGAGTAATTTTTTATCTAAGTGGCGACGGCTTGGATCAGCAATCGGCACAGCTTCAATAAGCTTTTTAGTATAGGGATGCTGTGGATTCTCAAAAATGGCTTGTCGAGAGCCCATTTCCACGATTTGCCCTAAATACATTACCGCAATACGGTGACTGATGCGTTCAACGACCGCCATATCATGAGAAATAAACAGATAAGAGATACCAAATTCTTGTTGTAAATCCATGAGCAGATTAATAATTTGTGCTTGGATAGAAACGTCTAGTGCAGACACAGACTCATCCGCAATAACAACCTTAGGATTTAAGGCTAAGGCACGAGCGATACAAACACGTTGTCTCTGTCCGCCAGAAAACTCATGTGGATAGCGCTGAGCCATATCAGATGATAAGCCTACTTTTTCTAATAACCAAGCGACTCTATCTGCTGCTTCTTTGCCACTAGCGATGTTATGCACTAATAGTGGCTCCATAATTGAATAGCCGACTGTCTGGCGAGGATCTAAAGAGGCATAAGGGTCTTGGAAGATAAATTGAATATCTCTGCGTACTTTTTGCATTTGGGCATTATTAAATTGGCTAATATTTTGATCATTAAAAATAATATTGCCGCTTTCTGCTTTAATTAACTGTAGTAAAGACCGTCCAGTCGTTGATTTTCCACAACCAGATTCACCCACAAGTGATAGCGTTTCTTTTGGATATAAATCAAAATTAATTTTCTCTACAGCATGGACACGTTTTTGGACTCTTCCGAAAAAACCACCAGTGATATTAAAACGAGTCACCAAATCTTTAACCTGAAGAATAGGAGAGTGGTCATAATCGGGCTGCAGAGCAGGATGAATAATGTCGTTGTTAATAGAGTCAGGCTCTTTCATAGACAGTAATTCAAATCGCTCAGGAAGCTTCTTGCCAACCATGCTACCAAGACGAGGAACAGCTGATAATAAGGCCTTGGTGTAAGCATGTTGTGGATTAGAAAATACTTCTTGAGAAATATTTTCTTCGACTTTATCACCCTTATACATCACAAGAACACGATCGGCTACTTCAGCAACGACACCCATATCATGGGTAATAAAGATAACCCCCATATTCATTTCTTTTTGTAGTTCACGGATGAGTTGTAGGATTTGTGCTTGAATAGTTACATCTAAGGCAGTAGTAGGCTCATCAGCGATCAGTAAAGAGGGTTTACAGGTAAGTCCCATCGCAATCATTACTCGCTGGCGCATACCTCCAGAAAGCTGGTGAGGATAACGAGTAAGAACATTTTTAGCCTCTGGAATACGTACTTGATCTAGCATACGTAATGCTTCTGACATCGCTTGTGTGGCATTTAAGCCTTGATGCAAGCGGATAGACTCAGCAATTTGTTCACCAACTGTAAATACAGGGTTAAGAGAAGTCATAGGCTCTTGGAAAATCATCGCCATATCTGCACCGCGGATACGGCGTAAGTCGGCTTTATCAAGTTTAGCTAAGTCTACTGTTTTTTGATTGCGTCCAGTAAATAGCATTTCACCTTGAGTGATAGTGCCGCCCCCATTTTCTACTAAACGCATTAGCGATAATGAAGTAACTGATTTACCAGAACCAGATTCGCCAACGATAGCTAGGGTCTCACCTTTGTTCACAGCAAAAGATAAGTCTTTGACAGCGTGTACAGTTCTTTCAGAGCTAATAAAATCAACGCTTAAATGACGGACATCGATAACAGGTTGGGATTGATGTAAAGGTGTAGTTGTAGACATAGTAAAACTCATGTTATATCTAATTGTTAGGGTTAACTAACCAAGGGGCTAGCGTTTCTGCCATCTCGGTGGCTAACTCGACGGATCTATCGGAAGCATAATCAACCGCGGCTAACAGCCCTTCAATAAGAGCAAGGGTGGATGCTTCTGAGTTTTGTCCATATTGTGTTTGACTTTGCCCATAAAGAACGCAGTCAGCAATTGGTACGATAGGAGCGGTTAATTTATCGGTTAGTGCAAGAATTTTTGCTCCTCGCGATTTCGCTTTTTTGGCTAACTCTATCGTATCAAGAAGATAGCGAGGAAAAGAAATCGCTAATATTAAATCACCTTCTTTGACAAAAGTCAGACGACGAGCTGCCTCAGAAATCCCGCCATGGGTGCTTAATGAAACCGCCATATCGTTGTATGGAAATAAGCGCCTTTCCATAATGCCGCTTAAATAGCCACTAGAACCAAAGCCTAGAATATAGACACGGCTAGCCGCAAGAATCATTTGTACCGCTTTTTCACAGCTATCATTGGTTAATTGATGACGCGTAGTTTCCAGATTATTTTGCACTTCGTTAAAAACATTAGAAAATACCTGCTGAATAGAAGTGACTGTTTTGCGCTCTTCTTTTAATCGATGAACGGACTCTAATACACTCTCGAAACCTTTTATAAGGTCTTGTCTAAAAGCTGCATAACCTGCATATCCTAGGGCTTTAGCGAAACGATTGGCACTGGCGGTTGAGCTTTGAACAGCCTGTGCAAACTCATCAATAGAGTAGAGAGCTACTTTGAAAGGGTTCTCTAATACATAAGTCGCCATCTTTTGTTGTGGTACTGTCAACAAATGTATTTTTTGAGTGAGTGCTTTAGTGAAAGTGGTTTCAATAGCCATGGTCAGAGACGGAAATTTATTTACATAAAGATTATTATATGTAAATAAATTTACATATAAGGGTTTTCCCTTATTTTCGAGATAATTAACAGATATAGATGAAAAAATAATGACACGAGATAAAATAGTGGTGTTTTTTTACCACCAATAGAAGTGGCTAAGTACGCAAGACACAAAAGTGGTCACATGCTGTCACCCCTTTAGTGGTGTAGATCTTTTTTAATTTTGACGTGCAGGTTTCCAATGGAGGAGATTAGGAATAGTCACTTATTCGCTATAATGAAAACCTGCACGCCGAAAACGCTACTTTATCCCCAAAAACAAAAAGGGTGACATTTCTGTCACCCTCAACGTTTTGAACGTTATATGTGTTTAAGCTTTTTGTGATTATTTAGCGTTAAACTCAATACGACGGTTTTTGCTGCGACCTTCTTCTGTGTTGTTGTCATAAGCAGGTTTGTCTTGACCGTAGCCAACTGCTGTAAGTGAATCAGCTGGTACGCCTTTTCCAACTAGGTAGTTGCGAACGGCATTAGCACGTTCTTCTGATAGTTTTTGATTAGCAGCAGCATCACCAACATTATCAGTATGGCCAGAGATTTCACCGCCACGTTTGTTGTCGATTAAGTATTTAGCAAATGCATCTAAACGACGGTTGTAGCGAGCTTTAATGTCAGATTTAGCTGTATCAAATACGATGTTTAAGTCTAACATAGGAGCTGACATATCGGCGATTACTTCGGCTTCTGGTTCTTCAGCTGGTGTAGCAGCAGGAGCAGCAGCTGTAGCAGGGGCATTTACTTTTACGCCATCAGCATTAATAGAGAATAAACCACCTAATAACGCTTTAACTTTGTCAATTAAGCTAGTTTTGTCTTCATCACTAGCCACTTCACCAGTTAAGTTAAATACTTTATCTGCGAACGAACCATTGATACCTGGGAAGTTTTTGAAGATATCAGCTAAACCACCAAAGTTATCAAATGAGAATTTACCTACAGATGGATCAACTTTTAAATTATCAACAATTGGTAAACCAGCGGCTAAACCTTTGAACGCATCTAGAATACTAGATTTGATACCTTCATTTTGAACTGTACCAGATACAGTTAAATCTTTGTCAGATTTCATCCAGCCTAAGTCACCTAGACCTTCAGTAACTTTAACTTCAGGAGCTGGAGTAGCTGCAGCTGCCGGAGCAGCTTCCGCAGGTTTTTCTTCAGCTTTAGGGGCCGGAGCAGCTTCTGCAGGTTTTTCTTCAGCTTTAGGGGCCGGAGCAGCTTCTACAGGTTTTTCTTCCGCTTTAGGAGCTGGAGCAGTTTCAGCAGGTTTGTTTTCAACAGGAGCAGACACTTCTTTGTCGCTAGAGCAACTCTTAATACCTAGTAATGCAGCTAATAGAACAGCAGCAGCAACTAACCATTTCCATAGACCACCACCAGATTTACCAGATTGAACTACAGGCTTAGCAGCGTTAGCAGCTGATGTAGTTGCAGTTGTTGTAGCTGATTTAGCCGCTGCCGCAGTTGCAGCACTAACGCCAGCTGCAGTTGCACCAACAGCAGCAGTTGTTGTGCCTAATGAAGAAGCTAAACGATTAACACCACCGAATACATCGTTTAATGATGTATTTGCAAAGCCTAATGCACCTAGTGCTTCAGTATCTAAGTGATTAGCAGCAAATTTAGATTGTTCGCCTAATAGACTAGCAAATCCACCTAAACCTAAACCACTAGCGATTTTGTTTTTAAAGAAAGCAAAAATAGTTGGAATTAATAAACCTAAAACACCTTTTGCTTTATCGCTTGTTGTATTAGCACTATTTGCTAAGTAAGCGCTAACAGCATCAGTACGAGAGCCGAAAATGCTAGGAATTAAGTTTTTGCCTAATTCTAATAAACTACCAGCTTCAGTTGCTGTAGCTTGTGATTTGCCAGTGATAATGTCTAAAGGATTAACATTGCCAGAGAAGGCTGTGTTTTTAATCAAATCAAATAAGCCAGTAGCACCCTCTTTTGAGCCTGCTTTTTGAGCCATGCTACCTAATACCATTGATAAACCTTTGTTTACTAGGTTACCAGCGCCATCATTAGATAAGCCAAATTGTTTAGTTACTTGACCAAGTACTAAATCACGTACTGGGCCCTGGAATAATTGTCCTAAATCAAAGCTCATTATTTCTTCCTTTTGTAAAAATTAAAAAATTTACAGCGTCAGTAAAACATTCTGTATATAGGTAATAATACCATGTCTATTTAAAACTATATGTTAATACTTGTTAAGTAGTTAAGGGAAGGTTAAGTTTTGGTATGTAAAGGAAAAAGTGGATAAAAATATTGATTTAAATTATTCGATACTCTGCTTTAATTTCATCAATTTTAAGAAGTTTATATCTCGTTGCGTAGTTTTGTTAGCAATGCTATCAGGAGTATATGAGTAAATACCAGCACCAGTTTTCACACCAAGAGCTCCTTTGTGAACTAGCTCAGTGATTGATTGAGGGGCATGCTCACTTTTGTTTAATGTAGGGGCAAGATTTTCAATCACTCTTGCCCATGTATCTAAGCCCCCAAAGTCGGCTGTTTCTAAGGGGCCGATAAATGCCCATCTAAAACCAGGACCAGCGGTAATTGCTGTGTCAATGCTATGAGCATCGGCAACTCCTTCTTCAAGCAAACTAAGGGCTTCTCTAGCAAGAGCCGCTTGGAGACGATTTGCAATAAACCCGGGCTTGTCTTTTAGCAATACCACAGGTTCTTTGTCGATAGCCTGCATCATCTGTTTTACCCGATCTAGAACCTCTTTTGGGGTTTGATGATTACCCAGAATTTCAACCAACGGTACAATCTGAGCAGGATTAAAAAAATGAGTAATCACAAAGCGTTCTTTGTGTTGAATGCCTTCTGCGAGCTTCTCTACAGCAAATGACGATGTATTCGAGGCAATGATTGCATCAATACTTGCAAATTGTTCAATTTGTTTAAATAAATCATATTTTAGAGAAAGAATTTCAGGGGCAGCTTCGGTAATAATAACCGCCTCAGTTACCGCTTCTTCAATTGATGTTGTTGGGTGTATATTAGCCAGAATAGATGAAATTTTTTCTGGAGCTATCAACCCAATAGTAGAAAAGTGCTTAAGACTTTCTTGAATATGATGAATACCTTTGTTTAAGGCATCATGAGAAATATCATAAAGAGCTACTTGATAATTTGCCATGGCATATAGCTGAGCAATGCCATGCCCCATAATACCGGCACCTAAAACAGCGACTTGTTGATTCGTCATTAGTAAACCTCTTGAATATTGATATGAGAAAACACGTAATACGTATTAATACTCACGGACATTTGAAAGAATAAGTATAGAGCGAAATAAGACGTTTTTCTAGAATGAAAATACTCAAACGCCGTTAAAAGCTATCGAATAAATACGTTAGCTTTTTTTTGATAGCAGGAGAGTATTTATTCATCAATTTTAGGAAAATCGGAGACTTTTATGCAGTTCGATAAGAATACATTATATAAACAAATACTCGCAGGATTTTTACTGGTATCTAGCGTGCCTTTGCAGGCGGCGGAATATGAACCACCAGATCCTACATATAAATCTATTTTTTTAAGTTGTTTCTGCTACCTCATATGATAATGATGGTTGTAGAACTCCAATTGAAACTAGAACAAATCGGTCTGGCAGTTATATGACAGGATACGATTACACAACGTTTTTTTTTATTAGGAGATGCTGACTCATCAACTATTAATGAAACGCGTATTACTGAAATTGAAACCAAAAATACGACCCAAGATAATCGTCTAACGACTATAGAAACAAAAAATAACGATCAAGATGTAGAAATTGCAAAAAAAGCGGACAAAACTTATGTGGATACAGAGCTAGGTAAGAAAGCTGATAAGACCTATGTAGACGCACAAAATGTGAAGCAAGATACTGAGATTGCTACAAAAGCGGACAAAACTTATGTGGATACAGAGCTAAGTAAGAAAGCTGATAAGACCTATGTAGACGCACAAAATGTGAAGCAAGATACTGAGATTGCGAAGAAAGCGGACAAAACCTATGTAGATGCCCAAAATGCTTCTCAAGATAGTAAAATTACCCAAAATGCGACCGATATTTCAGGTCTAAAAGCAAAAGATGTCGAACATGATAATCGTTTAGATGGTCACGACCAAGCGATTGCTCGTATTGATGTAAAAGATGCAGAGCAAGACAATCGTATTTTTGCTAACGAAACTACTATCGCTAAAGGCTTAAACTTTGCTGGTGATACAGGAAACTTTAATCGTCAATTAGGGGATAAAGTGACTATCAAAGGCGATAAAAATATCAGCACAGTCGCTAACGGTGGTGTGATTAGTTTAAACCTGTCTGATAACCCTGTGTTTGATGGTGTGGTAACGGTAGGTAAAGGTATTACGGTATTATCCTCTGCCAAAATTGATATGGGTGGTAATGTTATCGGTAATGTTGGTAAAGGGGCTATTACGTCTGGTTCTAAAGACGCCGTCACAGGCGGACAAGTATTTGATTTAGCCTCAGATGTAGCTAAAAATTTTGGTGCTGGGGTTACAGTTACTAAAGAGGGACGCTTAACGGTTCCTAACATCAATATCACTGATGCAAAAACAGGTAAAACAATTACCCATAACAATATGGGTAGTGCATTTGAGCATGTGAATGCGAATCAAGTCGTACATACCGCTCGTTTAGATGGATTGGATACCAAAACAGATAATACGGCTAAGAGCGTTGCTACTATTCTTGGAGGAGGCTCAAAAGCCTTACCAAATGGTGTCGTAACGGCTCCAAACATTCAAGTGACAGATGCCAAGACAGGTAAAACGATGACACATCATGATGTCGCCAGTGCTTTAGGTCATGTGAATGCAAATCAAATAGAGCATACCAAACGATTGGATGGATTAGATCGCAAAACAGCAGATTTAAGCTCTAGCTTACGCTCTGTGAAGAAACAATCACAAGCAGGTATTGCCTCAGCCATGGCAGTCGCAAGCCTTCCGCAAGCATGGAAGCCAGAGCAAACAGGAATGATGATTGGTACTGCTGTTTATCGTGGGGAAACGGGCTATGCATTGGGAATTTCTAGAATGAGCAGTACAGGGAAAATTGTCTGGAAAGGGGCTTTTAGTGCAGATAGTAGAGGAGGGCTTGGTGCTAGTGTAGGCGCTATTTTCACTTTTGATTAATAGAAATAGTCGATAAAAACGACATTGAAAAAGAGGGATTTAAGTAACATTGTCTTAATTGAATTGTTAAATAAATTAAGCAAAAACGTCTATTTATTTCCCTTTTTTGCTTTACGAAATAAATGTTATGTTATAACATAACATATTTTGAACGGGGAAAAATGGAAAAAAGTCTTTTATATTCTGCAATTATTAGTGCCTTACTCACACAAACGGCTTTAGCAGTAACTCAATTATCGAACCAAGAATTACAAGAACAAGATGTTCCTACATTAGAAAATATCGTTGTAACAGCTACTTCGTCAGAACGTGCATTAGTAGATGCGCCAGCCAGTATTTCTGTGATTACGCAGAAAAAATTACAACAACAACCTGTGAATGATTTAGCAAAGGCAGTTGATGCCAGTGTGGGGGTGTCACTAGAGAGTTTAGGCAATGGTAGGCAAGGCATTAGTATTCGAGGGATGAATTCAGATCATACCTTAATTCTGATTAATGGCGAACGAATTAATAATTCTGCTTCAGCAATTGCGCACTCGGATTTTGAGTTAGGTTGGGTGCCAACAGAAGCGTTAGAGCGTGTCGAAATAGTGCGTGGCCCAATGTCTTCTTTATACGGTTCAGAAGCATTAGGTGGTGTAGTCAATATGATTACAAGGACGGCAACAGATAAATGGGAAGGATCACTAAGTAGTTATGGCGTATGGAATGATCATGGTTTAGGTGGTGATCAATTTAAAACGGGTTTTTATCTTGGCGGACCATTGGTTAAGGATACTTTAGGTTTAAACCTTTGGGGAGAGTACCGCTATCGTGAACCATTAAAAGAGGTGGAAAAACCATTTTATGCCTTGGATAAACAACAAGCTAAAACAGGACATATAGGTCTCACATGGACTCCTGACGCACAACAAAGAATTGATGCATCAATAGATATGAATAATGAAGAACAAGAAAGCTATCGAGAGGGGTCAGTGTCTAAGTTGCCTAGTTCAGGATCTAAGCCGGGAAAACCGAGTAAACCCATATTAGTCAAATCGCCTGATTATCATTTAACGCATGATGTGCAGCGTCGTCGCTATTCTCTTTCTCATCAAGGTACTTGGAGTTGGGGGGATACGATGTTGCGTGTATATCAGACGGAGTTAAAACGTCTCGCTCATCGAACTGATGATAAAGATGCTGGAGGTCCTAATAAGTTTAGAGATAGTGTGATTGATGGTAAAGCTAGTTTTAGATTAGGCAATCATCATTATGTAACGGCAGGGGCTGAATACAGACGTGAATCACTGGATGATCCAACTATCAATAAGAAAAAGCATAAGGCTCAAAATCACTATGCGGTATTTTTACAAGATGAGTTGTTCATCAATGATAAATGGGATGCAGTAATAGGTGTACGAGCAGACAGACATGAAGATTTTGGCTGGGAATTTAGTCCTAGAGCCTACCTTACCTATAGGCCAAATGAGGTATGGACGATTAAAGCTGGGGTTGGTAAAGGTTTTAAAGCACCTACACTAAAACAGTTATCGGCAGAATATGAGTCCAGAGCAGCGATGGGAGGGCGAGGTATTATTCGTGGCAATCCAGAGTTAAAACCCGAAACAACCGTCTCGTATGAACTAGGAGCAGCCTATGATGATAACCAATTCTCTGCAGGGGTAACGCTGTTTAGAAATGATGTTAATAATCTTATCGAAACAACTCGCCAAAAACAATGTGATGTGGCAGGAAGGGTATGTCTTGCCTACGAAAATGTGAATAAAGCGGTATTGCAAGGTGCAGAATTCACGCTAGGGTATAAATTCTCAGAAACGTGGGAAGCGGAAGCAAACTATACTTACTTGAGTGCTAAAAATAAGACCTTATCAGAACCGTTGAGTGACCGTTCTCGCCATCGTGCGAATGCGATGGTGACATGGAAACCTCTTGATGGGTTAAGTACGAGTGTTCGATTTGAGCACATAGGCTCACAATATAGAACGACTAAGAATCAACCAGCCTATAACTTAGTGCATTGGTATGTGAATTATGACATCAATAAAAATCTCAGTGTTAGAGCAGGTATAGAAAACATCGCTAATAAACGCTTAGCACTAGATGATATTAGCTTGTTTAGTCGTGCAGACGAGGGGCGCCGTTATTTTGCTGGCTTTACAGCAAGATTCTAGATGGTGAGTTGGAGAGGAGTGTTAATAACAATGCAGATACCACGCTTGCTATTAGGTATTTTTAGTGTGTTTTTCTTATGTTGGCATACCCTGACTCAAGGGCAGACATTGCCGACGGTACATATGTTGCATACTACGTTTGTATCGGAAGAAAAATATATGCATTTGAGTAAGATAGCCCAGCAACAAGGGATAAAATTAGTGTCTCAACAGCTAGGTCAAAAAAATTCTTCATTAAACGTCCCAATAGATAATAATGACGTGCTTATTTTTGATACTCCTCGACCTAATGATCGTGCACAGTTTAAATCTGTTTGGGAAAAAATTCGGACAGAACAAAATAACCCTTATCTAATGATAGGTGGTGGGCGACCAGAGAGTAGTTTGGATACATCTATCGTAAAAGTATTAACGGCTTTATATCAATCAGGTGGAGAGAGAAACTACCAACGTTTTTTTCAACTACTTAAATTAACGTTGCTGAATCAAGAAATTGATAATGATTTGTTGGTAATGCCAGAGCGTGTTCCTGATAGTGCTTTTTATCATCCTGATGCGCCACAACTCTTTTACTCTATCCAAGAATACCTCAGGTGGTATGAATCCTACCAAAAACAACAGCATTTAACAGTGACTGGTAAGGTGGGATTTTTAACGCATTCTTCAGTAATTGGGGATATGTTGACACAGAATATTGATGAGTTAGTGGCACGTAGTGAAGCCCATCATATGATGCCTATTGTATTTTGGTCGAACGGAAAGCGAAGCTTGGTAGAGATTGTTGGCAAGAATAATGTAGATGTATTGGTCAATATGACGCATCTACAAAATGGCGAACAACTGAAAAAAGATTTTCAAGTAATGAATATTCCTGTCATACAAACGTTGAAGTTTAGGGAGGGTTCCTTGGCTCAATGGGCAAATGCAGCGAGTGGAGTTAATGCGAATACCACAGCGTTATTTTTATCTATCCCTGAGAGTTGGGGATTGAGTGATCCTATCGTACTATCAGCAACATCACAAGGTAAAGAGCGTCTTATTCCGACACAGGCGCATGCTTTAATTACGAAGTTGAAAAACTTGCTAGTACTTAAACATCTGAAGAATGCGGATAAAAAAATTGCCATTATGTTTTGGAATCATCCTGAAGGGGATAAAAATATTGGCGCATCCAATTTAAATGTACCTACTAGCATTGTGTCGATTACACAAGCCTTAAAAAATCATGCTTATTACGTTGAAGGCAATTTGAGCGAAGAAAATGTGATTAAAACAGCACAGCGCTTGTTAAGTGCTATTTATAAACCAACATTGCTTGATGAGTTAAGACAACAAGGATTGGTAGCCTTATATCCAGTTGATAAATATGAACAATGGCTTAATCAGTTACCCTCTTATCGTAAAAATGAATTACTTCATAATGGACGTCTAGCAGACCATCCAGCTATTAGAGAAGTGGAGGGTAAGCGTTATTTTCTGATCCCTCGCTGGCAAATAGGGAATATTACGGTGTTACCACAACTGGCAAGACATTTGCATAACAATAAACAACATTATCATGATACACACAGTATTCCTGACCATTGGTATATGGCAGCTTTTCTTTATCTGCAAGAAAATGAACATACCTTAATTAACTTAGGGACACATGGTACGCAAGAGTGGCTACCCGGGAAAGATAGAGGACTTGCTGCCGAAGATTATTCATGGTTAACAGCAGGAGGTTTACCTATTTTTTATCCATATATCCAAGATAATGTAGGCGAGGCAATACAGGCTAAACGTCGCGGTCGAGCGATTACTATTAGTCATCAGACACCTCCATTTTCTCCTGCTGGGTTATATGAGGAATTGCGTGATATACATGAGCTTATCCATCAATATGAGCAAGCAGATGATGGGATGACCAAAGAGCAATTAAAGCAGAATATTATTACTTTAAGTATAAACAGTAAGCTATCTAATGATATGCAATGGCAAGAAAAAGATATGCAAGCAAAATTCGCAGACTATCTGGCACAGTTACATGATCATTTACATGAGATGGCGAATGTTGCTACACCGCTTGGGTTACATACGTTTGGAAAAGAAGCAGATAAATCCCATTTAATTACAATGGTGATGCAGCAATTAGGGGAAAGTTTTTATAATGCTTTAAACTTAAATTATGAAGAACGATTATTCGATAATGTTGATAAGCTAACTCAACATCCTGCTTATTTAGCGGTAGAAAAAATGATTAATGGAGAAAGCGTTGCACCAGAGTTAGCCCCTTTTACCGCTACAGCACAAGAAAATTATCAACGATTGCAAAATACCCATGAATTAGAGTCATTGTTGTCGGCTTTATCTGGAGAATTTGTACCTGCAGGTAACGGAGGGGATCCTATTCGTCAACCAGATATTGAAAGCGGTAAAAATCTCTATGCGTTTGAAGCAACCAAGATTCCGACAAAAGCAGCTTATGAGTCAGCAGAACAAGCATTTGCTCAACTAGTCAACTCTTATCGAGATGCTCATCAGCAGGCGTACCCCAAGAAATTAGCCTTCAGTTTATGGTCATCAGAAGCCATAAGACATATGGGTATTACAGAGTCTCAAATACTCTATGCATTAGGCTTACGTCCTGTTTGGAATCCAGCTGGCAAATTGATAGCATTGGAGATTATTCCAACGCAAGAATTAAATCGCCCACGGATTGATGTTGTTGTGCAAGTGACAGGAGTCTATCGGGATCAGTTTGATTCGTATATACGTTTATTGGATGAGGCGATACAAAAATTATCACTCTTAGATGAGCAGAATAATTTAGTCGCAGACAATACAAAAAGTATTGCGTCTGAATTGATCAAAAAAGGGTTGCCTGAAAAAGAGGCATTACTCATGGCTGGCAGACGTCTTTTTGGTAATTCCCCTGGAGAATATGGGACAGGTGTTCCACATTTGGCGATGCACTCTACAGAGTGGGATGATGATAGTGCATTAGCACAACAATTTTTAAAGAGCCTTCAATATAGTTTTGGTAAAGACCATTGGGGTCAATCAGCAGGGAGTGAAAATTTATTTGCAGAGCAGTTAAAAGGAACTGATATGGCCGTAATGGCTAGATCATCAAATGTTCATGGTGTGTTATCGACAGATCATCCATTTGAGTTTTTAGGAGGATTATCATCAGCGATAAAACATCTTGATGGTAAGGCGCCTCAGTTAATGATTTCTGATTTGCGTCAGCAGCAACCAAAAACAAAGGGGCTTGAGCAGTTTCTCAGTGATGAAATGCGCGTACGTTATCTAAACCCACAGTGGATTAAGTCCATGCAAGCGGAGGGATATGCGGGTACCGTGGCGATAGTAAATGTCAATAATAATTTATTTGGCTGGCAAGTGATGGATGAGCGTAGTGTACGTGATGACCAGTGGCAGGCAATGATGGATGTGTATATTCAAGATAAATATCAATTAGATATGAATAAATGGTTTGAGCAACACAATCCAACGGCACAAGCACAAATGATTGAAAAAATGATAGAGGCGATTCGTAAAGGTTATTGGCAAGCAAGTAAAGAAACGCAACAGGCGTTAGTAGAGCGTTGGCACGACTTAGAAAATAATCATGGCGTGACAATAGGGGCACCAAAAACAAAAGCGTTTATTGAACAAATAGCCAAAGGAGTGGGATTCAATGAAGGAGCAATACCTGAGGTAACGCAAACTTCACCAAACTCCTCTAGTGAGGTTGTGCCGCAAACATCATCTGAACAAGTACATGGACAAGTATTACAGGAAGTGGTGACCCCAAAACAGCAGCAGTCAAAGTGGGTCTTATGGGGTATGTTATTGATGATTGCTGCTGGTATGGCAACACAATGGTTTAAACAGAAACGATATCAACAGTTAGTAAAGTGATAAACATGGAATTTATTAGTCAAATCGAAGCAAATTTATATGAGGTTTCAAGGGTGTTTTTAGTCCCTGTATTACTCCTAATTGCTATTGCTCTTATTTATGCGTTATGGATGTTAGGAGGATTTTTGTTTGAGTGGTTACAACGTCAGTCAAGCAACTATATTTCACCTTTAAACTATTATGCAACTAAATATGGAATCAAGAGCAGTGATGATATAGAGCTGTGGATTATGAAAAAGCTTGAAGGCTTGAAAATTATTGCTAGGACTGCACCTATGTTAGGCTTAATAGCAACGATGATTCCTATGGGACCAGCATTATTAGCGTTAGGTTCAAACGATGCAAGTGCTGTGGGACAAAATATGGTGACAGCTTTCTCCGCGGTTATTTTAGCGTTAATTGCGGCGAGTATTTGTTTTTTTATACTGAATATACGTCGTCGTTGGTTACTAGAAGATCTACGCCAATTTGAACAACAGCATGGGGATAAATAATGCGATTCCTTGATGAAGAAGATAATGATCCTATGCTATCAGTGGTCAATCTGATAGACCTTTTTCTAGTGATTATTGGTGTATTAATGGTCACTATCGCACAGAATCCCTTAAATCCATTTTCAAACGAAGATGTGGTGGTAGTTGAGAATCCTGGAAAAGAGACGATGAAAATTATGGTAAAAGAGGGCAAAGAGCTTAAACGTTACGAGTCTAATGGTGAAATGGGTGAGGGAGAGGGATTGCGAGCAGGCATTACTTATCGCTTAAATGATGGCAGAATGATTTATGTCCCAGAAAATAAGCGTCAGTCTGTTCCGAAACAGTAAACGATTCTCCTCTTTATTCTTTAGGTGGTTAAGGACGTAATAAGCCAAGGTCCTACTAAGACCATGAATAAGCCAGCTACTACCATCGTTAAACTAGCGATAACCCCTTCTTCTTGATGTCTTTGCATGGCTTTGGCAGAACCAAATCCATGCGCCGCATTACCAAATGCCGCCCCTTGTGCAAAATGAGAGTCCAATTTAATCCATCCGAGGACAAAATCACCAATCACTACGCCCGTGATACCTGTCATCATTGTAAAAGCGGTGGCCAGTTCAGCTGAACCTTTGGTGCTTTTAGCTAATTCAATCGCAAAAGGGGTGGAAATAGAACGTGCCATTAGACTATGGGTGATTTCATCATTAAAACCGAATAAGCGTGAAAATCCATAGGCAATCAATACCCCCACTAACATCCCAAGCACCACGCCAATACCAATAGAGATGGTATGTTTTAAAATTAAATAGCGATATTCATAAATAGGAATCGCAAAAGCAACAGTGATAGGACCTAACAGCCAAATTAACCATTGATTGTAGGTGATGTACTCGTGATAGGAAATATCAAAAATCGCCAACCCTATAAATATAATGGTAGAAATCAGAATAATGGGGGTAAACACAAGAATAGGATAACGTGCATAGAGTTTCTTGCAGAGTAAATAAATTACTATTGTTAGCAGTAAACATATAAGAGCGATAGTATTCATTATGGTCTGCCTTGTTTTTTCAGATAGGCTTTTAATTTTTCTTCACACAGAAATCCAAATTTCACACTGTACCCCGTGACAATCATAACAGTAGCTGTACCAATAACCACAGCGATAATAAGTTTCCAACCATCCGTGAGTAATAACGTTTTATAGTTCATTAAACCAATAACACAGGGGACAAATAGCAGGACCAAATGCCCTAATGCCCAATGTGCTCCAGTTCTTACCCAAGATAATTTCATCACCCCTAGTAATAATGCGAAAAGCATGAGAAATAAGCCTGTTACACCCGCAGAAAGGGACAAGTTAAAATAACTAGAGATGAAGTAACCAACATACCAAAAGGCAAACAAGATGGCGAGTTGTAATAGCAATTGCGATAGAGAGCCAATCTTATAGGGGAGTTTTTTGACAATCATGAATGATATGAGTGTATAGCGTAAATTCTGTAATCTTTAATCGTGGGATTATTTTACGCTTTTCTTTGCTAGATATAAAGTGTATAAAGAGGGGCAAGTAGTCAAAAATAGTTTATGCTTTTCATGAAAATATTAAAAAATTTGGACAGCTCGAAAAAATAGGATTATAATTACTTTCTTTCCTCTCAAGCCTGAGTGGTGAAATTGGTAGACGCAGGGGACTCAAAATCCCCCGCCGCAAGGCGTGCCGGTTCGATTCCGGCCTCAGGCACCATCAACAAATTCAAAACAATTTATTTTTATTCAAAATAGTTTAAAAATATCAATAAAAACAACTAGTTAAAATAAAAATTCCTTTCTTTTCCTTTATTTTACTTTAATTAAATTTAAGTCTATTGATTAAATTATGTAGGTAAATTATCATTGGTTTACCTACACAAGTTAGATTTTTACCTACACAGATTTAGTTTGTTTTTATTTTTATTTTGTAAAAATGAAAAAAACCATTTGAACATGAATTATTTTCATAAAAAATTTCTAACTTGTGTTTTTATCCCCCCAACTTGTGTTTTGAATCCACCAACTTGTGGAGTTTTTAGGGCAACTTGTGGTTTTTTCTCTATGTATGGCTCGGGGGTAGATTAATTTTAGCCAAAAATCTATTTTAACATGAATTATTTTCATAAATAAAAATTAAACAATGAAACTAAATACTTATTTAATTAAACAAGAAATTAATAATGCAATTCAAACAAAAACCCCAAAAAAATTATTTGATGGTAAAGGGTTATGTTTGAACATTCGAAGTAATGGTGGTGCGAGTTGGCAATATCATTACCGAATAAACAAAACCCCAAAAACGCTATCTATTGGTATATATCCAGATATTTCACTCAAAGAAGCTAGAATCCTTCACTAAAAAGCAATACTCATGAAAACAGAAGGTAAAGATCCAGCCCTAGAGAAAAAAGAAAAAAAACAAGCACAACAAGCACAAGAGCAAAATACTTTCGAAAAATACTGTTGGTTATGGTTTGAGATGCGCTCTAAACGACTAAGTGAAAAATATGCTCATGATCTTCAACATCAAATTAAACGCCTTATTATTCCTGCTTTAGGTCATATACCTATTGAAAAAATTACGCCACCTACAGTAATGAATCTGTTAAATGATTTATCTAATAAAGGGCTAGGTGATACAACTAGGCGAACATTACAACGAATTAATGCCATTATGAATTATGCCGTTCAAATTGGTGCTTTATCTATCAACCCTATCTTATCGTTAACTGGGATTGTCGTTATTCCTCCTACTAAACATCAGTTAGCTTTGCGAGAAGATGAGCTAACAGAGTTTTTTAAACGATTAATCACGGTCAATGCTAGAGCACAAACAAAAATAGCTATGCTCATCACTATTCTTACTTTTGTTCGAGTTGGCTCTTTACGTCAAGTTGAATGGAAAGAAATAGATTTTGACCAAAAGACATGGACTATCCCTGCTGAAAAATTTAAAGGAGGAGCAATGTCTTTGATTGTTCCTCTTTCAGATTGGGTATTATCACTATTCCGAGAGCTTAGAACACTAGACAAACAGGAAACAGGGTATATTTTTTATAATTGCTATGACAGTACTAAATATATGTCTGAAAATGCCTTGTCTTATTTAATGGGTAGAATGGGCTATCATGGAATAGCTACGCCGCATGGCTTCCGTTCTCTAGCAACAGACATTTTGAATGAAAAAAGCAATTTCTCCCCCGACATTATTGAACGTCAACTAGGACATATAGAAAGGAATTCAGTCAGAAGAGCCTATCACCGTACCGAATATATGCCTGCTCGAATTGAAATGATGGAATGGTATTCCTTATATATTAGAAAATATTATGATGAAGCCTGTCACTTAAAAAAACCAATACTATAAGTTTTTTAAATCAAATTTTCCAATTTTACATTAGGGTGAGACCAACTAGGGGCTTTATAATCACTTTTAGGGTGTTCTTTTGGTGAATTATCCGTCTCCGTTTTTTCAGTATTAGTTTTTATTGGTTTATTATTTATTTTGTCTTGAGTGGATTGTTTATGTTCTAAATTATCTGTCCTAATTAAAAATTGTCGAATGTTTACGATACTACTGTTTATTTCATGTTCAGCTAAAAATTTTTGGATATAGGCGTAAGTTGCCCCAGCCTCCCTTAGCCCCTTTATTTCTTTTTCAAACTGGAACAGCTTAGATTTTTTATCCTTTGTGCTGAACGGATTTTTTCTCATGTACTCTTCAATATCAACCATTAAACGCCCTCAAACAGAAATCAAAAAGTTTTATATCTGATAAACATCATATTAACATGATTTGGTAGCCACCCCCTAAATTAATACAGCTCAAATGTAGAAATTTCCTTTAAAATTTAATTGATAATTAGGAGTTTTACAATGAGCAAACGTAAGCGTGAAGAGCAGATCATTGCTTTATTAAAGCGAGCAGAGGCCGGCGAGCCTATCGCTGAACTATGTCGCCAAGAAGGTATTGCTGTTTCCACCTTTTACAAGTGGCGTTCCAAGTATGATGGCCTAGAAGCGTCGGAGCTGAAGCGCCTTAAGCAGATTGAGCAAGAGCACGAGCGGCTTAAGAAGATGTACGCTGAGTTGAGTTTGATGGCCCGTATGCAGGAGGAGATTATAAAAAAGCTCTAGTGCCTGTAGAAACACGTAAGGCTTGGGCTCGTGACCTACAGGCAAGGCATCAAGTGAGTATCGTTAAAAGCTGCCAAGCAGTCGGTATTAGCCGCACGGCTTATTACTACCGTAAACGCCAAGTTGACGATAGTTTCGTTGAAGAGGTCTTGCTTAGGCTCACCGAACGTCATCCTCGCTGGGGCTTTGGTGAAGTGTTTTGTACCGCTTACGCGCCTTAGGTCATACATGGAATCATAAACGCGTACAACGCGTCTATCATCAGCTTCGATTACAGCTACGAAGCAAACGCAAACAGCGTTTACCGGCAAGGCATCCGATGCCATTGACGCAACCGGTCATGGCACGAAGCAGTTGGTCAATTGATTTTATGTCGGATGGTCTGACGGGTCGCCGTCGGTTCCGTACACTGA
>NZ_AYSV01000074.1 GCF_000506865.1 Pelistega indica
CAGACCTATCACATACCTTATTTAAATCATTCATTAATTCAAGTGATATTTTCTTTTTAAAACAACTTGAACAATCGTAACTCATTCTCGAATGCTAACGTCCAATCAGGTATTTTTTTTGCCAATAGCGTGGCCAATTTTGTATTACTCAAAATAGCATACCGTGGACGTTCAGCGACCTGATATTTTTCTTGCTGTAACTTAGCATAATCACGACTAGAAATAGGCTCTATACTCGCTAATGTTAGCTCCGGATATTGTTTAGACATCATCAATCTAATCTTTAAAGCAAACTCATACCATGACGTATAACCACTCGGTACGACATGATAAATGCCTTGTTGCTGTGCCTGTAATAACTGTAAGGTATATCTACTTACAAATGTCGCACTCGTTGGTACACCCCATTGATCATCTACCACAAAAACATGTTGCTTGTAACGTAAAAGATGAGCCATCGTTAAAACAAAGTTAGGAGAATATTGACTGTATAACCAACTAGTTCGAATAATTAAAAACTCACAGCCACTTTGTTGGATATACTGTTCAGCTAAGGATTTAGTGTACCCATAATAATTCATGGGCTGATGGGGGTAACTTTCTATCAGCGGCTCTCTAGATAGACCTGACATCACATAATCTGTCGAAAAATGACAGAGCCTGGCATGATTCTGTGCTGCCCACTCTGCCATCACTTTCACAGCTTCTGCATTCACTACGTTGGCCTTCTCACGATCTATTTCAGCCTTATCTACATTAGTATATGCCGCTGCATTGATAATCAACGATGGCTGATGTTGATTTAATACTTGGCATAATTGTGCTAAATCAGCAATATTCAGACCATCAGTAACAGAGGGTCCAGGATAATTAATTAAGGGTTTGTCCAAACGCAAACAGTCAAGTGAATATTCACTTGACTGTTCTTGATAGTGAGCAATTAAAGTCTTCCCTAATTGCCCATTAGATCCAAATAACAGAGCCTTAGCCACCATTCCTTATTTTTGCTGTAAGCTAACTAAGTCAGCGGCAATATTGGCAGACTCTTTGGCAATCGTATCAAGATTTTCTTTGCGCTTTTTCTCATCTTCCAATTCTTCTTTGAGATTGCCCTCACCCATAGCTAAACCATCATCTAATTTGAATGTAGCCAAATCACTCTCACCCAACGCTTTACGACGCTTCTCGAAATCTTGATATGTTTCGTTCATTTTTTTACGTTCATTTTCACGTTGTTTTAAGTTTAAAGAATAAGTTTTACGTTGAGAAAGTTTTAACGCATAGTCAGTCTCATCGGTCATTAACTGCCAACTATCTGATGCTTTCACTCGTTTTTCATGCTTTGAAGCTAACTCTTTTAGCTGAGTACTTAACCAGCCAGCTGGTTTGTATTCTGCTTTTTCAATTTTTGTCCACGGCATAGCATTATCATAACTTGATTCACCCAGTTCTTTTGGATCAAATCCAGACGGGAATTGGATATCTGGTGTAACCCCTTTTACTTGAGTTGAACTACCATTAACACGGAAAAATTTCTGAATAGTCCATTTCAATGCACCTAGAGACTCACCTGCTTCCGGTTTTTTTAAGAAATCTGATAATGGACGGAACGTCTGAACAGTTCCTTTACCCCATGTTGGATCACCGACAACAAGACCACGGCCATAATCTTGTATTGCTGCGGCAAAAATTTCTGACGCTGAAGCAGAGATACGATTAACAATTACAACCACTGGTTTATCCCAGATCTTCTCAACTTGGCTATCCACGTTTGAAACACTACCATCTGCTGAACGTACCTGTACAACATTTTGATGATGGCCTAAAAATAATCCACTTAAATTAGCTGCTTCATTTAAAGAACCGCCGCCATTACCACGCAGGTCGAGTACAACCGCTTCAACATTTTGTTTATGATAATCTTCAAGAATCTTATTTACATCACGAGTAACGCTTTTATAATCTGAGATCCCCTTAGATCTACCCTCAAAGTCCTCATAAAACGAGGGAACAGTGATAATACCTATCTTACGTTTAACATTGTCAACATTAGTTTCGTAAATTTTTGAGCGCGCAGCTTGGTCTTCCATCGTAACTTTTTCACGAACAATTCGAATTGTTCTATGTTTACCATCTAACCCACCGTCAGCAGGAATCACTTCGATACGAACTACGCTACCTCGCTTACCACGAATTTTTTTAACAATATCATCTAATCGCAGATCAACGACATCCTCCATAGGCCCGTTTTCACCTTGACCCACCGCTACAATACGATCACCAGGTTGCAACTGTCCTCCTCGTGCCGCAGGACCTCCAGCAACAACCTCACGAATTTGTCCATACTCATCACGTTTTTGTAAAACAGCACCAATACCCTCTACTGATAAACTCAATTGAACATCAAAATTCTTAGCAGAGGTTGGACTGTAATAACTTGTATGTGGATCCGTACTATCCGTATAAGCATTTAAAAACATCTCTGCGACATCTTCACTTTTCATACGAACGATTTGGTTTCTATTATTGGTATAACGTTTACGCAATGTTTCACGAATCTTATCGTCATCCATATTAGCTAGTTTCAGACGTAAGAAATCATTTTTCACCCGGCGACGCCATAAATCATTTGCTTCATCATCAGTCTTAGGCCATTGTGCTGTTTTACGACGATCTACATTAAACTCTTCCTGAACCGTAAAATCAAACGGTTTATCTAATAACCCAATTGCATATTTATATCGTTTATCAGCAACTTCACGATAACGACTATAAACATCAAAGGCAAAACGCAGATCACCCTCTAAGAGCAAACGATTAATTAAAGACTGACCCGGTTTAAAATACTCTAAATCCTGTGAGGTAAAAAACATTTTTTGAGGATCTAGCGCCTTAAAATAAGCATCATAAACCTCATGACCCATTTTGACGTCAAGAGGTCTTTTGTCATATTCAAATCTGGTTAGCACATTAGCAACAATGACTGAAGCACGTGCAAAGTTAATCTCTGGCTTCAGTGGTGGGAAATCTTGATTTTTACCCGTAGAATTATTCTCTATTGATTTTGCATCCGCTTTTGTAAGTACAACAGACGAAGCTTGAGGATTGTGGATAGAATCAACATCTACTGCTTTATCAGCATAAACACAACCTGTCATTAAGGAAAACGAAAGTGCAAATACTAAATTTTTTAACTTCGTTTGTGGTCTATTCATTATTAAAAGCCTTCAAAAAAATTCTTTATCGTTAACTCGTCATTTTATCCGTTATTTGAAACAGATAGCTAAAATTAATCTCATATTCTATTCTTTTTTAGAATAACCACGAATGAAAACTATTAAAATAGATAGAATTACTTATTACTACTGATTTCTTTGAACAATGAAATTCTTAAATACGCTATTAATCTCTGGATTTTCTACATTGCTAACTCAAGTGGTTTTTGCCCAAGATGCCCAATTTCAACAATGTTTAGCAGGACTTGAGAGTCAAGCGATACGATCAGGTGTATCTAGCAATACTTTTAGAGAAAATACTCGCCATTTAGTACCAGATACCTCTTTACTACGAAAAACTTAATTATCAACCAGAGTTCCGTACACCTATTTGGGACTACATAATGTCTTTGGTCGATGAGGAGCGTGTCGCTGATGGGCGAGCACAAATGCTTACCCACCAAAAAACCCTTAATCGGATTGCCCAACAGTATGGCATAGATCCAGCCGTAGTGGTCGCAGTCTGGGGCGTTGAAAGTAATTTTGGTAAAAATCAAGGAAAATATTCTCTTGTAAATGCACTTGGCACATTAAGCTGCATGGGAAGACGCCAAGAATTTTTCCGCAAAGAATTCTTTGCTACATTAAGAATTATCCAGTCGGGCGATATTGCTGCTGATCGTTTAAACGGCTCTTGGGCCGGTGCCTTTGGTCATACTCAATTTATGCCAACTACGTTTGAGCGTTTAGCCGTAGACTTTGACAATGATGGACGCCGTGATTTAATTGATAACTCGGTAGATGCTTTAGGTTCAACAGCCAATTATTTGAAGAAAAATGGTTGGGTGACCGGGCAGCCTTGGGGGTTTGAAGTCAAACTCTCTACCAACATCACTGGTGCTGGTGAAAGCCGAACTAACAAAAAACCAATCAGTTATTGGCAAAGCATAGGCGTAACACGTGTGGATGGCTCTCCTCTAACCGACACAGTGAATGCTAACCAAAAAGCTGGCTTATTAATGCCTGCTGGACGCCAAGGACCAACATTTCTTGTATTCAAAAATTTTGATGTTATCTATAGCTACAATGCCGCTGAAAGCTATGCCTTAGCTATCGCTCATTTAGCAGATCGCATCAAAGGTCAAAAACCTTTTGTTACCCCTTGGCCTACTGATGATTTAGGTCTTTCTCGAGAAGAGCGCAAAGTCCTACAGCAGCGGCTAATTGATAAAGGATATAACATTGGTGAAGTAGATGGCTTACTCGGAGGAAAAACCAAAGAAGCTATTAAACAGGAGCAAGCACGCCTAGGAATGCCGGTAGATGGTAGAGCGGGTCAAAAACTACTTAAGGCATTACAAAAATAATTTATCATGGCAGAACAAACTCTCGTTACTCTAAGCAATATTCAATTGGCCTTTGGACACCATGCCTTACTAGACCATGCTAATTTCAGCATACAAGCTGGCGAACGCATTGGTTTAATTGGACGCAATGGTGCGGGTAAATCCTCTTTACTCAAAATTATTGATGGTCGCATCCAGGCAGATGATGGAGAAGTCGCCCGCATCAGTTCACTCCATGTGATAACTGTTATTCAAGAGCCTGAGCTAGATGAAAACAAAACTATTTTTGAAAATCTAGTAAGTGATTATCTTGAAAAAGAAGACTGGGGAAGACCCGCTCGTGCACAAGCAATGATGGATAAACTCAAGCTACAAGGTAACAATCTAACCACGGGCTTATCAGGAGGAACTCGTAAGCGTATTGCTCTCGCGCAAGCCATATTACAAAACCCTGATTTATTATTACTTGACGAACCCACCAATCACTTAGACTTTGAGGGTATTTTATGGCTAGAAGAGTTAATCAACAATAGCTCTTGTGCCTGCCTCATTATCACTCATGATAGACTCTTTCTAGATGAAGTAACCACCAGAATTGTAGAACTTGATCGTGGTATATTGCATAGTTTCCCTGGTAATTTTTCACAATGGCAAACCCAAAAAGCTGCTTGGTTAGCTGCTGAGCAGCTACAAAATGAACGCTTTGATAAATTTCTTGCACAAGAAGAAGTGTGGATTCGCAAAGGTGTTGAAGCAAGACGCACACGAAATGAAGGACGTGTCAAACGCCTAGAATCATTACGAAAAGAACGTGCTGCTCGTAGAGAACGTATCGGCAATGTGAACTTTGCTATTGATACTGGTGAGCGTTCAGGTAAACTGGTTGCTGAGCTCAACGATATTAGTCATTCGTTTGGCGACAAAGTCATCATCAGCCACTACTCTACTACTATTATGCGTGGAGATAGAATTGGGCTTATAGGACCCAATGGTGCTGGTAAAACTACACTATTAAAAATTATTCTAGGTGAAATTAAGCCAAATGAAGGTGACGTTAAATTAGGTACAAATTTAAACATTGCCTATTTTGATCAAATGCGTGAGCAATTAGATGAAAATGCACCTCTGACAGATGTCATTAATCCAGGTAGTGAATGGATTGAAATCGGTCAAACTCGCAAACATGTCATGAGTTACCTTGGTGATTTTTTGTTCTCTCCTGCTCGTGCACAGTCACCCGTGAGTAGCCTTTCTGGTGGTGAAAGAGCACGTTTGCTATTAGCACGCCTTTTTGCTCGACCTGCCAATGTTTTAGTCATGGATGAACCCACTAATGACTTAGATATTGAAACATTGGAATTACTTGAAGAGTTACTCCAAAACTTTGATGGGACAGTATTATTAGTTAGTCATGATCGTAGCTTTTTAGACAATGTCATTACCCAAACAATCGCGTATGAGGGAAATGGTAAATGGCGGGACTATGTGGGTGGATATGAAGATTGGTTACAACAACGCCCTCGTAATATAGACAGTACTGTATTAACGTCACCAACACCATCTTCAGATAATGCCAATGCAACAAAATTGGTCAATACGACTCCAAATGAGAAAACAGAGCGTAATAAAAGTTCTAGTAAGTCAAAACTTAGTCCGTGGGAAGCCAAAGAACTAGAGAATATTCCAGAAAAAATTTCTGTATTAGAGGCGAAACAAGCCGAACTCACTGAAAAACTCTCTTCCCCAGAACTCTACCAATCCGGCAACGCTCAATTATTGGAGGTTCAATCAGCTATTAGTGAAGTAGAAGAACAGCTAATGTCACTATTTGAGCGTTGGGAATTATTAGAGAGTAAAGTGAAGTAAATGCGTTGAAACATATAGCAGACTAGCCGGAGTTATATTACTACGGCTAATAGTCTAGGATTAGATAAAAACAAGTATAATTTATCCGGTAATTGAGGAAGGATTACACAAAATAAAGTGTGTAAAATGTAGAAGTTCAGACCAAATCTGACAAATGAGTTGCAAAAAAGAGAGTTTCCCGTTTGAATAAGAGGTGCGAATCTTTTAAACAAACAAAAGGAAACTCTCATGTTACATACTACCAATAATGTGATTAAACATAAAGCAGGACTGCTTAATTTAGCAGAGCAATTAAAAAATGTGTCGCTGAAGCACGCACTGA
>NZ_AYSV01000075.1 GCF_000506865.1 Pelistega indica
TAAAAAGGTAGACCMAAAACAACGATCTAACTGAAACAAAAGATACTAAATGTAAAAACAAGAGGCAGTAGCAGCAGCTACCCCTGCTAAAAAAGTAGCTACTAAAGCTACTACTAAAACAGCAGCGACCAAAGCACCTGCAAAAAAAGCGGCTAGCAAAGCTGTCGCTAAAACAGAAACAGCCGTAAAAGCTCCTGCAAAAAAAGCTGCGACTAAAGCAGCCACTAAAACAACGGCGACTAAAGCCCCAGCTAAAAAAACAGCAACCAAAGCTGCCGCAAAAACTGAAACAGCTGTAAAAGCTCCTGCAAAAAAAGCCGCAACTAAAGCAGCTGCTAAAACAACGGCGACTAAAGCCCCAGCTAAAAAAGCAGCAACCAAAGCAGCCGCTAAAACAGAAACAGCTGTAAAAGCACCTGCTAAAAAAACCGCGACTAAAGCAGCTGCTAAAACAACGGCGACTAAAGCACCAGCTAAAAAAGTAGCCACTAAAGTTGCCGCTAAAACTGAAACAGCTGCCAAGGCTCCGGCTAAAAAAGCAGCGACTAAAGCTGTCGCTAAAACTGAAACGGCTGCCAAAGCTCCGGCTAAAAAAGTAGCTACTAAAGCTGTCGCTAAAACTGAAACTGTTGCTAAGGCACCAGCTAAAAAAAAAGTAAGTAGTCCTGCAGAAGAGGTAACTAGTACAGTAGAATCTACCAAAGCAACTACACCTGCTCCAGTAAAAGCAAGTGCACACAAGAAAGAGGTTACTCCAAATGTTTGGCCTTTCCCTGTAGGTTCTAACCGTCCTTAAGCAGAGTCACTCCTGTTTAGCGATTAATTCATATGCCTAGACACTAAAAAATGTCTAGGCATTTTTATTATTTATTTGGATACTAACTATCAATTTTTCTAACTGCCATACATCCATCACATGCATAGATAAAAAGATACTAATCATTTAAAATATAAGCGTACTTTTATTTCTGAGAGATGCACCACCACTATGACTGATGCCTTGATGTTGTTATTAACTATTTTTACTTCTTTATTTTGTACAGTGCTAATTGTAAGGGCATGGATTTTCTGGCGTAGAATTCCTCCTTTTAACCCTTACTGTGCTTTTATTTATAAACTCTCAGACTTTATTGTTGTACCTGTCAGAAAGATTATCCCTTCCAGTAAAAATATTGATATTCCTAGCCTACTCATTGCTTTTATCGTCTGTTTAATAGAGGTGTTTATCAGTTATAAATTAACTATTCTAAAAGAAGAACTATCTGGTATCTCCATTAGTTTGCCTATTTTTATTATTGCGGGGCTTCAACTATTCATCAATCAAATTCTTTCTGTCGTGTTATGGCTAAGTATTTTCTATGCCATTATGAGTTGGGTTAGTCCTATGGTGCCATTTATTAGTTTTTTACGTGCACTCATAGAACCACTTCTAATTCCTATTCGTAAAATAATACCCAATGCATTAAAAACTGGTCCTTTCGATTTTAGTCTAATGTTTTTAATGATTGGGATACTCGTTTTACAAACGCTAGTCAATAGCTATTAGGTTTAATTATCTAACGTTATACCGTATGCTTCTTGTAATTTTGCTGTAATTTCTGCACGGGTATATGAGTAATTCTGTGGGCCTTGCTCTTGAATTTTAAGTGTACCCATCAAACTCCCTAAGCAAGCACTATCATACCAAGACCATCCATTAATTAAACCGTACAAAACACCTCCTCGATGAGCATCACCACACCCTGTGGGATCACATACTTTTTCTGCTTTACATGGTGGAATTTTAGTTTCTTCACCTTGAATATAGAGACTTGCCCCTTCAGCACCACGAGTTACGATTATCGCTTCTAGATGATGTGACAGCTCACTAATTGATTTGTCTAACCGCTGTTCTACAACAGAAGCTTCATAATCATTTAGTGTCATCGCATGAGCCAAACCAACCATCTCTTCAATATCTTTTTGATCAAATAAAGGCATCGCTTGCCCTAGATCAAAAATAAATGGTATGCCTTGTTCATGTAAGCGATGAGCATGTGCGAACATTCCCTCTTTTGAGTCTGGACCTACAATTGCCCATGCAGCATTGTTGTTTTCAATCAGATTAACAGCTGATTGTGACATTGCTCCAGGGTGAAACGCCGCAATCTGGTTGCCATCCAAATCAGTTGTAATATGACATTGTGCCGTAAACATATCAGGCAAAATTTTAATCAATTTGGTATCAATACCTAAACGATCAAAATGTTGAATATAGTCATAACCGTCTTTTCCTACAGTTGCCACAGGAATCGCATGAGCACCTAGCATATTTAAGCTATAAGCAATATTACCTGCACACCCACCAAAATCTTTACGCATGGTAGGAACAAAAAACGATACGCTTAATGATTTAATATTTTCAGCAAGAATATGTTCTTTGAAATGTCCTTCAAATAACGTAATCGTATCAAAAGCAATTGATCCACATACTAAAACAGATGCCATTATTTATTCCTATTATTATGGGTAAAATACATTTACTTCATAGCTACTTAGCGAATCTTGGATAGTTAACTTAAACGGTAAGTTAATCGGTACTTGCGCTTTGGGGGCGAGTGGTTGTAATACTTGTTCGCTAGTCAAATAATCTTTGGGTTCGATATTTTTACTAATCATGACAGCCCCTTGTTGATTTTTTAATTTTAAAATCAACACTGGCCACTCTTGTGGAAGGTCGGTCTTATTAACAATTGTTGCCTGTAAGCGTAATACTTGTTCGCCAGCTTTTGCTGTCGTATTTTTTTCAGGGTTTAGATGATGATTAATAATCGCGATATTATCTACTGATTTTTTAACCCCCACTTCACACTTAAAGACACCACATAACTGCATAATAAATGGTCGCGTAGCGGGGAATGTATTACTAATTTGATTTCTGAATACATAAAAAATCTGTCCAACGGCTAATAATAATGCCAATAAGACAATCACAAACCATAACATGCCACTTCCTGAAGAACGTGGTCTCTCATATTCATAATCATCATCACCATACACACGATCATCACGATCGTATTGATCCTCTGCATAATCAGAACGAATAACGTGATCTTCTCTGCGACGTTGATTATCACCAATATAATAATCGCCAGTATTACTATCCGCATAGTCATTGCTTAACCGTAAACTAGGCTCTCCTCTGTAATGTTGAGAGGAAACCGACTCATTTCTAATGGTATGAGCCGATTCATTTGAATTACTCTGTGTACTTTGTACAGGTTGATTCAAATGAATGTGTACACTAGGTTGTTGAGGAGAAGCTGGCGTATAACTCTGCACTGGTGGTGTATAAACAGGCTCAGGTGTTGCTATGGCTGGCTTGACATCAATGACAGCTTCTGCCTGTCTTTCACGAGTTGTAGCATGATACGTTGGCATTTCTCGTTTTACAGGGCTTACTTTTGACGCCTGTACAGTAGGTACTGAATGCTCTTGCTCTGATAAGACAGGGTAATCATCTTCTTCCTCATAAAGATGCTCAAGCGCATTAAACACTTGTCGGCAAACACCACAGCGAACCATACCATTTCTCTGTTCTAATTGTTGTTCGGTTAGTGTTAAAACCGTTTCACAATGGGGGCAACATGTTTTCATCTTATTTCACACCGTGTAGACAAACCCAACCTTCTTCCGACTGCCATACGCTCATTTGCATGAACGGCGCATAAGCATTAGCAACCTCTTCTGCTTGACGTTCAAGTACACCAGAGAGAACGAGATGCCCTCCCTTTTTAACTCTGCCTGCTAACATAGGGGCCAGCACCTTTAAGGGGTTAGATAAAATATTAGCAACAACAATATCAAACTGGCCATCAGCTAAGCCATCAGGTAACATGAACTCAATATCAACCTGATTGACTTTAGCATTATAATCGCCTGTTGTCACAGCCTGTTCATCAATATCAACGCCTTTTACCTCAGCCGCTCCTAATTTTTTAGCAATAATTGCTAATATGCCTGAACCATGCCCATAGTCTAATACTTGCAGACCTTGGATGTCATGACTGGCTAACCACTGTGCACATAAATGCGTGGTTGGATGGCTACCTGTGCCAAATGCTAAGCCTGGATCTAACTCGATGAGGATATTCTGACTATCAGCATTTGCTTGTAAAATCTCTGGATTTTCCTTATGCCAACTTGGCACAATCCAAATATGTTCAGCAATTTGAATAGGGTCAAATTGCGATTGTGTCAGGCGAACCCAGTCCTCATCAGCAACCTCTCGAATAGTCACAAATTCAGAGTAATCTTTATTAGTTAATTGTTTTAAATTAGAAATAATCTCCTCAACAGATAACTCATCTGGTAATAAGGCAATAATATTATTTCTTGTCCATGCTTGTACTTCAGGCTCAGTACCAGGCTCACCAAATAAAGGCTTTTCTTGGTCAGTATTTAAATCAGCATCCTCAACAGAGACAGACAAAACGCCACATTCCAATAATAAATCAGATAATTCCTCTGCTTCGCTTTCTAAACTTAACAGAACTAATTCGCGCATAATCATTCCAATAGTTTCTTTTTTAAAGGACGACAACCCCACCATAGGCGGGGTTGTACCATATATAGCATCAGATCTTTTAATACTTAACTGATTTTATTCAATTTCTTCTCAAGATAATGAATAGTAGTACCGCCCTCAACAAAGTTGGCATCATTAACCAAATCTCGGTGTAGAGCGATATTTGTTTTAATACCCTCAACAACCATTTCTGATAATGCAATGTCCATACGTGCTAAGGCTTGTTCACGTGTACTACCAAAAGAAATAAGCTTAGCAATCATTGAGTCATAATTTGGAGGGACACGATAGCCTGTAAAGACATGTGAATCCAAACGAATACCTGGGCCACCGGGCGTATGCCATGCGGTAATAAGGCCAGGAGAAGGAACAAACGAGTATGGATCCTCTGCATTGATACGACATTCAATCGCATGACCAGTCAATTTGATATCTTCTTGACGTAAACCAAATGGTAGTTGTGCTGCTACTTTAATTTGTTCTTGAACTAAATCAATACCAGTAATACATTCTGTCACCGTGTGCTCAACCTGAATACGAGTATTCATTTCAATAAAGTAGAACTCACCTTTTTCGTATAGAAACTCAAACGTACCAGCACCACGATATTTCATCTGGCGGCAAGCGGCTGCACAACGTTCACCAATTTTGCTCACTAAGGCACGATCAATACCTGGTGCTGGTGCTTCCTCAATGACTTTTTGGTGTCTACGCTGCATTGAACAATCACGTTCACCTAACCAGACTGCCTGACCTTCACCGTCACCCATCACTTGAATTTCAATATGGCGAGGATTCTCAAGGAATTTCTCCATATATACTTCGGGATTATTGAAGGCTACTGAAGCTTCTGTTTTGGTCGTTTGCACAGCTGTTAATAACGCAGCTTCAGTATGAACAACACGCATACCACGACCACCACCACCACCAGCAGCTTTAATAATTACGGGATAACCAATGCGCTCTGCTGTAGCTAGAATATAATCTGGATCATCAGGAAGGGCTCCCTCAGAGCCCGGTACAACTGGCACACCAGCACTAATCATCGCTTGTTTTGCACTAACCTTGTCACCCATTACGCGGATAGACTCGGGACGTGGTCCAATAAATACAAACCCACTGCGCTCAACCCTTTCTGCAAAATCAGCATTTTCTGAAAGAAAACCATAACCTGGGTGAATGGCTTCTGCATCAGTCACTTCTGCCGCTGCAATAAGTGCAGGCATATGTAAATAACTTTGCTGTGGTGCTGCTGGACCAATGCAAACAGATTCATCGGCTAAACGAACATATTTTGCGTCACGGTCAGCTTCGGAATGCACAACCACTGTTTTAATGCCTAATTCACGACAAGCTCTTTGCACGCGTAAAGCAATCTCACCACGATTGGCAATCAAAATTTTCTGGAACATAAAAAAGTCTCGTGTAAATTAAAGATAGCTTTTGATTAAGCAATGACAAATAAAGGCTGACCAAACTCTACTGGTTCACCATTTTCGACAAGAATTTCTTTAATAACGCCTGTTTTATCTGCTTCAATTTCGTTAAGCAATTTCATCGCTTCGATAATACACAATGAGTCACCTTCTTTAACAGAAGCACCCACTTCAACAAATGGAGGAGAACTTGGGTTTGGTGCACGGTAGAATGTACCTACCATCGGAGCTTTTACCACATGCCCACTCACTACAGGCTCAGATGTCACTGGTGCAGCTGAAGCTAACACAGGAGCAGGTGCTACTGTTGGTGCAGGAGCCATCATAGGTGCAGCATAATGTTGTACTTGAGGAGCTTGATTAGCAAACTTCACAATTCGCACTTTGCTCTCGTCGCCCTCAGTCACTTCTAATTCAGCAATGCCTGATTCAGCCACTAAATCAATTAATGTTTTTAATTTTCTTAAATCCATAATAGTTCCAATGTTGGATAATTCAAATACAAGTGACAAACACTCGTTTTGTATTAGCGTTTATTAGCAATAAAAGACAACGCTGCTTCGTAACCATAGGCACCTAAGCCACATAGTACGGCAACAGCCTTATCTGATAAATAAGAATGATGACGGAAAGCTTCTCTCGCATGAATATTAGATAAATGTACTTCGATAAACGGTATATTGACACCTAAGAGCGCATCTCTTAAGGCAACACTAGTATGAGTAAACGCACCCGGGTTAATCACTATATAATCGGTATTCCCCATCGCTTGATGGATACGATTAATGATTTCGCCTTCGCTATTGCTTTGAAAAAAGTGACAAACAAGATTTAACTTGTTAGCTTGCTCTTGTAAGTGAAGATTAATATCGTCAAGGGATTGAGAACCATAAATATGAGGCTCTCTTTTACCAAGCAAATTTAAATTAGCACCATTTATAAAGAGGACATTTGTTTGCATTTATTCTATCCGACATCTTTAATAACGCTATTTAACGACAAAATGATGTATTTGTCTATTATTTTCTTATAAAATTGCCATTTTTTTGAAACTTTTCTTTAATTTAAAACGGTTGTTTTGTTTTTTTTGTTGTTTTTTAAAACGACGTTTGAAATCAACAACTAACCATTGAGCTACTGCATAACGCTGAAAGGAAATGTAGTTTTTCTTAAAGAACCGCCTTAATCAAGCAATCTACCCCCTAAATTTGCTTAAAATACTAGCATCAACAAAGATAGAGAACTTTTTATGCATATTCACATTTTAGGTATTTGTGGTACTTTCATGGGGGGATTAGCCATAATTGCACGGTCGGCTGGTCATAAGGTGACAGGTTGTGACGCTGGCGTTTACCCTCCTATGAGCACACAATTAGAAGAACAAGGTATTACATTAGTAGAGGGATTTGGTGTTGAGCAACTAGAATTAAATCCTGACCTCTACATTATTGGCAATGTTGTGACTCGTGGCAATCCATTGATAGAAGCCATTTTAGAAAACAATCTACCCTATGTTTCAGGCCCACAATGGCTAGGTGAACAAATTCTACGCCAACAACATGTTTTAGCTGTCGCTGGAACGCACGGTAAAACAACGACAAGTTCTATGCTTGCATGGGTACTTGAATATGCCGGTCTAAAGCCCAATTTCTTAATTGGTGGTATTGCAACGGACTTAGGTGTGTCCGCACGTTTCAATCCCGACTCTAAACATTTTGTCATTGAAGCAGATGAATATGACACAGCTTTTTTTGATAAACGCTCAAAGTTTGTTCACTATCATGCCAGAACGGCGATTTTAAATAATTTAGAGTATGATCACGCCGATATTTTCCCTGATTTAGCTGCTATTGAAACGCAATTCCATCATATGGTTCGTATCATTCCTCAAAGTGGTGTGGTGATTACCCCTACACATGATGAAGCGTTAGAACGCGTTATCGCTCGTGGCATTTGGTCAAATCAAACTCACTTTGGTAATGACGGAGAGTGGCAATGTGGTCACCGAGACCCAGCAGGCCAAACATTCGAGGTACTTCACCAAGGACAATCTATCGGTACAATTACTTGGGCACACACAGGCACTCATAATATTAATAATGCACTAGCCACTATTGCTGCGGCAAAAGCTGTTGGCATAGAGCCTAGTACGGCTATTGAAGCACTTTGCCAATTCAAAGGTATTAAGCGCCGCATGGAATTACGTGGAGAAGTTAAACAAATTTGTGTTTATGACGATTTTGCACACCACCCTACAGCCATTGCCACGACTCTTGATGGTTTACGTAAGCGTGTCGGTAATGCTCGGATCATTGCTGTTCTTGAACCACGCTCTAATACTATGAAACTTGGTACAATGGCTGCTCGCTTACCTGAAGCACTACAACAAGCGGATTTGGCATTCTGTTTTGGTGAGACCCACGGCAAACACGCATTAGGCTGGAAGCCAGAAGAAATTTTTGGTGACCAAGCAGATAAGGTCAAAACCTTCCATGACCTAGAGGCACTAAAACAAGCTCTTGTTAGCGTCGCTCAACCAGGTGACCATATTATTATTATGAGTAATGGTAGCTTCGGTGGTTTGCATGAGAAACTTTTAAAAGCACTCTAATAAATGATGATTTTATATTTGCACGGTTTTAGATCAAGTCCTTTGTCCGCTAAGGCTCAACTCTTTAAAAAAGTTATGCAGGAACGAGGACAGCTCAATGAATTATTACTGCCTTCGCTACCTTCTTCGCCAAAACAAGCGATAGAACTTTGCCTAAAGCTAGTGCAAAATATTCCCAACGACCAGCTATGTATTGTCGGTTCCTCTCTAGGTGGATACTACGCCACTTATCTCGCAGAGACCTTGGGTTGTCGTGCTGTATGTATCAACCCTAGTATTTATGCACCTAGAGATTTATCTACTCAACTTGATGTTCGCACACAATATCATACTTCCGATCCTTTTTATTTTGATGCTAGTTATATCAAAGAGTTGGCAAAGTTTTTTATCCCTACTATTTCAACACCAGAAAATTTTCTACTACTAGCTGGTACACACGATGAATTATTAGATTGGCAAGAAATGCAGGCCAAATATCAGGGTGCCACACAACTTCTAGTGGAGGGAGAAGACCATGCTTTTAGTGGTTTTGAACAATATCTTCCTTTCGTACTAGACTTTATTTTCCAACACTAAGGCGAGTTCTCATTCATGTATTTACTTTTTGAAGAGTCAGGACAATTTAAAACTGGCACAATCCTCTCCGAAGCAGAGACTTCTTTGCAAGTAGAGAGTAGCTCTGGTAAACGAATAAAAATAAAACGTGCCAATGTTATCTTTACCTTCAAAGATGTATCCCCCCTCCATTTACTCGACCAAGCAAATGAGCTTAGCAAAGAATTAGATATTGAGTTTTTATGGGAAATTTCTCCAAAAGAAACGTTCAATGTAACGCGACTAGCGAAAGAATACTACGGAGATGATGCAGGGACAGTAGAACAAACAGCATTGCTACTATTTCTGCATGACCACCCCATGTATTTCCATCGAAAGGGGAAGGGTTTATATGCTCCAGCACCTGAAGAAATTCTTCAGGCGGCTAAACTAGCCCAAGAGAAAAAACGCTTACAAGCAGAACAACAACAGCAATGGACTCAAGACTTTGTCAAAGGCATTGTTCCTGAAGAATTACGCTCTATCATGCCAAGTTTCTTGACTAACCCAGATAAAAATACAATTGCATGGAAAGCCTTTGCTGATGCTGTTAATGAATTAGGCATTCAAGTACCAGAACTACTCCTAAAACTTAACGTATTCCCTAATGCTTTAGCGGTACATCGTCAAAAATTCCTCGCTATTGCATTTCCTCGTGGTACAGCTAACCCAGAAATCCCCATCCCTCCCATCGAAGACTTACCTACAGCGACTGTGGAGGCATTTTCAGTGGATGATATTTCTACCACAGAAGTAGATGATGCTTTTAGTATTCAACACCTTGGAGATAATCAATATATTTTTGGTATCCATATTGCTTGCCCCGCCCTTGTGATTGACAGGGATAGCCCTCTTGACTTAGCAGCACGAAAAAGAATGTCCACAGTATATTTTCCGGGTGACAAAATTCCCATGCAACACGAGGATGTTATCAAAACTTTCTCTCTTGATGCTGGCAAGCATTCACCCGCTTTGTCACTCTATGTGACAGCTGATATAGCTACTGGTGAAATCTTAAATGAAGAAACCAAACTTGAACGAGTGTTTATTAAAGAAAACTTACGAAACAACTATTTAGAGGATGTATTAACTGCTGAAGCATTGGAAAGCACTGATGCAGACATTCCATACGCTGAGTTATTCAAACCTATGTGGCGTTTTTCTAAGTTCTTACGAGCAAAACGTGATGAACGTAGAGGTAAGCCAGAAAAAAATGATCGTGTAGAATATTTATTCCGTTTAGAAGGCTCACCAGATGACCCTGACTCAATCATCACGCTAGACCCTCGAGTTCGTAATGCACCAATTGATCTACTTGTTGCTGAATTCATGATTCTTTGTAATAGTACTTGGGCAAAACTATTGGCTTCTTTGGGGTTACCAGGTATTTTTCGCTCACAGCAACAGTTTGGTCGCGTACGCATGAGTACACATGCCTTACCTCACCACACTATTGGTGTAGAACAATATGCGTGGACAAGTTCACCATTACGCCGTTATGTGGACTTATTCAATCAGCGTCAGTTAATCGCTGCCGTAAAACATGGGGTTTCTGCACGTCTGGTCGCTCCTTATAAACCTAAAGAAATCGATATTTTCTCTATTATTAGCCAATTTGAGTCTATTTATACGCTTTATTTAACCCATCAGGCTAGAATGGAGCGCTTCTGGTGCTTACGCTATATTCAACAACAGCATTTAAGCGAAGTCGAGGCAACTGTCATTCGCGAAGAATTAGTACGTCTAAAAGATATTCCTATTACAACGTCTATTGCGGGACTACCAGAACTAGAAAAAGGTACCAGTATCAGAATCGCCATTGATAAAATTGATTTATACAATCTAACGTTTGAAGCACGCTTGCTAAAAATATTGGATACAGCTATTGTAGATGTTGATATAGAAGATGACTTATCAGATACCCTACCTGAAAATTTATCTCTTGATGAAATTGAAACAGAGATAGAGGTAGACTCAAGTGTGGAATCTAATCCTGAAATAGCACCTAATCCAGATAATATTTTAAACACCTCAATTACTGCCGAGATAAATAAAAAGGACTAACCTTATGTCGCTACTCAAATTTTCTGTTTTTGGCAACCCTATCAAACAGAGTTACTCGCCTAAAATGCATTTATTATTTGCAGAATCCTGTGGGTTAAAAAACGTTGAGTACACAAAAACCTTAGTCCCTCTTGATGCCTTTCCTCAAACTGTCCATCATTTTTTTCAACAAGGTGGCCATGGTTTAAATGTCACTGTCCCCTTTAAACTTGAAGCATTTGAGTTAGCTAAACAGCACCTAACACCGAGAGCTCAAGCAGCAGGGGCTGTCAATACACTATGGTATCAAGACAATCTAATTCACGGTGATAATACGGATGGTATCAGTTTGGTTAAAGATATCTTACGTCAAGGAATTTCTCTAAAACAAAAGATTTTGCTCATTGGTGCTGGTGGTGCTGCTCGTGGTGCTATCTTACCCTTAATTCAAGCTGGTTGTACGCATTTACATATTGCCAATCGTAGTCCTAATAAAGCTGCAGACCTAGCAGACATATTTAATACATTGATTCGACAAACAGAAACTGATTTAATTTGCAAGATTACTAGTAGTGATTTAAACAATATCGTAGGAGAGTGGGATATTATCATTAATGCTAGTTCAAGTAGTTTAGGTGGCGAGCCGTTAAATATTGCTGATAACGTAATAGCACATTGTCAATTTGCTTACGATATGCTCTATACGGCGACAGGCATCACTCCTTTCTTACAACAAGCGTTAGAACATGGTGTCAAACACTATTCCGATGGTTTAGGCATGTTAGTCTATCAAGGGGCAGAAGCCTTTGCAATCTGGACAAAAAAATACCCTAATCCTGAACCTGTTATTGATATTCTTAGACAAGAGATAGCTCAAAACCACTAAGAAATAACATATGATGACACTATGACTGATACATTAGCCATTCGTATTATTCACTCCCCTATTAAGACCTGCCTTAAATACACCCTCTTAGGTCTGCTCGTGATTTTACTTGCTTACCAACTATTTTTGTTGGCCAATGTCATCTTATATCGTTTCATTAACCCTAGTAGTACAGCTTTTATGCGCATCAAAGCACTTAATATTGCCGATGATGTTTCGCCCAAAATTCTGTACAACTGGTCAGACTATGAACAAATAGATAAGGATATTAAAAAAGCAATTATCGCTTCAGAGGACTCTCGGTTCACTCAACACTTTGGAGTTGAATGGCAAGCTATTATTGATGCCTATTATTTTAATCTCAAGCATGAGAATGCCAATAAAGCCAAAATCAGAGGTGGCTCAACTATTTCCCAACAATTAGCGAAAAACCTTTTTCTCAGTCAAAAACGTTCTTACCTTAGGAAAGCTCAAGAACTTGTTATCACATATATGATTGAGATTATTATGCCAAAACAAAGAATTTATGAGCTTTATCTTAATACAGCGCAACTTGGTGAAAGAACTTTTGGTGTAACAGCTGCTAGCCGAGTTTACTTTAAACAAGATGTGAGTAAAATATCCTCTGCACAAGCTGCAACCTTAGCCGCTTTATTGCCAAACCCTATCCTGTATAGCCAGCATCTTAAAAGTAGCTATATGCGCAATCGCATAAATACCATTCAAGCACGAATGCCTCTTGTCAGTATCCCATAATGCTAGAACTAGCACTGTATGCTGTATATAGCAACTATAAATTATGAAGCTTTTATGACATTTAATAGAATTATTAATCAATTTTCTGAATACCATTATAATAATCACTCTATTTAGGATATTTATCATATGCGTACAGCCCGCCGTTATCTTGCTAGTGAAATTTATCGCACCACTATCGCCGTCTTGTTAGTGTTGCTAGGGCTATTTACGTTTTTCGAAATGATTGATGCATTAGATAATTTAAGTGAGAAATTCTCTTTTTTATCTATGCTTTATATGCAAGCTTTGCAGCTACCAACACGCTTATATGATCTACTGCCTATTGGTTTATTAATTGGTGCTGTGGTCGCCCTTGCTGGTCTTGCCCAACGTAATGAATTAGTGATTCTCAGGGTATCTGGCATTAGCAGTAAAAAACTACTGTTTATGCTCTGGGTTATCACCATCCCTTTAATGATTTTTGCCACATTGCTATCAGAAATAGCTACGCCACTTGCAGAGCAAAAAACTAGTGAATTAACACTTACTTTATTAGGTCAAAACAGCAATAGAATGCAGAGTGGTTACTGGTTTAGAGAGCCTGCTGATCAATATCATTATCGCGTAATTAATATCCAACATCTTAACTCTCACACACAAGTATCAGGCGTGACAGTGTATGAATATGACACAAGAAACAATCAATTTTCTCGTTTGTATACGGCAGAAAAAGGTACGTTTGAGCAAGGAAAACTTTCATTGACTAAAGTAAAACTTACCGAAAGTTTGATTGATATAGAGAAAGTATTATCTAACCCTGACTCCCCTCTAGAAAAAGTTTCATCATTCACTTCTCTTCCCAGTGTTAGTTTTGATACATCACTTACCACTCAACGTCTGGTTGCTACCGAATTACAACCAGATCGTATGTCAACCAATAACTTGCTAAATTATGTGCAATACCTAAAAGAAAACCATCTTCAAACTAATCGTCATATTGTGGCATTATGGCGTAAAGGTAGCTACCCATTTACCTTATTAGTCATGATAACTCTAGCTGCACCTATTGGTTTCGTACAAACCCGCAAAGGTGGTGTAGGAGCAAAAGTTTTTTTAGGAATACTTATTGGTATTGTTTTTTTCATGGCCAATCAACTAGCTTTAAATGTAGGTATGCTAAATAATCTACCACCTTGGCTAACGGCTTTATTACCAAATATGATTGCATTAACACTTGCCTTACTCGCATTATATTTAATGGAGCGACGCAAAAAACCAAGTTCATTTATCCATGCAAAATAGTACAAAAAACCCAACTATTTGGGCAATTGGTGATATCCAAGGATGTTGCGATGCCCTTGATGAATTACTCATGACACCAGAGTTACAAGAAGACCCTAATGCTCAGCTCTGGTTTGCTGGCGATCTTATTAATCGCGGTCCTAACTCGCTGAAAACTCTACGTACCATCATGGCACTAGGTAGTCGTGCTAAATGTGTATTAGGCAACCATGACTTGCACTTATTAGCGGTCTATGCTGGCATTCGCCGTGAAAACAAATCGGATACCATTGATGAAATTCTATTAGCGCCAGATGCTGAAGAAATTATTAACTGGCTTCGCCAACAGCCTTTAGCCTATTACGATGCAGATCATTTAATGGTACATGCGGGAGTTATTGCTAAATGGGATGTCAAAAAAACGCTGAAACTGGCTGAGGAAGTTTCTTCTGCCCTACGCTCTAAAAATTGGCAAAAATACCTTGCAAAAATGTATGGTAATGAGCCTAATCGTTGGAAAGAGTCCTTGACTGGCTCTAAACGTCGTCGTGTCATTATCAATGCCTTAACTCGGATGCGGATGTGTTTTCCTGACGGATCTATGGAATTTGGCTCCAAAGAAGCTCCTTCTCTTAACAAAAGCAGTAATCTAATGCCCTGGTTTGAAGTCCCTAACCGTAAAACAGAAAAAACAACGATTATTTTTGGCCATTGGTCAACCTTAGGACTACTTATACGCAAGCATCTTTTAAGCTTAGATACGGGTTGCGTCTGGGGTGGAAAACTAAGTGCCATTCGTTTACATGATCGTAAACTGGTGCAAATTGATTGCAAAAGCCGAGCTAAATAATTTGTAACGGCTTTCTCAATCCCTAAAAGAATAAATTGTTAGGATAGTCATCTATGTAAGCTATCCTAACAATTTGAGTTCATCATCTGAAGATGGGTATTTGATACTACAACGCTGACAAATCGTTTATACAACTATATTTTTGGATTAACTGCATCAGTATTGGTTTGCATTGATACGTCTACTTCTTGCAGTAAGCGGTCACGGATTTTATCAGCTAACTCTTGCCGAGGTATTAAAACCTCTTCACCTGCTTGTGTAATTGGTGGTAAAAAGCGTACGGTGACGCCTACGTCTTTACTACTTAGTAACACCCATATATTTGCCACTAATGTTTGCTCCCCCACAAACGCTACTCGACCACTACGCTCACCTTTATAAGTAAATAATAAGGCTACTGGTTGGATTGGCACGCGAGCATTCATTGCTCCTTCCAAAAGACCACTAAACATATGTAAAACAGTGAAACCATCACTAGTAGTGCCTTCTGGGAACAGACCAATACATGTATTTTCTTTAAAATAATCCGCCATCCCTGCATTAATATCAATCACGGCTTGGCGAGAACCTCGTTGGATAAAAATGGTCCCTACCGCAGCGACTAACCAACCAATAACAGGCCATTGGCGTATTTCGGACTTAGCAATAAAGGAGGTTGCTCGTTGGCTATTAATGATAAAAATATCAATCCATGATACATGGTTTGCTGTGAGCATAACCGGACCATCCATAATTGGTCGTCCCTCTTGAGTAATCTTAACCCCAGTGGTGGACATTAATAATTTTGACCAATTACTTAGTACCCATTCTTTTTGTGCCTTACCTAACCAAGCGTAAATTGCAAACGCAATAAATAATCCCAAAATAAGAACACACAACAAACCTATAACACGTATAGTAAAGCGTAAATAGGACATCTATTCCCCTTGCCATACGATACGACCACCCACCATTGTCATCTTCACTTTGGCTGGTAACTCGTAACCATTAAAGGGGGTGTGAGCACTTTGACTAGCAAGATTTTCACGAGATACCGTCCAATAAGCATCTAAGTCTACTAAGGCCAAGTCTGCAGGCGATCCAATTGTCAATTGTCCGCAAGGCGGTAAAGCTGAAGCACCTTGTTTGAGAATATGATAGGGATTAAGAGTAATTTTAGCTAAAGCATCTACAAATGGAATCTTTTGCTCTAGAGACCATTTATACACAAGACTTAACAACAACTCTACTCCTACAGCCCCCGGTTCTGCCTGAGCAAAAGGCAATAACTTTTCTTCATCATCCACAGGTGTGTGGTCTGAGCAAATGGCATCAATCGTACCATCTAGCAAACCTTTTGTGATGGCATCTCTATCACGTTGAGAACGTAGTGGTGGATAGAGACAATAGTTACTATCAAAATAGCCAATATCCGAATCAATTAAATGCACATGATTAATAGATACATCGCATGTTACAGGCAATCCTCTTGCTTTTGCCTGACGAACCAACTCAATTCCTTCAGCGCTGGTTAATCGGCATAAGTGTAAACGTGCCTTATTACTGCGTTGTAATTCAAATAAAGTATGTAATGCAATAGTTTCTGCTTGTACTGGAATGCCTGCCAAACCAATCCGTGAGGCATAAGCGCCACTAGCCGCGACACCACCACTCACCAAATCCTCTTCTGACGGCTGAATCCATAGCGTGTAATCAAAGGTTTTAGCATACATCATCGCTCTATTCAGCGTTGATAAGTTGAGTAACCCTTTGTTCGCTTGAGAAAAAGCTACAGACCCTGCTTCAGTGAGCTCAGCCATCTCAGTCAATGTTTCACCCTTTAGACCAATTGTCATCGCCCCTAAAGGATACAAATTAGCTTGATTTAATTGACGTGCGCGATGCTTTAACATTTCTACTAGACCGGGCTCATCAAGACTTGGATCTGTATCTGGAGGCAATACTAAACTAGTTACACCGCCTGCCAGTGCTGCATTCATTTCTGACTCTAACGTTGCTCTATACTCATTACCCGGCTCTCGTAAGCGCACTGACAAATCTACTAATCCGGGGATAATTGCTTTCCCTTTTGCATCAATTACCTGATCAACTGGCGAGCTATCCTCTGCATTAATGCCTACGATACGCCCTGCAGCAATATCCAATGTGACTTGTTCATCTCTTTTTGAACTAGGGTCGATTAATCTGCCATTGATGATTCGCAATTTCATACACTCGCTCCCGCCACAATACTCATTACCGCCATACGCACCGCTATCCCAAATGTTACCTGATTTAAAATCACCGCTTGAGGTCCATCTGCTACAGCCGAATCTATCTCTACCCCACGGTTCATAGGCCCCGGATGCATCACGATAGCATCAGATTTTGCCAAAGCAAGTTTTTCTTCTGTCAGCCCATAATGTTTAAAATACTCTTGAGAGGATGGTAAAAGAGCCCCTTTCATACGTTCATGTTGAAGGCGCAACATAATCACAACATCGACACCTTTCAATCCTTCTGCCATATTAGTAAATACTCTCACTCCCATCTGCTCCAAGCCCTCAGGCAGTAGAGTCAACGGTCCAATGGCACGGATTTCTGCAACACCCAATGTTGTTAAGGCATGAATATCTGAGCGTGCCACTCGAGAATGCAAGATATCCCCTACGATAGCGACTGTTAAATTAGAAAAATCTTTTTTGAAATGCCTAATTGTGTACATATCCAATAATGCTTGAGTAGGGTGTGCATGCCGACCATCCCCTGCATTCACGACATGAATGTGTGGCTCTACATGTTGAGCAATTAAATAAGGCGCACCACTCGCTTCATGACGAACGACAAAAATATCTGCTTGCATCGCCGTCAAATTACTAATGGTATCCAGTAACGTCTCTCCTTTTGCCGTAGAGGATGAATTAATATTCAAGTTATATACATCCGCAGACAAACGTTTTGCGGCAATCTCAAACGTTGTTCTAGTACGTGTTGAATTTTCAAAAAATAGATTAAAAACACTTTTTCCACGCAACAGTGGGACTTTTTTAATATCGCGCTCGGCTAATGGGACAAAACTTTGTGCGGTGTCTAAAATATGCGTAATAATATTTTTAGAAAGTCCCTCTGTACTTAAAAGGTGAGTCAATTCACCATGTTTATTGAGTTGAGGATTTTGCACGGAATCATTCCTTTTCAATATCTAAATCAAACAATTGCTGCTCATTTTGTGAAAGAACAAAATTAGTGCCTTTCTCTAAGGGAATATGTGCACCGACAATATCGGCAGCAATAGGTAACTGTCTGCCACCACGATCTAGCAACACAGCTAAACTAATTGACGCAGGGCGACCATAATCAAATAGCTCATTCATTGTGGCTCTAATAGTACGTCCTGTATATAGAATATCGTCAACAACGATAATATTTTTGCCTTCTACATCAAAGGGAATCTGTGTAGGCTGTTTTTGTGAGTGAAGACCAATTTTATTAAAGTCATCACGATAAAAACTTGTATTTAAAAAACCCACCTCATTCTTTAAATGCAAATCTTGTTGTAGACGCTTAACAATCAACGCTCCACCAGAATAAATACCGACTAAATGAACGGTGTCAGCAGGCTTAGTTTTGATTAACTGCTCAACACCAGCTTTCAACTTGCTATATAACTCTTCAGCGGTTGGCAACTGCATATGAATGTCCTTTAAAATATTTTCAGTATTTTAACTCAAAGCGCGTCAAAATATCTCTCCAAAATAATCGCTGCAGCAACAGCATCATCTAAGGTATGATTACCAAGGCGTTGCTGAGCTTCTAGACTTGACCCTCGCTCATCTATAAGCTGGACAGGTAAATTGAATCTCCCTTGCAATTGATTAGCAAAGCGTCGTGCATGTAGCGAGGCATATTGCTCTTGTCCATCCTCTGTTAGGGGAAGTCCAACAACTAATTGTTGTGGTTGCCATTTTTTTAATAATCGCTCAATTTCTTCAAAACGAGCTTGTTTCGTAGCAGTCTGAATAATAGTTAAGGGCGTTGCTTGCTTCAGTAGCGTATTACCTAGAGCAACACCAATTTTTTTAAGCCCAAAATCAAATGCCAGTACCGTAAGCTCATAATCATTAAGCATTACCAGCACTCCACAATAAAGAACTCGGTTCGATACCTAGAGAACTAATGGCGCGACGATGTTTCTCTACCACGGGAGCGGTAAACATAATGGCCTCATTCGCTGGTGCCGTTAGCCAAAAATTTGCCATAATTTCGCTTTCTAATTGACCTGCATCCCAACTCGCACAACCTAGTGCTAATAAAATATGCTTGGGTCCATTCCCTTTGGCATAGTCAATTAAAACATCTCTAGAAGAGGTAAATGCAATATTTTCATGAGTTATCGTGGCTCGATAAAACCTCTCTGCACTATGCAATACATACCCTTTATCACGGTTTACCGGACCACCCGCAAAGACAAGCGTGTTGTCTATATTTCGCAAAATCTCCTCTTCCGGGCAATCAATCTCACTAAGATCGCCCAGTAATTCCACAAAAGGGACTTTTGAAGGTTTATTAATCACAATCCCTACAGCACCATTGGCATTGTGCTCAAACATATAAATCACGCTTTGAGCAAAAATATCAGAGGTTACCTTGGGGGTTGCTATTAAAAACTGACCTTTTAAGTTGAGATCATTTGCAAAGCTAAGCATTCAATATCCCTTAAATAGCCTTGGTTTAAATTGCCATCATTTCAAAATCTTCTTTGCGTGCACCACATTCAGGACATACCCAGTTAGGTGGAACATCTTCCCATTTAGTGCCAGGAGGAATTCCCTCTTCTGGAGCACCGGCCTCTTCGTCATAAACCCAACCACAAATTAAACACATCCATGTCTGCATGAATTCTTCCTTTGATATAAAATAGACAGAGTAATTTTTCACTACTACCATTTTACTCTAACTAAGGGATCTATTACCATGATTGATATGCTTGCTGGAAGTGTTTTATTTTTCAATATGTACGATCCTAGTCATCGCGCACATTTACCTGCTGAAGTTGTAACTGCTTCCTTACTCGGTACACACAGTAGTTCTGTGACTACAGCACTTGCCGTACAAGACTCCACCCAATTAGAGTCACTTGAACCTATTGAGGCGAGTATCATTGAGGCACAGGCACGATGTATTTTAGAGGATTTACCTGTTAACGCTTTCAAAATTAATCATCTACTTACTATTGAGATGATAGAGGAAGTAGCGTCAATCCTAGCTGACTACAATCAGATACCGACTGTTTTAGTATTAAGTAAATATTTATCTGATTTTATTTCTCGTCGCGGTGATTTCGTTCCTAATGAGAAATTACATGAAGTCTACCTAGACTTTCTCGCCCCCCACACAAATGTTGTTATTTTAGATTTAAATTATCTCTCTACATGGTTATCAGAAGAATACCAAATCAATACTGGGGCTGATTTATTGGCGTTACTCATTGAGCTTGGTGTAGAAAGTTGTTTTATTCTTAATGAGAAAATGGACAACAATACTATCCAACATACTATCTACCACTCTTCTGGTGAGCGTGATCAATTTGTCCAACCACTACATATTTCTACACCAGCAGAATTTGCTGATATGATAGGAACCGCCGTGAGTTGCTTTTTAGCTCAAGAAGTCCCTCTATTTGAAGCCTGCCGTATGGCAATTAGCTTTACGAATAAACAACTAGAACACCTCATTCAGATAGGTATGGGCAGACCATTTCCTAATCGTTTAGCCTTTTATGAAATTGCCTTAAGTGTAGATGATGAAGATGATGATGACGATGAGTACGACATCGAAGATGATGAGGATGAAAATAATAATGCCTACCGAGCTTAAGTCACCTCAACAATCACAACCACTATTCACAAAGACTACTCGTTTCCCAACTGGGTTATACGGTATTACACCTGAATGGGATGACTTTTCACGACTATTTACAGCAATTGAAACGGCTTGCCATGCGGGATTACCTATCTTACAATGGCGACGCAAAAATACCCCTTTTGACGTAGCCTTAGAACAGGCCTCTATGGTCGCAAAAGTGTGCAAAAATACAGGGACAACCTTTGTGATTAATGATGATTGGCAGCTTGCATTAGCTGTCAAAGCAGATGCTGTACACCTAGGCAAGGATGATGCTAGTGTGCTTACTGTACAAAAAGCTTTACAAACAGAATCCCATTCTTTATTAATCGGTGTCAGTTGTTATAACCAACTTGAGTTAGCGCAAAAAGCCATTCTGCATGATGTTGATTATCTCGCTTTTGGTGCTGTTTATCCATCAAGTGTTAAACCGAATGCCGTGCGTGCTCCTCTACGTTTATTTCGGGAGGCACGGGATTTATTCTCACCAACATCATCCTCTCCTCAAACATTGGTTGCCATTGGTGGCATAACCCGACAAAATGCAGCTCCTGTCATTCAAGCAGGGGCAGATAGTATTGCTGTTATTTCGGGGCTATTCGAACAAACGGATATTGCACAGACAACCAAAGATTTTATTCAACTTTTTAAACAGAATTATCATGACTAATCAAGAAATTTTCCAACGAGCCCAACAAACTATTCCCGGTGGCGTCAATTCACCCGTACGAGCATTTAAATCGGTTGGTGGTACACCGCGTTTTATTGCCAAAGCCAATGGTGCGTATATCTGGGATATTGAAGGGAAGCAATATATTGACTACCTTGGCTCATGGGGACCTGCCATTGTGGGTCACGCCCACCCCGAAGTACTGGCAGCCGTACAAGAAGCAGCCACCAAAGGTCTATCATTTGGCGCTCCAACAGAAGGTGAAGTGATTCTTGCTGAAAAAATTTGCGAATTAATCCCTTCTATTGAGCAAGTACGTCTCGTTAGCTCTGGTACAGAAGCAACGATGAGTGCGATACGACTAGCTCGTGGCGCTACTGGTCGTAATAAAATTATCAAATTTGAAGGTTGCTATCATGGACATTCGGATAGTCTACTTGTAAAAGCAGGCTCAGGCTTGCTCACCTTTGGTAACCCTTCTTCTGCGGGCGTTCCACAAGAGTTTGTCAGCCATACGATTGTCTTACCGTTTAATAATCTTGAAGAAGTCAAAAAAGCCTTTGCAGAAGTAGGTCAAGATATTGCCTGCATTATTGTCGAACCCGTCGCTGGTAATATGAACTTAGTTAAGCCACAAGCAGGCTTTTTAGAGGGATTACGTGAATTATGCACTCAATACGGAGCTTTATTAATTTTTGACGAAGTGATGACGGGCTTTCGTGCTGGTCCTAAAGGCGTACAAGGCTTAACCAATATTACCCCTGATCTCACCACACTTGCCAAAGTTATTGGTGGTGGTATGCCTGTGGGTGCTTTTGGTGGTCGCCAAGATATTATGCAACAAATTGCTCCTCTTGGGGCTGTTTACCAAGCAGGTACTTTATCTGGTAACCCTGTTTCTGTCGCCGCAGGTCTAAAAACCTTGGAAATCTTAAGCCGTCCTGGTTTTTATGACGTACTCAGCAAAACAACTACTGAGTTAGTCAACGGTTTATCTGATCTTGCTCGCCAACATAATGTTACGTTTAGTGCAGACTCTATCGGTGGTATGTTTGGCATTTACTTTAGAGAAAACATTCCAACGAGCTTTGCTGAAGTCCAACAAAGTAATATTCAGGCCTTCAATGTCTTTTTCCATGCAATGTTGGATGAAGGTGTCCACCTTGCTCCCTCTGCTTTTGAAGCTGGCTTTGTTTCTGCAAGTCATACAGAAGAAATTCTGGCAAAAACATTTGCAGCAGCTGATAAAGCATTCGTTACGGTTGCCCAAACCACTCAAAATAGCTAGTGGAAATTAAACAACAACACACTAGGAATAAAAGAATAGCTTAGACTTCTCGCAAACTCTATGATTAACTAAGCTATTCTTTATCTATTTTAAGCCTATCACCTATTTGAGGAGACTCTTATGCCCGTTAATTTCCAGATTCCTGACATCAAAGATATTCATCCAGTTTCTGGTGTTAAGATTGGCATCGCTTCTGCTGGTATTAAAAAAGCAGGTAAAAAAGACATCACCGTCTTTCAATTTACCCAAGGTACTACTGTCGCTGGCGTATTTACCACCAATCGTTTTTGTGCTGCTCCCGTACAAATTTGTAAACAACGCCTTGCCTCTGATAATGACATTCGTGCACTATTAATCAATACCGGCAATGCCAATGCAGGCACTGGTGAAACTGGCTATCAAAATGCCTTAAATACCTCAGCCACATTAGCACAAGCGTTGCAAGTAGAGAGTGATCAAGTACTACCCTTCTCTACAGGTGTTATTCTTGAACCTTTACCTGTTGATAAAATCAATGCGGCAATTCCCTCTGCGGTTGCTAATCTAACTGACAATGAGTGGTTTAATGCAGCTCATAGCATTATGACTACCGATACAGTGCCTAAAGTATCTTCTAAACAGATTCAGATTGAAGGTAAAACAGTTACCGTTACTGGTATTAGCAAAGGGGCTGGCATGATACGCCCCAATATGGCAACCATGTTAGGGTTTGTAGCGACAGATGCTGCCATCTCCAAAAAAGCATTGCAACAGTTGACTGTTACTATTGCTAATCAATCGTTTAATCGGATTACAGTCGATGGTGATACATCAACCAACGACTCCTTTATCATTGCCGCTACCGGTCAAAGTGGTGTTGAGGCTATTGAGGGAACGGCTGCTTTTGAAGCTATTGCACAAGTACTCACCGATATTTCTCGTGAACTTGCACAAAAAATTGTTCGTGATGCCGAAGGAGCTACAAAATTCATTACAGTTCAAATTGATGAAGCAAAAAATAGCGAAGAAGCATTAAAAATTGCTTATGCCATTGCCCATTCACCTTTAGTCAAAACAGCCTTTTTTGCGTCTGACCCTAATTTAGGCCGAATCCTTGCTGCAATTGGTTATGCAGGTGTACAAGATTTAGATACCTCCACACTAAAACTTTATCTGGGTAATGTACTTGTGGCGGTAAACGGTGGACGCAACCCTGACTACAAAGAGGAACAAGGTCAAGCAGTTATGAACGAAGCAGAGATTCTGGTACGTGTTGTGCTAGGCAGGGGTCACACTAGCGAAACAGTTTATACCTGCGACTTCTCACATGACTATGTCAGCATTAATGCAGATTATCGTTCATAGTCGGAATAATAACAAAGAGCGTGAATTCATCAGAAAACACGCTCTTTTATTTATTGATTACTTAAGATACATTCTTGATTCAACATAACCACTTGACATTAAAAGAGTTTTATAGTTAAAATCAAAGTCTTGCTCTAAATCGGGCAGGATTTGTTATTTATTTAATTTGAGGTTACCCATATGTACGCGGTCATAAAAACCGGCGGCAAGCAATATCGCGTTGCCCAAGGTCAAAAACTTAAGGTAGAACAGATACCAGCAGACATCGGGCAAGAAATCTCGCTAGATCAGGTTTTATCAGTAGGTGAAGGTGAATCTCTAAAAGTAGGTACGCCTTTAGTTGCTGGTGCTGTGGTAAAAGCAAAGGTTCTTGCACATGGTCGTCACGATAAAGTGAAAATTTTCAAAATGCGTCGCCGTAAGCACTATCAAAAGCGCCAAGGTCATCGCCAAAATTACACTCAAATCGTTATCGAATCTATCGCAGCTTAATTTGCAGGAGTTAAAACATGGCACAGAAAAAAGGTGGCGGTTCAACCCGCAACGGTCGTGATTCAGAAGCGAAACGCTTAGGTGTTAAAGTTTACGGTGGTCAATCAATCCCTGCAGGTTCTATCATTGTTCGTCAACGTGGTACTCGTTTCCACCCAGGTGACAATGTTGGTATCGGCAAAGATCACACTTTATATGCCTTAGTTGATGGTCAAGTAAAATTCTCAGTACGTGGTGCACTAAACAAACAAACTGTTTCAGTGATTGCTGCTGAATAAGTATTTACTTATCTCTTCAAGAAACGCCGTTCTTAAGTGAGCGGCGTTTTTATTTACGCTTAATATAATAATTATCTCTATTTAGAAAAACCAAAAGATATTATCCTCTCCTCACACCAGATAATTCTTTATATAATCGATATACCATACAAGCTCTATCGTTTTCTCATACCCACAGAATAATAGGAACTCTCATGAAATTTGTAGATGAAGCAAAAATTGAAGTAATTGCAGGCAAAGGAGGCAATGGCTCAGCCAGCTTTCGTCGTGAAAAATTCATTCCTAAAGGAGGTCCTGACGGTGGAGACGGTGGTCGTGGCGGTAGTATTTTTGCTGTTGCCGATCGCAATATCAATACCTTAATTGATTTTAGATATGCTCGTCTACATCGTGCCAAAAATGGTGAAAATGGCCGTGGCTCTGATCAATATGGTGCAGCTGCTGATGATATTACGCTACGCGTTCCTGTGGGTACTGTCATTTATGATGAAGAGACTGGTGAACAATTGTTTGACTTGGATAAGCATGGCGAGCAGGTCACACTTGCTGCTGGTGGACAAGGTGGTCTAGGCAATATCCACTTTAAATCCAGTGTTAACCGTGCTCCTCGACAATTTACCTATGGTAAAGAGGGTGAGCATCGTTACCTACGCCTAGAGCTTAAAGTCTTAGCGGATGTAGGGCTATTAGGTTTACCTAATGCAGGCAAATCAACCTTTATCACGCGCGTCTCTAATGCTAAGCCCAAAATTGCCGACTACCCTTTTACTACACTACACCCTAATCTAGGTGTGGTACGCACCTCTCCATCTCGCAGTTTTGTGGTAGCGGATATTCCCGGGTTGATTGAAGGGGCGGCTGAGGGAGCTGGCTTAGGCCATCTATTTTTACGCCACTTAACACGCACTCGTGTACTTTTACACCTAGTTGATGTGTCTAGCCTAGATCCAGAGGTGGATACAATTGAAAAATCAGTTGCAGACGCTAAAGCAATTGTCAAAGAGCTACAAAAATATAGCCAAGAGCTCTATGCAAAACCTCGTTGGCTAGTCTTGAATAAACTGGACATGCTTGAAAATCCTGAACAAGTGAAAAAAGACTTCTGCCAACAATTTGGCTGGACTGGTCCAGTATTTGCTATTTCTGCCCTAAGTGGTGAGGGAACGCAAGAATTAGTCTGGGCATTACAAGACTATCTCGACAAAGAGAAAGCCAAAGAAAACCAAGCCAATGATGAGCAAGTTGAAGGCTATGAGCCTGATGACCCTCGTTTTAATGCTAATCGATCAAATATTAATCATACACAGGATTGATTTACAGCTTAGTCTAAAATAGAATTTTTAAGTTTAATTCAAGATGTCATGCGGAATTAAACTTAAAATTTTGCTAATTTTGTTGATTTTTCAAGTTTAATCCAAGATATCATACGGAATTAAACTTAAACCTTATTACCTTACCGATAGAATATATTTAATTTCCATTAGATTGTAGTATTATTGATTATCCATTTTGGCGTCTATTTTTTGTAACACATATCATGTCTCGCCTTTCTGTTATCCAATCCTCCCACCGCATTATCATCAAAGTAGGATCTTCTCTAGTCACCAATTATGGTAAGGGGGTTGATTTTGCGGCTGTTACTCATTGGGTGGATCAGATAGCCGCATTACATAAGCAAGGCAAACAAGTCGTTCTTGTTTCTAGTGGAGCGATTGCTGAGGGGATGGCTCGTCTCGGTTGGACGACCCGCCCCAAAGAGGTTAATAAGCAACAAGCGGCTGCCTCTATCGGACAAATGGGTTTAATACAAGCCTATGAAAAAGCCTTTTCTACTCATGGTTTATTAGCCTCACAAATTCTACTCACCCATGAAGATTTAGCAGACCGTTTACGCTATATCAATGCTCGTGCCACACTATTTACCCTATTAGATTTAGGCGTGGTGCCCATTGTGAATGAAAACGATACTATTGTCACCGATGAAATTCGTCTTGGGGATAATGATACGCTTGGTGCTGTGGTGACTAATTTAATTGAAGCCGAAGCCTTAATCATTCTCACAGATCAAACAGGGCTATATGACAGCGACCCTCGTAAAAATCCTCAAGCTAAATTTATTCATCAAGCCACTGCGGGTGACCCTGCTTTAGAAGCAATAGCTGGAGGCAGTGGTTCTTTTGTTGGGACTGGTGGCATGATTACCAAGGTACTCGCTGCCAAACGTGCTGCCAACACAGGTGCTCATACGGTCATTGTGTCTGGACACGAGCCAGAGGTTTTAACACGTCTTGCGCGTGGTGAAGCTATCGGTACTGAATTACGTGCAAGTACACACCTGCGCTCTGCTCGCAAACAATGGCTAGCCGATCATTTACGCGTAAAAGGTAAAATTATTATTGATGCTGGCGCTATTAAAGCCATTACTGAACAGGGTAAAAGTCTTCTCCCTATCGGTGCTATTGATGTTATCGGGGTATTTAAACGAGGGGATTTAGTTGCCTGTGTGGATGAACAAGGTAAAGAGTATGCGCGTGGTTTAATTAACTATGCTTCATCAGATACCCGTCGTATTCTACGACAACCCACCACTAAAATTGCGGATATTTTGGGTAGTATTCATAATGAAGAATTGATTCATCGGAATAATTTAGTGCTACTGTAAACCTTCCCAAGCAATCTAGTATTACCACCCCCTCAAACTATTTTTTATGGGTAAGCGGATTAAATGGTTGATCTTACCTTTGCATGAGAGTGAGACAGACCGGCATCTCATCGGATTATCTGGTTGATGCTTCACCTACTGCTGGTGCATGTTTCCTTCGCTAATTCCAGCAAGAACCCCACACGCCTCAACTTCCCGGTCATCGTTGCAACTCGCTCTCAGTGAAACGAGTTGTTTCTCAAGCGCTTGCAGAGCGGTTATCTGCGACCGCACATGAGAGATGTGATCATCGAGCAAGGCGTTGACGGCGGTACAAGGCTGATGAGGGTCGTCCTGATAGCTCTGTAGTTCGTGAATCTCAGCCAGTGACAGGCCCAGGATTCTGCAGCGACGGATGAAGGCCAGCCCCTCACCATGCTTCTCGGTATAGACACGGTAACCGTTGTCCTGCCGATCAGGCGGCTGCAACAAGCCCTGCTGTTCATAGAAGCGGATCGTCTGTGTTTCGACCCCTACCAACTGCGCCAACTGACCAATGCGCATCAGCCTCCTCCCCAACGGATTCTTTACTCTATTGACCTTATAGTAGCTTTATAGTTTAAAATGGTACCACAACATTGTTCAAGTGGAGTAGTATCATGAGCAAATCCTGTGGTGGCGCCTGTGGCGGTGATGCAACGTCCGCAGCGGATACCGATATACAGGCCTCCTCCGAGGCGCCAGGGAGATGGGTCAGTGTTTATGCCGTGCCGAAGATGGACTGTCCATCAGAAGAACGAATGATTCGCCTAGCCCTGAACGGCTTTGAGGAGATTCGGGCGCTGTCCTTCGACTTGTCGAACCGCCGGCTGAAGGTCGTGCATGACGGCGAGGTCGAGCCCGTCACCTCGAAACTGAAGACCTTGGGGCTAGGCGCCTCGCTTCAGGAAACCGTCGCTGCAAATCCGGAGACCATCAAGGCCGCCGAGTTTTCGGCAGCTTCTGCTAAGCAAGAATCCGGGACCCTGCGCTGGTTGCTCGGCATCAATGCACTTCTGTTCGTGGTGGAAATGACTGCTGGCCTGATCGCCCAGTCTACCGGCCTGATCGCTGATTCCCTGGATATGTTTGCCGATGCAGCCGTCTATGGCCTGGCTCTCTATGCCGTAGGGCGCAGTGCGAAAATGCAGGTACGTGCCGCGCATCTTGCTGGTGTACTGCAACTGATCTTGGCTGTGGGCGTACTCGTCGAGGTGGTGCGACGCTTTGTTTTCGGTAGTGAGCCTGAATCGCTGATGATGATGGCGATCGCCTTCGTCGCATTGATTGCCAATACCGCCTGTCTGCTGCTCATATCCAAACATCGGGAGGGCGGGGCGCACATGAAGGCAAGCTGGATATTCTCGGCCAACGACGTGGTGATCAACCTGGGGGTCATCACCGCCGGCGCTCTGGTCGCGTGGACCGGGTCCAATTATCCGGATCTGATTATCGGCACCATCGCGGGGGTAATTGTACTTAACGGTGCCAGACGCATTTTGGCGTTGAAGGGTTAAATAATGCTCATTATTGGCAAAAAGCTCTCGCCGTATGCCCTATTGTCCATATCGGGCCTGCTGGCAGCGTCTGATCAGGCCGTAAAATGGCTGGTGCAACAATCAATGGCATATGGCGAGTCTATTTCAGTGACCTCATTCTTTAACTGGGTACACGTATGGAATACCGGTGCCGCATTCAGTCTTTTTTGGAATGGTGGAGGCTGGCAGCGCTACTTTTTTATCGGAATCGCGGTAGTGGTCTCGATTTTTCTGATCAAGCTGATCCTTGAAAATCGTCATAAAGGAGAAGCCATCGCTTACAGTCTTATCCTCGGTGGCACCATGGGCAACCTGATTGACCGGGTCTTTCGCGGCTATGTTGTGGATTCCTTTGATTTCTATTGGCGAGACTGGCATTGGCCGGCCTTCAACCTGGCTGATATTGCAATTGTCCTCGGTGCCTTACTTTTCGTTTCCAGCAGCTTGTTGGGTAAAAAAGCAAACACCAATGCCGAGTCGGATGGATCTGACTGACACCTACGCCTATACAACACCATGACCGAACTTCCCGACAACATCCTTCACCTGCCGCAATACCAAGTACTGGGCTGCAAATCAACCGACGACGAAATGCACTTCCAGGTGGACGTGCCCGATCCCATCGCCTGCGAGGAATGCGGCGTGCAGGGTGAGTTCGTACGGTTCGGCAAGCGTGACGTTCCCTATCGTGATCTGCCCATCCACGGCAAGCGGGTCACTCTCTGGGTGGTCCGCCGCCGATACACCTGCCGGGCCTGCAAGACAACATTCAGGCCCCAGCTACCGGAGATGGTGGATGGATTCCGTATGACACTGCGGCTGCATGAGTACGTGGAGAAGGAATCCTTCAACCACCCCTACACCTTTGTGGCGGCACAGACCGGCCTGGACGAGAAGACGGTGCGCGACATCTTCAACGCCCGCGCTGAGTTCCTGGGGCGCTGGCACCGCTTCGAGACGCCCCGCATCCTGGGCATTGACGAGCTATACCTGAACAAGCGCTACCGCTGCATTCTGACCAACATTGAGGAGCGAACCCTGCTCGACCTGCTGGCCACCCGCCGCCAGGACGTGGTGACCAACTACCTGATGAAGCTGAAAGACCGGCAGAAGGTCGAGATCGTCAGCATGGACATGTGGAACCCCTACCGGGCAGCGCCCCAGGCCCGTATCGTGGTCGATAAGTTCCATGTGGTGCGCATGGCCAACGATGCCCTAGAGAAAGTGCGCAAGGGCCTCAGAAAGGAGCTGAAACCGTCCCAGAGCCGGACTCTCAAGGGAGACCGGAAAATCCTGCTGAAACGCGCTCACGAAGCCTCAGACCGGGAGCGCCTCATCATGGAGACCTGGACAGGCGCGTTCCCGCAACTGCTGGCCGCCTACGAGCACAAGGAGCGCTTCTACGGCATCTGGGACGCCACCACACGGCTCCAGGCAGAAGCCGCCCTGGACGAGTGGATAGCCACCATCCCGAAGGGCCAAAAGGAAGTCTGGAGCGATCTGGTCAGGGCAGTGGGAAACTGGCGTGAAGAGACCATGACCTACTTCGAGATGGACATGCCCGTCACCAACGCTTACACGGAGTCCATCAACCGACTGGCCAAGGACAAGAACCGTGAAGGGCGCGGTTACTCCTTCGASTGATGCGGGCACGAATGCTCTAACACCACGAAGCACAAGAAGAAGGCACCAG
>NZ_AYSV01000076.1 GCF_000506865.1 Pelistega indica
CTTGGTAGACGACTCAACTGACCGATGGATAATAATGCGGTAGAGAATTTGATACGTTCCACTCGCGATTGGTCGGCAAGAATTGGCTCTTTGTAGGTTCAGAGAAAGCGGGTCGACGTGCGGCTGCGGTGATGTCGTTAATTCAATCGGCTAAGCTCAATGGCCATGACCCTTATGCTTACCTTAAGGATGTGTTGGAACGATTGCCGACACAGAAAGCGAAGGACATTGCTGAGCTTCTGCCTCATCGTTGGCAAGCGCCAAACGACACCAAGAATTAACACAATGCCCCGACAAAATCGGGGCATTGAACATTTAAAAACGGAAGTCAATCGGAGTTCACCGGACGCTTACTTATGAGTTTTGTTCATATGGCATCAACACATTCATTTATTAGAAAATTTCAACTCATAAGCCAATAAAAAAGGCGAACACAAAGTTCGCCCTCATATAACTTTATTCGCTACAAATTATTGTAACGCGATTTCTACGTCAACACCTGCTGGTAAGTCTAAACGCATTAATGCATCAACTGTTTTATCTGTAGGATCAACGATATCCATTAGACGTAAGTGTGTACGAATTTCAAATTGGTCACGTGATGTTTTGTTCACATGTGGTGAACGTAATACATCATAACGTTTAATACGTGTAGGTAATGGTACTGGACCATGAACAACAGCACCTGTGCGTTTTGCTGTTTCTACGATTTCAGCTGCTGACTGGTCGATTAATTTGTAGTCAAAAGCTTTTAAACGAATACGGATTTTTTGGTTTTTCATTTGAAAATACAACCTTAAAAGAACGAGTTAAAAAGAACGATGAAATTAAAGAACATCGTAAACCATTTATGGTCATGGATAAATTGGCTACCCTTATCAGGGGTAGCCAACTATTTTACTGCTAATTCAAAACTTTAAACAAGCTAAGAATTATTTAGTGATTTTAGAAACCACACCGGCACCGACTGTACGGCCACCTTCACGGATCGCAAAGCGTAAACCTTCTTCCATCGCGATTGGCGCAATTAACTCAACATCCATCGCTACGTTATCGCCTGGCAATACCATCTCTTTATCCGCTGGTAACGTAATTGTACCTGTTACGTCTGTTGTACGGAAGTAGAACTGTGGACGGTAACCTTGGAAGAATGGGGTATGACGACCACCTTCTTCTTTCGATAAAATATACACTTCTGCTGAGAAGTTTGTATGTGGCTTGATTGAACCTGGTTTCGCTAACACTTGACCACGCTCTACGTCTTCACGTTTTGTACCACGTAGTAATAAACCAACGTTGTCACCCGCTTGACCTTCGTCAAGTAACTTACGGAACATCTCTACGCCTGTACATGTTGTTTTCGCTGTTTCACGAATACCAACAATTTCAATCTCTTCACCCACTTTAATGATACCACGCTCAATACGGCCTGTTACCACTGTACCACGACCTGAAATTGAGAAAACGTCCTCTACTGGCATCAAGAATGTACCATCCACTGCACGCTCTGGTGTTGGAATGTATGAGTCTAATGCTTCCGCTAACGCTAAAATCGCTTGTTTACCTAATGGACCTTCGTCGCCTTCTAACGCTAATTTCGCAGAACCTTTAATGACTGGCGTATCATCACCTGGGAAGTCGTATTTTGATAACAACTCACGCACTTCCATTTCCACTAACTCTAATAACTCTTCATCATCTACCATGTCGGCTTTGTTTAAGAACACGATGATGTAAGGTACGCCTACTTGGCGTGATAATAGAATGTGCTCACGTGTTTGTGGCATTGGACCGTCAGCGGCTGAACATACTAAAATCGCTCCGTCCATTTGCGCTGCACCTGTAATCATGTTTTTTACATAGTCAGCGTGACCTGGGCAGTCTACGTGTGCATAGTGACGTGTCGCTGTTTCATACTCTACATGTGAAGTATTAATCGTAATACCACGTGCACGCTCTTCAGGTGCCGCATCAATCGCCGCATAGTCTTTCGCTTCACCACCGAACTCTTTCGATAAGACAGTAGTAATCGCTGCTGTTAATGTGGTTTTACCGTGGTCTACGTGACCAATTGTACCTACGTTTACGTGCGGTTTGGTACGTTCAAACTTTTCTTTTGCCATGATTTATATTTCCAATAAATTATGTATAAATTAATTAAGTGTAAGCCTTCGTATTATAACAGAGAAGGCTTACGGTTTTGTAAATTACTTGCTACGTGCGCTAACTACTTCATCAGCAACATTTTTTGGAGCTTCAGCATAATGTTTGAATTCCATTGTATATGTTGCACGACCTTGAGTTAGAGAGCGTAAGTTAGTAGCATAACCAAACATCTCAGCTAGAGGAACTTCTGCTTTGATGATTTTGCCACCACCAACCATATCGTCCATACCTTGAACCATACCGCGACGAGATGATAAATCACCCATTACAGTACCAGCATAGTCTTCTGGAGTTTCTACTTCAACTGCCATCATAGGCTCTAAAAGCACTGGGCTTGCTTTACGCATACCCTCTTTGAACGCCATAGAAGCAGCCATACGGAACGCATTCTCATTTGAGTCAACGTCATGGTATGAACCGAATGTTAACGTAACTTTAACATCAACAACTGGGTAACCTGCTACCACACCTGCTGATAATGTTTCTTGAACACCCTTGTCAACGGCTGGGATGTATTCACGAGGAACCACACCACCTTTAATTTCGTCAACAAATTGGTATCCATCGCCACCTGGTTCTAGTGGTTCTAGTTTTAGAACTACGTGACCATATTGACCACGACCACCAGATTGTTTAACGAACTTACCTTCAACGTTTTCAACAGTTTTACGAATTGTTTCACGATAAGCTACTTGTGGTTTACCGACATTAGCTTCAACGTTAAATTCACGTTTCATACGGTCAACAATAATCTCTAGGTGCAACTCACCCATACCAGAAATAATTGTTTGACCAGATTCTTCGTCTGAACGTACACGGAAAGAAGGGTCTTCTTGCGCTAAACGAGATAATGCCAAGCCCATTTTCTCTTGGTCAGCCTTAGATTTTGGCTCTACTGCTTGAGAAATAACTGGCTCTGGGAACTCCATACGCTCAAGAATAATTGGTGCGTCTAAGTCACATAGTGTTTCACCTGTTGTCACTTCTTTTAAACCAACAACAGCAGCGATGTCACCAGCCAATACTTCTTTGATTTCTTCACGATTATTTGCGTGCATTTGTAGAATACGACCAATACGCTCTTTTTTACCCTTAACAGAGTTAAGAACAGTGTCACCACTATTTAATACACCAGAATAAACGCGAATGAACGTTAATTGACCAACGAATGGGTCAGTCATTAATTTGAACGCAAGTGCAGAGAATTTTTCTTTATCATCCGCTTTACGCTCTAGTTTGTTACCGTCCTCATCTTCACCTTGTACTGGAGGAATATCAACAGGTGATGGTAAAAATTCGATAACGGCGTCTAGCATACGTTGTACACCTTTGTTTTTGAACGCTGTACCACATAACATCGGCTGAATTTCACATGCAATCGTACGCTGACGTAAGGCTTTAATAATATCTTCTTTAGACAAATCGCCTTCTTCAAGATATTTGTTCATCAACTCTTCATTAGCTTCTGCGGCAGATTCAACCATTAGGTTACGGAATTCTTCTGCTTTATCCTTTAAGTCAGCAGGAATGTCTTGATACTCAAATTTAGTACCCTGGCTCGCCTCATCCCAAATAATCGCTTTCATTTCGATTAAGTCGACAACACCTTTAAATAAATCTTCTGAACCGATAGGAATAACGATTGGCACTGGATTAGCACGTAAACGTGTTTTTAATTGGTTGTAAACTTTATAGAAGTCCGCACCGGTACGATCCATCTTGTTAACAAATGCTAAACGAGGCACATGATATTTGTTCGCCTGACGCCATACAGTTTCAGACTGAGGTTGAACACCACCCACAGCACAATAAACCATACATGCACCGTCAAGTACACGCATAGAACGTTCTACTTCAATCGTAAAGTCTACGTGTCCTGGGGTATCGATAACGTTAATACGGTGTTCTGGATAATTACCAGCCATACCACGCCAGAAAGCTGTTGTTGCAGCAGAGGTAATGGTAATACCACGCTCTTGCTCTTGCTCCATCCAGTCCATTGTTGCCGCACCGTCATGTACCTCACCAATTTTGTGATTTACACCAGTGTAGAACAAAATACGTTCTGATGTTGTAGTTTTACCAGCGTCAATATGCGCTGAAATACCGATATTACGGTAGCGATTGATTGGGGTTTTACGAGCCATTGTAGAGTCCTTTGATTACCAACGGAAGTGAGAGAACGCTTTATTGGCCTCTGCCATTTTATGCGTATCTTCACGTTTTTTCATTGCTGCACCACGACCTTCTGATGCGTCAATTAATTCACCTGCAAGACGTAAATCCATTGATTTTTCGCCACGTTTTTTAGCAGCTTCACGCACCCAACGCATAGCCAACGCTAGACGACGAACTGGACGCACTTCTACAGGAACTTGATAGTTAGCACCACCAACACGGCGGCTCTTAACTTCAACGATAGGTTTTACGTTGTTGATTGCTAGATTAAAAACTTCGATAGGCTCTTTGCCTGTTTTTTGAGCTACTTGCTCTAACGCACCATAAACGATACGCTCTGCAACAGCTTTCTTGCCTGAAAGCATTACAACGTTCATAAATTTTGCAAGCTCTACACTACCAAATTTTGGATCAGGTAGAATCTCACGTTTGGGAACTTCGCGACGACGAGGCATCTTTACTTCCTTTAATTGTGTCTATTTCAGTTGAACCACTTACGTGGCCACGGTTGCCTATTAACAAGAGCAACCCCTTACATACCGCAGTAAAATTTTACGCAGCTGCGGCTGCACGCTAACCACCCATGGGCAGGAAGCATTTAAAAACTAACTACTAAGCTTTCTTAGGACGTTTAGCACCGTATTTAGAACGAGCTTGTTTACGGTCTTTAACACCTTGAAGGTCTAAAGAACCACGAACAATGTGATAACGTACACCTGGTAAGTCTTTTACACGACCACCACGAACAAGAACTACACTGTGCTCTTGTAAGTTGTGACCTTCACCACCGATATATGAAATCACTTCAAAACCGTTAGTTAGACGAACTTTAGCGACCTTACGCATCGCTGAGTTAGGTTTTTTTGGAGTAGTGGTATACACACGAGTGCAAACACCACGGCGTTGTGGGCAATTTTCTAGAGCTGGGCTCTTGCTGCTCACGCGGCTAGTTTCGCGCGGTTTACGCACGAGTTGACTAATGGTAGGCATGTCTTATCCTATTAATGTACTGTGTTGTACGAGTTTATATAATGTCTGTTTTACGTGCTGACTTTAATGCACGATTGCTACAGTATTCTTACAAATACTACGCAATAATACCTAAAACTGGGTTAAGTTTTTAAGTAGACTACTAGCATTTTTTACTAGTAGCCCACTAAAGTAGCATTTTTTCATGCGTACGTCAATATTTATGTCTCTTTTTTTCCTATAAAACAAAGTCTTGGCTAAATTCTTCCTATTTTATTGAACTCAATAAATGATTATTTTTATGCCGTTTATTCTTAAATTAGCCGTTCATTTTTAGCGAACGTAAAATTATTACCAATAGTTACTGAACAAAATCAATCTATGTTAAAATGCCAATGACTTTTAGATTCCATAAAAAATCTATATATATTCATATGCAGAATATAAGTAATTAAATAAGAGGAAGGCAATATGTTAATTGCGTCAGTAGAAGATGATCCAATCCAAGCAAATTTAGTTAAGCAAACTCTTACGCAAAGTGGTCACCAAGTAGAGCAATTTGTCACAGGGAAAGAGTTTTTAAGCGCACTTAACAGCAATAAAAATCGCTATGGCTTATTTCTACTAGATTGGGAGCTACCTGATGTCACAGGCGTGGAGTTATTAGTATGGATTCGCAATAATATTGGTCCTCAAGTGCCTATTATTTTTGTGACTAACCGCACTGAAGATGCAGACCTCTTACAAGCATTTCAATTAGGTGCTGATGATTATATTAACAAGCCATTTAGCCCAGCTATTTTAAGCGCTCGTGTGAATGCAAACTTACGTCGCAATACAGCCACAACACAAGTTCAATCTGAGGTTGTGGTAGGTCCTTATCGCTTTGATAATAATGCCCGTAAGGTTTACTTACATGGTGAGCCCATCGTATTAGCACCAAAAGAGTTTGAATTAGCTAGCCTATTCTTTAGAAACATTGGTCGTTTATTCTCTCGCGACGCCTTAAGCTCTACAATTTGGAACCGAGAAATTCCAGCTACTTCTCGCACACTAGACACACATTTATCGAACGTTAGACAAAAGTTAAAAATCCATCCAGAAAATGGCGTACAGATTGTTGCTTCTTATGCTCTTGGCTACCGTTTAGAACTTGTTCAAGAATAAATCTTCTCCTTCACAAAGGATTTCGTTTTTATATGTTTAGCCTTACCAGACATCTAGCTCTTGCTGTTTTAATTATAACAAGCCTTTTTTCTAGCTCTATCTCTTTGGCTCAACCAGCTGGAGCTCGAGGTGACAATTTCATTTATATTATGCAAGAAGGTGATACCTTAGGGATTATTGCTGAGCGTTTTACATCAAAACCAGGCAATTGGCGAAAAATCAAGGCATATAACAAAATCAGTCAGAACACTACTATTCCAGTAGGAAAAGAGATTCTTGTCCCCTTTAAGTTAATTGACACACTACCGGATGAGGGCAAGGTGATTGGTGTTTCTGGTGAGGTAACCATCAATAATAAAACTATCCAAATTGGTTCAATGGTTAAAGAAAATGATCGCATTGAAACGGGTAATAACAGTACGGTCACTTTTAAGCTTAGTAATGATAATGTCATCGCTATTTCTCCAAATAGCCTTATCTATATTCAACACCTACGCCAATTCTCTGGTACGGGCTTAGTAGACGCTATTTTTAAAACTGAACAAGGTGAGTTTGCCGCAAATGTAGAAAGTAATAATGGTGGAGTAGGACGTTTCGAAATTAGAACGCCGGTCAGTATTACTGGTGTTAGAGGAACTTCTTTACGTAGCCGCGTTGACGAAAACGGTCATGTGATTGTTGAATTATTAAGCGGTAAAGCTGCTGTAGCAAGCTCTAAACGCCCAGCAAAAGAAGCTATTGTTCCTGCCAATCAAGGCGCTGTAATTTCAGCAAAAGGTAAGCATCATCAAAAACCAACTACACCAGATACTGTCTCATATCAAACAGAGTTAGGCACTAATGACTTAACAGTGACATTAAATCCTATTAGTAATGCCCAATACTACCTAATTCGCTTTACACTGGATGAGAAAGGAATACTTGAATTAGCTCGTTCACAATCAACAGCAACGATTAATCACCTAGAACTACCAAATGTGAACAAATTCTATGTGCAAGTCCGAGCGATTGATAAAAAAGGCTTATCTGGTGCTGATACAGCAACGTTAGTCAGTATTCCCGTTAAATCGGAATCAGACTCTAAAGCAGGCGCCTCTTTACCAGCGGCACAATAATTTTCACTGTTTATCGTCATGATTAAATCCCTAAGTACCCGTTACAAACGTGAGTTTTTAGGGGTTTCTTTATTTGTTAGTATTATCGCTTCATTGATTACTTTCTTTTTACCCATCAATGAAATGGATAATATTTTGTATGATTCTTTCCTGAGACAGTCACATCTAAGACCAGCATCTAAAGATATCGTTATTATCACTATTGACGATAAAAGTCTACAGGAACTAGGGACTTGGCCTTGGCGACGAGTGTTACACGCTCAGTTATTAAGACATCTAGAAAAGGCAAAATCCGTTGGGTTTGATATTTCTTTTTTGGGCCCATCCCATTATCCAGAAGATGATCAAGAGTTCGCTCGTGCTATAAAACAACATGGACGTGTCGTATTAGCAAGTTTTAACAATGAAAACCACTCTCCAAGCTACCCTCATGATCCTTTAACAAAGGAAGCTAACAAACTAGGCTATATTAATGTGCCTCTTGAATCCGATAGCCTTGTTCGACAAATTGAGCGTTATATCCCTGATGAATATGAGAACCAATATCACTTTAGTTTGGCTATGTTATTGGCGGCAGGTCAAGATATAGAGCTACAGAATAATTCTGACACTGCACTTAAAGCATATATACCATTCTCAGGACCACCAAATCATTACCAAACAATTTCTTATAGTGATGTGTTAAATTTTAAAGTCCCTGAGGATATGTTTGATAATAAATATGTTTTAGTGGGTGCATGGGCAACAGGGCTCGGTGACAAATTTTCCACTCCCACAGGTCGTAGCAGTATTAATATGTCGGGGGTAGAAATCTTAGCGAATGCATTACAAGCAGAAATAGAAGGCAAATGGATTCATAAAGTAAGCCCTACTATCACCTTAATCTTTTCTTTAGTATGGGTATTAATTTATTGTGTGGTGGTATTAATCTTATCACCTCGCATGGTATTTTTTGCCTCTATTTTATTGGCAACATCAGCATTAGTAACTCATTTTCTGATCTTACAATATTTGAATTTATGGGTTCGTTTAGATCCTGCTATTATTGGTGCTACTCTTGTGTATCCTTTGTGGACTTGGCGTTCTCAAGAGATTCTCCTTAAACAAATGCAAAAAGAAATTGAGAATTTGAACGCCGAAAAATCCATTATTACTATGGAACAATCATATCAACCAATTACGACTACATTATCTGGTTATAACACCTTTGATGAGCATATTAATAGATTACGTTCAGCACTAGCAAGAGTTCGAAACTTACGCCAATTTATTACTGACAGCCTAGATGGAATGCCCTATGCTACAGCAGTATTTGATGCAGACAATCAACTTTTATACTCAACAGCTATTACTGAAAAGTATTTAGCCGAACTAGGGGTTAGTTATAAAAACCCTTTAAATTTAAAAGAATTTATTCTCTTAATAACAGCTAATGAAAATATCACTAATTCTGTCATTCAACGAATTATTGAAACATCCACAATGGTATCTGATAATAGTGATACAGTGATTGAATCGAAAGAGGATATTGAGTTCAAAGATAGGGCAAATAATGACATATTAATCCGTATTGCTAATACCTATACTTCGCTAGGGCAATACTCTGGCTTTATCTTGACCCTAATTGATATTAGCCGAATTCGTGAGCAAGAGCGTCAGCGCGAGCAAACATTACACTTTCTTTCTCACGATATGAGAGCCCCTCAAAGTGCGATTCAAGCCTTAATCAAAATGCAACAAAATCCTCAAACAGCACTATCGCTAGAGGACTTCTTACGGCAAGTAAATTTACTTTCCCGTAATACACTTAATCTTGTTGATAATTTCCTATATTTGGCAAGAGCAAAAAATACCTCTTATCAGTTACTCCCTATCAATTTACTTGATTTACTGCAAAACGTAGTAGATAATTTTTGGTCTATTGCTAAAGCCAGACAAATTACACTTGCGATTGAAAGTGCCCCTGATAGTTGCTACATCATGGCAGATGGAACACTGCTTAGTCGAGCCTTTAATAATCTGATTGATAATGCCATTAAGTATGGTAAGGATGGTATGCACATTGCCTTAGCTATCACCGAGGAAAATAATTATTGGCATATTAGCATCAAAGACCAAGGGATTGGTATCGCTCAGGAAGATTTTGAGCGCATATTCCAAGTATTTGGCCGTGCCCCTCAGATGGAAACTAAGCGTATCTCTGGGTTAGGGCTAGGCTTAGCTTTTGTACATACCGTTATTGTTGGTCACCAAGGTTCAGTTACGCTTGAGAGTACTCAAGGAGTAGGTACCACCTTTCATATATACCTACCTATTTTACATGACGAAGAATCTGTTTTGCTTTAGCTAAAACAGGCATATCAACCATTTTTCCTTCGTACGAAAAAGCCGCTAGACCTGTTTCCTGAGCTTTGGCTAATACACCCTGTGCCCACGTAATCTCTTTTTCACTCGGCTCAAATACTTTATGTATCACATCAACTTGGCTAGGATGGATACAAAGAGCACCCGCAAACCCCATCGATTTGGCAAATTGCATTGATGTTTGCAACCCTTGGAGATTTTTAAAATCTGGATAAACCCCATCAAGAGGCGCTTCAATACCAGCCACATGACTATTAACAACCATTTGTGCACGCATTTGATTTAGTAGAAAAGCAGAGCCTTCTGTGCCCTCATCCATATTTAAATCCACACCTAAATCAAGTGCACCAAAAGACAAACGAGCGACACCACTCACCTGAGCAATTTCCAGCATATTTACAATCCCTTTTGCACTTTCAATAATTGGATAAACTGGTTTGCCAAGTGCAGCGACTTTAGTAATTTCTTCAGCATTTTCCGCTTTGGGCAACATCACTGTTTCAATGGCTGAATATTGACCACAAAAAGCTAAATCCTCTTACAAACCATTCTGTGTTGTAACTAGAACATTAATTCGAACCCAATAGTCTTGGTTTGTGGTTCTACTTGTATAAA
>NZ_AYSV01000077.1 GCF_000506865.1 Pelistega indica
TCAGATATGAAGAATGTTGCCAACCTTATCATTTACAGATAGCGTACCCCAAAAAACCAGAACTATTGATGAGATCTCGCTATAGTGCCTATGTTCTAGGGTTAGTTGATTATATTGTCAAGACAACCGTGCCGGCACAACAAGCATTATTAGATCGTGTAGCGATTGAACAATGGAGTCATCAGGTAGCGTGGAAAGGGCTTGATGTATTACAAGTAAAAAATATACCCGGTTCACATCAAGCGAAAGTAGAATTCAATGCCTACTATACAGAGAATGGGGTAGATAAAGTCCATCATGAATACTCTGTATTTTTAAAAATTAGTGGGCAGTGGTATTTTAAAGACCCTAGTGTCTAAATCCTTAAAAAGGCATAGCGATAATGTCTTTTATAGAATTTCATTGACGACTTCAATGGGGCGACATAGACGCACACCTTTCGGAGTTATGACAATGGGGCGGTTTACTAGTACAGGATGAGCAACCATCGCATCAATTAATTGTTCTTCAGTTGCACCCTCTTTGTCGAGATTGAGCTCGGTAAAAAGAGCCTCTTTTTGACGAATTAATTCCTTAGCCGTTAAACCTGAGCGTTTTAAAATATCTTGAATTTGTACTTTTGTTAAAGGGTGCTTTAAGTATTCAACAATAGTCGGCGTAATCCCTTTTTCTTCTATCAATGCTAGCGTGTTGCGTGAGGTACTACAACGTGGATTGTGGTAGATAGTAACGTTGCTCATATTTATGTCCTTTGAATAAAATCGTTTTAGCTCATTCTTAATCAGATTAAGGGGTATTTTAACATTAGATGGTAAGTAGTTAAGAGAAGCTTCCTTGTTCAATCTAGGTCTAGTTCATAGCGATATCTCCATAAAAAGGCTACAATGAAATCTCTAGACCGAGATAGTTAAGTTGGAGTGACGAAATGAAAAAAACGCTAGTGTTAATAGCAAGTATGGGATTATTTTTAAGTGCTTGTTCTAGTGGTCCCGTAGATGACAATAAAACAGCAGAATGCTCACAAATAATGGGTCGAGTGATTCAAGCACCTGCAGTACAGCAACGGAATCCAGGGGATAATTTTCTTGCTCAGTATCAACGTGATAAATCAGCAGAAGCGGCAAGAGAGCATGCTAAGAAAGCAGGTTGTTTAGAGAAAAAATAAACGTAAAACAAGAAGTCGTTCAAGTAGATGATGTAAGCTGTGCAACACCTAGATTGGCTAACTCATCTGCTTTTTCGTTGCCTGGGTTTCCAGCATGACCTTTTACCCAAATCCAATCAATCTCATGCAATTGGCATAGTGCGTTTAACTGTAGCCATAGGTCTTGATTCTTGACAGGTTTTTTGTCAGCTGTTTTCCATCCACGAGCAATCCAGTTAGGCATCCATTGAGTGATGCCGTTTTTAACATATTGCGAATCAATGTGCAGCCGTACTTTACTATGTGGTTTTTTTAAGGACTGCAAAGCTTCAATAACAGCTTGCATTTCCATACGATTATTTGTGGTGTTTTCTTCACCGCCATAAAGCTCTTTACGATGCTGTTTATATTGTAAAACAGCGCCCCATCCGCCTTTTCCCGGATTGCCTTTGCACGCACCATCTGTCCAAATATCAATATAATCGTTCATTAAGTATTTATCTCTTTGGTTGTTACAATAGCACCATGTCTTGTTTTTTTAGGTTGAGAAAGCGCTGGACCAACAAGGTGCATCCCTAATGTTTTTTTCTGTGCCACGATAATATAAAAGGCACCGTCTTTTGCCATCCAAGGGTTCATTTTAACAAACTGCCAATAATTAATTTTCTTTCTGTTAGAAGAGTGACGAGTCGGTTGTGCTGTTGGAAGAATATTAAATGAATAGTATCTGCACCAATCACGCACACGCCGATGAGAAAGCTGTCGTTTATAAGGAATGGGATTGGAGAAAGCTGAGCGATAGAGCTTTCTAAGGTTCCATATATGATTTGGATTGAAGCCAATGATAATTAACTGGCCGTTAGGGACTAGAACTTGATAAATTTCTTCAATAATTTTTTTTGGGTGTTTGCTGACCTCTAAGGTATGGGGGAGAAGCACAAGGTCAACAGAGTTGCTAGCAAACTCTAAAGAAAGTGTTTCATTTCCCGATGTTTTAATTGATGACAAAGAGTTATTGTTACTCTCAAAACTTGGTAAAATAATCTTTTGTCTCATTCGATTTTTTTCTAAATAATTGATATCAGGCATACCAATTTGAATGGCAACATAGCCAAAGAAATTGCTAATAATATCATCAATTTTTTGACGTTCTGATAGTAAAATATTTTGACCTAATTCTGAGCCAAACCATGTATCTAATTGTTTTATAAGTAGTTTATCCACTAGATAATCACCATGAGTACATTACACATAAATGCAATTGCTGCTTTCACTGATAATTATATATGGATAATTCACAATGGGCGTTATGCGTGCGTCGTAGATCCTGGAGAAAAAAGTCCAGTCAGTGATTATTTACATCAAAACAAGTTAGAATTGAGATATATTTTAGTTACACATCATCATGCCGACCATACTGGGGGTGTTCTTGATTTAGCTCATGAATTTGGTGCCAAAGTGTTTGGACCTATGGGGCAAATTGAGGGGATCGATACGTATGTCGGAGAGAATGATGTGGTAAATATGCCAGAACTTAACTGGTCTCTCAATGTTTTAGAGGTTCCAGGTCATACGATGGATCATATTGCCTACGTGGGACAAGTTAAGGCAGGAGAATATGCGTTGTTCTGTGGGGATACTTTGTTTTCTTGTGGCTCAGGACGTTTATTTGAGGGCGATTCTAAAAACATGCTCCAAAGTCTTGATAAATTTAAGAAAATAGGCGAAAATGTTCTAGTTTATTGTGCTCATGAGTATACATTATCGAATATTAAATGGGCGTTGACCGTTGAGCCAGATAATCCAACTCTACGGAGCTGGCAGCAACAGGCCATGCAGTTACGTGAGCAAGGTATACCCACTATACCAACGTTATTCGAGCAAGAATTAAAGATGAACCCTTTTTTAAGGGTTGATCAGAAAGGTGTTTGGCATGCTGCAGAGCGACATGTTGGACATAGGTTAACAACACCATCTGACGTATTTACCGTATTACGCGAATGGAAAAACACTTTTTAGGCGATAAATGAAAAAAGTTTTAGGCTATGCTGTGGTTGCAATATCTGTTGTATTGACAGGATGTGCTTCGTCTGGAAAATATGGTTCATATTCATCTGCTGAACTGAGTAAGCAGCAGAAAAATGTCTGGGAAAGAGTGAGAAAAGGTTTTGGAATGCCTGATTTGGATCAGGATCCCAAAGTCGATTATTGGACAAATTACTATGCTTCTCGCCCTAAATCATTAGAGGTGATGGCTAGTCGCTCTAGTCGTTATATTTATTACATTGCGAAAGAGTTAGAGAAGCGTCACTTGCCTTCTGAGCTCGCTTTGTTGCCGTTTGTAGAAAGTGCTTACAATGCCGATGCTTTATCACGCTCAAAAGCAGCAGGGTTATGGCAATTTATCCCTAGCACAGGCACACATTACAATTTAGAGCAAGATTGGTGGAAAGATCAGCGTCGAGATACGATCCATTCTACACGTGCCGCCTTGGATTATCTGTCATATTTGTATCAGTTCCAAGGGAATGACTGGCACTTGGCTTTAGCTTCTTATAACCGAGGTGAGGGCGCTATTCGCCGCTTACGAGAGCGTAACGCTGCTGCTGGTTTAGGCACTGATTTTTTGTCTCTTAGGTTACCTGCCGAAACACGTAATTATGTTCCCAAGCTATTGGCGATTAAACGTATTGTGGCTAATCCGAGCAAATATGGTGTGAAATTACCAAATATTCCAGATCAACCCTATTTTGTTGAAGTATCAAAAGATAAGGATATGGATGTATCAACGGTTACTCGTTTGGCGGGTATTTCAGATGAAGAATTCCGTTTATTAAATCCAGCAAATAAGCAAAAAGTACTATTGGCACAGCATGGTAGCAAGATTTTATTGCCACAAAAGAATGCGGAGCAATTCAAAAAGAACTTAAGCTCTTATAAAGGGGAGTTATCTGCTTGGCGAGGATATACGCCAACACCAGGAGAATCTCTAGCATCAATTGCGCAACGATATGGTATTTCAGTAGAGTCTCTAAAAGCTATGAATGGCTACGGACGTTATCAAAATGTTGCTGTTTCTTCTAGAACATTAATTGTGCCTAGAAGTCCCGGGCTATCGACAGATTCTTCTGCGGCTGGTATTGATACGAGAGATATTACCAATCCAATAGCATCTAATAGCACGTTGTTAGCAAGTACACAACCTCGCTCAGTATCGACAGGGACAGTATCAAATATTCCTGCTCAAACGACACCAGCGGTACGTTTAGCAGGCACAAGTCCTCAAGTACGGTTGGCATCAGCAACGACAACATCAGCACCTGCAGTGGCGCAGAATACACCTAGCCCAGCTACTGCTAATGATGATATATTAAAGCAAGTGATGGCATCTTCTGCTAATACTGAATCTGGAACAACTGGTTTGGTAGCTGACAATTCTGGTAATGCAGGTTTAGAAACCGTGAGAGCGTCTGAAGACTTAATTGGTGGTTTAGTTGCGGCTAACCCAGCACCAACAACTGTGGCTGTACAGACTGTTCCAACTGCTACACCAGCCCCTCGCTCTACTTCTGGGACTAATGTTGCTGCATTAGCAAGACCTCAAACAGCAACATATAGTACAGATAATTCTTCGGTAGGTGCTAGAACGGTTAGTGCACCGATGTATACGCAAAGAACTTCAAATGGCCCGACTATTCATACTGTGATGGCGGGAGATACCTTATACTCTTTAGCGAAACGTTATGGCACAACTGTGGATAATATTCGTGCCTTAAACAATCTTGGTGGTAGAGAAATTAGAACTGGCGAGAGATTGCATATGCCAGGTTCGGGTGTTCAAAGTTAATTTTGTTTAACCATCTCGTTATGTTGGTTAAGACTGAATAGAACATAAATAAAAGGCTAGCTTTATTTTTAAAGCTAGCCTGAGTTTTTTGATAGTTAGACAATTAGGTAAAAAATCCAGCTCTTTATTTCGTTACTTTGGGATCTAACAACAAAAAGTAGTAGAAACCAAAGAGAACAAGGGGGGATAATTAGTCCTTATAGATATTCACAACAGGTACTTCACCTGCATAAGCATAACCACGATACATTCCTTCTGAATTAAAGGGGAGATATACATTACCCTCTTTATCCACAGCAATAATGCCACCGGAGCCATTAAGTGCAGGAAGCTTTTCAAAAACGACTTTATCACAAGCTTGTTGCAATGAAAGCCCTGCATATTCCATGAGTGCCGAGACATCATAAGCAACGACGGCACGGATAAACATTTCACCATGACCCGTACTAGAAATAGCACATGTTTTATTATTAGCATAGCAACCAGCACCAATAATAGGTGAATCACCGACGCGCCCAACTGTTTTGTTAGTCATGCCACCAGTTGATGTTGCCGCCGCTAAATTTCCATGCATATCGATAGCTACAGCCCCCACAGTTCCCATCTTTTTGCTTTCATCTAATGGTCGCTGAGCTAATGCTTGAGCATCGTGATCTAATAAGACAGAATCACTTTGTTGAGCGAGAACACGATTTAACTGTTCGCGCCTGAAGTCAGTACTAAAATAATCGGCATCTACCATTTCAATCTGATTAAGTTTAGCAAAGGCTTCAGCTCCTTCTCCAATAAAGAATACGTGCTTACTTTTCTCCATCACGGCACGTGCAGCCTTAATTGGATTTTTGATATGTTTAACACCAGCAATTGAGCCACATTTTAAGGTTGAACCATCCATAATGGAGGCATCTAATTCATGGGTTGCTTGGCTAGTAAAAACAGCACCTTTTCCCGCATTAAAAAGAGGATTGTCTTCTAACATTTGCACGGCTAACGTGACAGCATCTAGTGCTGTACCACCTTTGTTCAGTATATCTGCACCTGCTACGGTAATTTCAGTTAGTGCGTCTTTATAGCGTTTTTCTTCTTCGGGTGTAATGACGGCTTTAGAAATGGCGCCTGCACCACCATGGATAGCAATAACAGCTTTTGTCATAATCAAGTTCTACCTAGGGAAATCTTAGCGTAAAGAGGCTGACATAGATGAAAATACATTGAGAGTTCTAACGATGTATTCAATAGAGGGCTGCTCAAACGTAATAGTGACGCCATCTACTCGATTGGTATTAGGTAGCATGCAGAATAAATCAGCTAGACCTGGGGTCGTAGTTTGTAGTGTACATACATAAGGTTTTTTGAGTGAAAATAAAGAAGACTTATTTTGCTGTAAACGACTAACCGCTTCTTTCATGCCTTTGCGAATATCTTCACAAGAAGCTTCAATGGTTTTACTCGCCGCACATGTATGACCCATCGCCCATTTAGTTTCTACCCAAATAGCCTCAGGAAAATGAGCTTTATTTTCTTCAGCTAGGTATTGGTCACCACTACCAAAAATTAATGGAATTCCTTTTTCTGCTGCTAATAAACCATATAGACCGGGCTCACCTAAGGATTGTCCGTTGATACTTATTTTGGCAAAAGCAAAGCTATTAATTGTATGCGCGAGTACCCCCCGACCTTGAGCTTGAGAGTGATGACCGACAAGCGCTACGCCGTCAACATTAAACTCTATCCCTGACATCATGCTATATAGTCTAGGTTTGCCTGTAATCAAAATAGCACGTGGATCTAATTCGGAAACAATAATATTTCTAAATCCAGCATGTGAGTCATTGACAAAGACCTTTTCAGCACCAGCCTCAAAAGCGCCCAAAATAGCCGCATTTGCTTCTTTTGTCATCCATAGACGAGCTCTTTCATATTCAGGATTACCCGCACGAACTTGTTGGGGATCAACTACACCTGCTACGCCTTCAATATCGGTTGAAATTAGGATTTTCATGATGTTCTCTTTACATTAAATTAAGTGATTTAAGTTTAGTTAATAAACTTTGGATTGTTTGATTATCGCGACCAGTCACATCTGTCGCATACCAAAGTGCATTAATAATGGCTTGTTCAGTGGCTTCTGCCGCTGCATTAAATAAATCATTTAATACGGTTTCATGTACGGTATTAGGATTACTTAATATTGTATCTTTATGTTGGCTGATACGCTGAGTAGTAGAAAAGGCAATAGCAATATCGCCACTTCCATGACCATAATTTGAGCCTGTGCGAGCCAAGCCTGCGCCTGCACGTAAACTAAGACGTTTAAGTTGTCTAGCATCTAGAGGGGCATCTAGTAGCTAAAACAATAATAATAGATCCTTTGTCTACAGAAACTTCTTGTTGTTTTTCTAATTGAGTAATAATTTTACCAAGTGGCGAGTCACCTATTTGAAGATAAGGCAAACTACCGAAATTAGATAAGACAAGGGCACCCACTAGATAGCGACTTTCTTTATCATCAGGATGACTATAACGGGATGCTGTCCCAATACCCCCCTTTAAACCAAAACTGCGCATACCTCTGCCTGCACCAACTGAGCCTTGTTGAACATGGTTGGATTGTAGTGCGTGAGCTTGGTGGTAATGCTTTTCTTCAATAGCAAAAGCATGCAAGTCGTTTAAATAACCGTCATTGCATTCTAATACCAAAGGATTAACGGTTGCCCATTCACGCCCAATTTGAGGGTGCTGTTGGATAGCTTGTTTAATTTGAGCTTGTGCAATAATGGGGACTGCAAAAGTATTGGTGAGTGCAATAGGTGTTTCGATAACACCTAATTCTTCTAGTTGAATAAGTCCAATGCTTTTACCAAAACCATTGATGATAGAAACTCCCGCGGCTACCTTTTCAGTAAAAATATCACCTGCATGAGGTGTAATGACGGTAACCCCAGTTTGGATAGAACCTTCTTGTAAAGTTACCTGTCCAACGCTCACACCCGCAATATCAGTAATTTGGTTATTCGGTCCACTTGGCAGAATACCAATGGTTGGTGGTGTGGATTCGTTAATGGTTGAATTAAAAACGTTCATCATAAGAATTTATTGTTTT
>NZ_AYSV01000078.1 GCF_000506865.1 Pelistega indica
TCAGAGATGGGCAGTCAATACGTGTAATCTGTGGGGTCATATCGGCACGAACACCAATGCTACGACCAGAAATTTGATCTACTAATTGGCACGTTTGCAATGATAACGTGTCTTTTTCGCCCACCAATAGTGATTCGATATATTCAACTAATGGTGGCACCACCATTTCAAAGCCATGCTGGCGATACAAATCAAGTAATCGTCGACGCAACTCTTCAAGACGGCGAGCCTCTGCTGGTAAGATATCAGATAAATAATCAGGTAATAGCCAGTTTTGAGTATTCATAACACAGACATAAAAAAACGAGCCACTTATATGTAAGTAGCCCGTATCGTTAACTTACAAATCATTATAACAATAAAACAAAGCTAAATTTCCTTAATCAGCGAAAACAATAAATTTACTTGTCATTCTTAGGCAATACCGATTGACCTAAATACTGTTGTTTCTTATGTTTTAACACACTGGTTAGAATTTGATGATTTCGAGTAAAACGACGACATCCAGAACAAATCAGTAAATGTTTTCTGATCCAAGCTTGCTGCAACTTGTTTTTGCTATCCAACTGTCCTGAACTCAGTAAGTAGGTATATGTTTTGCAATTCATCCTTAAATCCTATTGAACCATTTTTCATTAAGACAAAGCTGAAGTCGTTTGCGAGCACGGCTTAGACACTGCCAATAATCACTTTTAGATAGTCCCATCAAGTCACAAATTTCTTGTGGCTGGCAATCTAAAAACTCTTTTAAGCTAAAAACTTGGGCAATTTTCTGAGGAAGATTATCGATACACAAATCCACTATTCGTAAAAAATCATTATTCTCGACTAAGGATTCTGGACTCTCCCAATCAGTGCTTAGGACACCCTTTTCCCAGTGCCCATTTTCGGTAAATAATAAACTATCAATATCCTCTTCTTGTTCAACGATAACCGTGGTTCGCTGGTGATATTTTAATCGTAGTCTATCGAGAATTTTATACTTTAATATCCCAAAAGCATAAGCAGATAAATGCGTGATTTGTGATAGCTCTGCTTCTTTTTTCAAGTAAAGCACAACAAGTATCTTGTACAGCCTCCTCCGCCTCTTCATCAGGTTGAATATGCATACAGGCAAATCTAAACATGGATTTTCTTAACGAATCATCCAACCAATCTAAATTTTCATGATGATGCTGTTGAGTCACTATTTGTCTTCCTAAGACTGAGTAAATAATCTATAGATATTTTACCTGCCCCCATCCCTAAGAGTGTAATGAGCATCAGACCAATCATTAATGGCACTTTAAACCCCTGACCATCATCTGTTTCAATTTGGTCCCACCCCATCCATCCTAAATCAAAATGAACTGAATAAATTGACTACCACAGTAACGATAAGTAAAACCACACTTGATAGACGTGTGAATAATCCAACTAACAGCATAATCCCCACAATCAGCTCTGTTAAACTCACCAAAGACCAATTGAAATTACTAGTAAATTGATTAAATGGCCAAGGAAATTCCAATCCTGCAAACCAATCTGGGGCAATACCCCCCCCACTTAATTTACGTATAGCCGCATAGATAAACTCTTGTGCCAACCATAGGCGTAAAAGAAGTAATGTAATCTCTCCCAAATAATTATTCTTGTTCTGAGATTGTGTTGGCAAGAAAAACATTAAATTCATGTTCTAAATCTCCATAAAAATGTGAGGTCCACGCCGATTGTTTAACAAATGCTTGTATTAATGCTGTCCAATCTTCCTCACCCAAATGATTTTTTAATCTCTGGGTAACAGGATTCAATCATTTGACTAGCACCTAAAAACACCAAATAGCGATATACGTTGAGTCCCTTTTCGCTATACCCATCAGGAACCTCATCCGTTTTACCTCTTACATAGTCATAGAAGGTTGCAACCATACTAACTCCTGATTAATCACGTCTATAGACGGTACATCATTATCCCACTCTAATAAAATAGGGATTTTTTGTTGCTGTGCAACTTGCTTAGCAACCTCTCTAGTTGTTACCTCAACTGGCTGACTATGTGTATCAATATACATATCAAACCGTTCATCATATTCATGCCCTGCCACATGCATATAACTGACTTTTTCTAGGTCAATCTGACGAATAAACTCAGGTACACTAATAAGATGATGATTTTTTTCATTTACCGCAATATTGTTTATATCTAAAAGAAGTTGGCAACCACTCCTTTTGAGAATTTCATTAATAAAATCAGTTTCACTCATTTCACCGATATTGGTATACCAAGTACTATTTTCGATAGCGATTGGAAAACCCAATATATCCTGTACTTCTTGAATACGGTGACTAATCCGTTCTGCCTCTGCTAATGTAAAAGGGATAGGAAACAAATCATATAATTGATGTGCATCACCACTAGCCGCTAAATGATCAGAATAAAAAGGGGCATTTAGCTCTTGCTTCAGTGCTTTTATCTGATTTAAAAATTCTTTATTAATGACTGAATGCCCTCCTAAATTTAGAGAAACACCATGCATATAGATAGGTCGATTAGAAGCTAATAATTGATGCAAAATAGCTCTATCACGTTGCAACCAATTTTCAGGCACAATTTCAAAAAAATCAGCTTGAATGTCCTGAAAAGACCACTCTCGCATTTCTCGTCGAAAACCAACACCTACCATAGCTATCCCAATCTCACTACATGAATCATCAATACCAACTAATTAAAAGGGCTTAATAGATTTCACCGTTAAGCCCTCTTTTGTTAAGACTAGATAATCATTAAGATTTTTTCTCTTTTTTTGCGCAAGAACCAGCACCGCAAGATTGATTCTTTTTTCTCAGGCATTGCATTAGTCTCTTTTTTAGAACTTGCGCCGCAAGAGTGATCTTTTTTTGCTTCTGCTTTTGTACCTGTAGAAGCACCACATCCTTGTTGAGCTTGGTTAGCTGCTGCAATACCTGTTGAACCAATAAACGCTGAGGCTAATAAAGCAATAGATTTTAATTTCATAAAAATTTCCTTTTAAAAAAAATATAAATGTAGAGTTTTTCGTAAAAAATCTCAGACTATCAAAACACTTTATGTGTTAATTTTGACGTGCAAGTTTTCAATTTAACCTACAAAATCAACACTTCTCTTGTGTTAATTTTGACGTGCAAGTTTTCAATTTAACCTACAAAATCAATAAACTATGAAAACTTGCACGCCGAAAACATTATTTTATTGGCAGTCTGAGAGTTTTTCGTAAAAATCTCTAGCTACCTCTTAAGTCGATAGGCAACAACAATCCTGACAATATTTTTTAAAAAAAAATTGGATTTTTTAGTTTTCCTAAAAAATCCCCTAAAAGAAAATTCATTTAGGGGATTGTTTTTGCTCAATTAAAAGCTAGTTTTTGACGTGTCTTTCTAATTCGTTTGCTTTAAGAATTTAAAGAACGTTGAACTAGGATCTACTACTAACAAATCTTGTTTTGATGAGAAGATATTTTTATAGGCATCCAAACTCTTATAAAAACTATAAAAATCAGGATCTTTGCTATAAGCATCAGCATAAATTTTAGAGGCTTGTGCATCACCTAAACCACGTATAGCTTGTGCTTTAGCATTAGCTTCTGCCAACACTTCCTGAACTTGTCTATCCGCATCCGCTCGAATAGTTTCACTCTCTGCCGCACCATTAGCACGTAAGCTATTCGCTTCTTGCTTACGCTCTGCTTGCATACGTGTGTACACTGAATCTGATACTTCCTGTGAGAATTCAATACGTTTTAAACGCACATCAACTACACGAATACCTAAAGGTTTAGCACGTGCCTCAACATTTTGTAAAATCTCCGCCATAACGACATCACGTTCTTGCGAAATCACAGCACGTACTGTGCGGGTATTTACAGAGGCATTAAGTGCATCACGAATTTGAGCATTTAAACGATTCTGTGCTGCTTTAGCATCAGATCCAAATGAAATATAAAATTGTCTTGGATCTTGAATACGCCATTTGATATACGAATCAATAATTAGGTTTTTCTTCTCAGACGTTTGGATACGCTCTGTATCACCTGACTCAATCGTTTGTATGCGTTTATCTAAATATACAACATTTTCAAGTGGTGACGGTAATTTGAAATTTAGACCTGGCTCAGTTACAGTACGTTGCCATTCACCCAATTTAAATACCAACGCATAATCACGCTCCCCCACAATGAACAGCATTGAAGAAGCTAACCATGCCACGATGGCCAATACAACAAACGTTAACGTTGAACGATTCATGATAATACCTCTTACTGTGCTGAACGGGAACGATTTAATGCATTACGGTCTCTAGATACCTCCGTACTACTTGCTTCTGTTGTAGAAGCTGATTTAGCACGATTAGATGTTGTAATACTCTCATTGGAAGCACGAGAAGCAGATGATGTTTCACTACTACCGTAGCTTGAAGCGTTTAAGCTAGTGTTTTGCTCAAGAATTTTATCAATCGGTAAATAAAGCATATTATTACCTGATTTTGTATCTATCATCACTTTCGACGCATTAGCATATACTTCTTCTAATGTCGATAAATACATCCTTTCACGCGTTACTTGCGGTGCATTGGCGTATTCTTTTTCTACTTGTGCAAACCGTTCTGCTGCACCCTTGGCACGACCTATAATAGCCGCCTTATAACCTTCAGCATCTTGTAAAATACGAGAAGCTTGACCTCTTGCCTCCGGTATCACTTTACTTGCGTAAGCATAACCTTCATTTTTCTGACGTTCATTATCTTGACCTGCTTTAATAGCATCTTCAAAAGCTGCTTGAACTTGCTCGGGTGGTTGAACATTCTGAATCGCTACAGTGATAACCTCAATCCCTGTGCGATAACGGTCAAGAATATTTTGCATTAATTGACGCACATCAATCGCTGCCTGCGTACGACTTTCATAAAGAATTTTATTCATAGATTGTTTGCCCACAATCTCTCTCATCGCCGTTTCTGCTGCTTGTCGTACGGACTCATCTGGAGAAACCGTTTGGAAAAGATAATCGGCTGCCGCAGACGGTTTATCATTCGCATCTGGCATACCCGTTTTTAAACGATACTGGACATCAAACTGCACATCCACAATATTTTCATCTTCGGTTAGCATTAATGCCTCTGGCAATACCTTATTACGAGCACTATCACGGTATCCCACAGAGAAAGAACGTACACGAGAAATATCAACTAAATCCACTGACTCAAAAGGTGAGGGAATATGCCATTTAAAGCCAGGCATCACGGTACGGTTATATTTACCAAATTGAGTAACAACGCCCACTTGACCTTCTCTAACGATAAAAAATCCACTAGCCAACCAAGCACCTACAGCAACAACAGCAATCGCTACTGCCCCCACTTTAAACAATTTTTGTGGTGGCTCACGACGCGGTGGTTGCCCAAGAGGTTGATTCCCATCTTTTTTACCACCATTACCAAATACAGATTTAATCCGTTTGGACAAATCATTAAACACTTGATCCAAATCTGGTGGCGTATCATTGTCTTGTGGTGGACGACGAGGAGGCTCATTGCCTTGCTGGTTTTGTGGGGGTTGAGGATTGCCTTTCCCCCAACCTGGATCATTAAGATTAAAAATGTTCATCAGTCTCAATGTTAGTAGTTCCTAATAGTTGTGTTTTTGCTTCTGCCATCGCAAGACGCAAACCGTCTAAACCTTCACGTTTTTGTGCACTGACAAATACGCGTACTATGTTGCCCTCTTCGTCTCTTTCAACTTTGGGATCATACGATAGCATATCAATTTTATTGTAAACGAGAATAGTGGGAATGTCTTGCGCCCCTATCTCTTGTAAAACTTTATTTACCTCAATAATTTGCTCATCTCGTTGAGGACTAGCCGCATCAATCACATGCAATAACAAATCAGCATGCACAGTTTCCTCTAAGGTAGCTTTAAAAGCAGCAATTAAGGTGGTGGGTAAATCACGAATAAAGCCTACCGTATCAGAGATGGTGACTTGTCCAGCATTTTCAAGCCAAATTCGTCTAGTTGTCGTATCTAAGGTTGCAAACAACTGATCTGCCGCATAGGCTCCAGCCCTAGTTAAGGCATTAAATAAGGTAGATTTACCAGCATTCGTATACCCTACCAATGAAACAGATAACGTATTAGAACGCTCGCGTGATCGTCTTTGCGTAGCACGCTGTTTTTCCACTTTAGCTAAACGTTCTTTGAGTGATTTTACTTTATCACCAATCATACGTTTATCCATCTCTAATTGAGATTCACCGGGACCACGCATGCCAATACCACCTCGTTGACGCTCCAAGTGAGTCCACATCCGCGTTAATCGTGTCACTAAATGCTGTAACTGTGCTAACTCAACCTGTAGCTTACCTTCGTGACTTTTTGCTCTCAATGCAAATATATCCAGAATCAATGTCACCCTATCTACCACACGCAAATTAAACACTCGCTCTAAGTTACGTTGTTGTGCGGGGCTTAGCGGTTGATCAAATAGGACAATATCGGGATTGGTACTTTGAATCAATAAAGCAATTTCATCAACTTTGCCAGAACCAATAAAAAACTTAGCATCTGGACGATCTCTTTTCGCCACGACAGTTGCCACAATCTCTGCCCCTGCTCCCTTGGCAAGCATGGCAAATTCTTGTGCATGAGCTGGATAATCTACATTTCCAAAATCAACGCTGATGATAATAGCACGCATAAAATTTAAGTAAATAAAATGCCCGCCCACTGATTAGCGGGTAGGCATCTAACTAATAAGTCATAAAAAAATATAGGCAAACAAATGCCTGTAAATTATTCTTCTTCTGGAGTTTCGATTGGGAAATTGACTGCTCGAGCAGGAACTACAGTCGAAATAGCATGCTTATAAACCATTTGTGTCACAGTATTGCGAAGTAACACCACATACTGGTCAAATGATTCAACTTGACCTTGTAATTTGATACCATTTACTAAATAAATTGAAACTGGTACATGTTCCTTGCGTAAAGCATTTAAGAAAGGATCTTGTAATGATTGTCCTTTAGTGCTCATTGATGAAAGCTCCATAATATAATTTATAAAAATTGTTAAATATGATTGCGAGCCTTTTGTTGCAGCGCAATCTTATGTTGGCTTAGGTTAAATAATACCCTTAGAAACGATTTCAGACAAGGCTTTTACTAAATTTTCACAATTTTCCTGTGTCCCAATTGTTACACGTAAAAACTGATCAATAGGCACTTGTTTGAAATGGCGTACTAATAATTTACGCTCTCTTAACTCAGACGCAATTTTAGTAGCATCTAATTTAGGATGGCTCATAAAAATAAAGTTAGCGGCCGAAGGCAATACATTAAACCCTAACCCCCTAACCTCTTTAATCAAATACTCACGTGATGCCATAATCATATGGCGAGTTTTGTTAAAGTATTCTTCATCCTCAAAAGCGGCTATTGCACCTGCTTGTGCCACTCTATCAATAGGATATGAATTAAAACTATTCTTCACTCTAGTCAGTGCTTGAATCAACTCTGCTTGAGCAAATGCAAAACCAACTCTAATACCCGCCAATGAACGTGATTTAGATAATGTTTGAATAACCATTAGATTAGGATAACGCTGAATTAAACTAATCGCTGTCTGTGTACCAAAATCTACATACGCCTCATCCACAACAACCAATATATTAGGCTGCTCCTTTAATAGACGTTCGATAGTTTCTAAGCTTAGCGCTATGCTAGTTGGTGCATTGGGATTAGCAAAAATAATCCCACATACCTCATCTGGTGAAGCCGCTAAATACGGTGTTATATCAATACTAAAATCATCTGCGAGTGGCACTTCTGTATAGGGAATGCTATACAGTTTTGCATATACTGGATAAAAGCTATACGTGATAGTAGGAAATAAAATTTTCTTTCCATTATGACGAAATAGTCCATTAAATAAATGCGCCAAAGACTCATCTGAACCATTTCCTACAAACACTTGATCTGGTGTTAAGCCATAATATTTAGCTACAGTCTCTCTCACAGGCGTTGCTTCAGCTTCTGGATATAACTCCAACCCTTTTGCTAGCGCTTTATCCATCGCTGCCACAGCTTTAGGCGATGGAGGATATGGTGATTCATTACTATTTAATTTAACAAACTCACCCTCTTTAGGCTGCTCTCCCGGTACATAAGGCTTAAGCTCTTTAACAAAATCACTCCAAAACTGATTCATTTATGCATCCTTATAGGGATTAGTTGACGACTTAAATTCAATTCGCATCGGTGTACCTTCTAGTTTGAATACACGACGGAAACGAGACTCCAAATAGCGCTTATACGACTCGCTAATCGCATCTAAGGCATTGCCATGGATAATCACCAACGGTGGATTTTGCCCCCCTTGGTGAGCATAACGCATCTTAGGTCTAAAAATCCCTTTACGTGGAGGTGGCTGTTGCTCTACAGCTGCTCTTAACTCACGAGTTAATTTAGGCGTTGATAATTTGCGGAAAGCGGCGGCATGTGCTTCATTAACAGACTTCAATAACGCTTTAACTCCATGTCCCTTTAGGGCAGAAATATAATGCATTTTGGCAAAAGATAAGAAACGCATTTTACGCTCAAATTCACGTGTTACCCAATCTCGCTTATCTTCATCCAAGCCATCCCACTTATTGATAGCAACCACCAAAGCTCGACCACTTTCTAAAATAAAACCCGCAATATGTGCATCCTGTTCGGAGATTTCCGCTTGAGCATCCAATACCAAGACCACCACATTACATGCTTCAATGGCTTGCAAGGTTTTAATCACTGAGAATTTTTCAATTGACTCAAATACCTTACCACGTTTTCTTAAACCTGCTGTATCAATAATGGTGTATTTTTTATCGCCTTGTTCAAAATCAATTTCAATAGCATCACGTGTGGTACCCGGCATATCGAAGGCAATAACCCTTTGTTCACCTAATAAGGTATTAATCAGCGTCGATTTACCTACATTTGGACGACCTACAATAGCCAATTTAATTCTATGTTCAAAGGCCTCTGATTCTTCCTCTTCAGGCTCATTTTTTTCAGCAGCCGCTAATTCAGACTCAAGGGCATTTTCATCAATGTCAACCTCTGTCTCGGCTTCTTCCTCTTCTACAACAGGATTCACCAATGTAGCTAATGCTGTTTCAATCATTGCCACAACGCCGTCCCCATGAGCAGAAGAAATTGGAATAGGATCACCCAATCCTAACTCATGAAAATCAGCTGTTGCTTGAACTTGATTCATTCCCTCAGCTTTATTCACAGCTAAGATAATCTTGGCATTGGTCTTACGTAACAATGCCGCAATTTCATGATCATGGGCATTAACACCTGCTCTAGCATCCACCAAGAAAATCACGATATCAGACTCAGCAATAGCTTGTTCTGTTTGACGTGCCATTTCTTTGAGAATACCTGTTTTTACTACAGGCTCAAAACCACCCGTATCAATCACTAAAAACGGATAAGAACCAACTCGACCTTCCCCATAGTGACGATCTCGTGTCAATCCCGAGAAATCTGCAACCAATGCATTACGCGAACGCGTTAAACGATTGAATAGCGTGGATTTACCTACATTTGGGCGACCAACAAGCGCCACTACTGGTTTAAATTGCGTTTTCTTCACTTAGCACCAAATAAGACTAAATCACCATCACCTGTTTGAGCAAGAATACCTTTAGGTGTGGCTACTAATGGCGATACGACAGGCTCGCTATCTCCTAATGAAATACGTCCTTGAAGTGCCCCTGAATTAAAATCATAAAAATGTGCATACCCTTCATAATCTGCCACTACGACATGGTTATCATAGGCTATAGGATTACTTAATCCACGATTACGTAGGGTTTTATCTGACCATAGCACTTGACCATCTTGGCGAGAAAAACTCGTTACTGTACCGTCTACACCAGCACTTAAGACACTTGACTGTGTCGCATCAACACCAGTAGCCGTTGAAAATGGTTGAGACCATCGAGCCTGAGCGCCTTTTGCTGTTACACCATAGCATAAAACATTACCTTGGTAACTTGCTAAGCAGATATCATTACCATTCACAATAGGAGCACCAACAACATCAGCCACACTATCTAAATCACTAGGTCCTTTAACTGTTGAAGCCAATAATTCCCAAAGCGGTCTACCTGTTTGTGTATTCAATGCCACAACACGCCCTACCGGTAACGCCACTAATACTGTAGATGCCCCTGCAGATACCATCCTAGAATGGGCTTTCAGAGCAAGCTCTGCTTGTGCTCTAACGTAACTCCACAATAGACTACCATCAGCAATATTTAAGCCTTGTACACGAAAATCATCTGCACGTACAACTACGGCACCATTTGCTATCATTGGAGGTGTGGTGGCGACTGTAGATGAACGAACTTCCCATCGCTGATTACCATTATTTGCATCTAATAAAACGACCTGACCGTCTTTAGTTGTCACAGCAACAACACCTTCACCTACGCCAACACCACTAGCAAGGTCTTTATCCAAGTCACGTTGCCAAATAATAGCGCCTGTATCTAAATTAAGACGTGATACTTTACCATCTGGTGTAGCCGCAAAGACATTATTGCCATCAACAACAGGGGTAAAACCATAACCACTGCCCTTACCAATTGATGCTGTCCAATGAATAACAGGGGTAATAGTAGCTTGATACTCTGTCAAATCCACAGGTTCATAACGACTATCATTTCCAAATAAGCCGCAAGCACTTAGTGTGAGAGCCGCACCTACAGCTAAGGTAAAATTACGTAGATAACGTGTTGAAAGCGACATTTTACTCCCCTCCTAATACCTTTATTTTATTTTGCATAAATGTTGAAAATGATGGTTCTAAACCTTTTTCATTTAATGCTGTTTTCCAAGATTTCACGGCTTCTTCTTTTTGGCCTTTTGCCATTTGAATATCGCCCTGTCTATCTAAAAATAATGCTTTAAAACTTTCAGGAACAGAGCCAGAAACATAGGATAATGCCTCATCCAACTTACCCTGATCCATTAAAATAGCAGATAATTGCAATTGTGCAACTGGAACAATTTCAGGCTCTTTACCGTTAGTAACAACCCATTGCATGGCTTTTTGAGCAGCATCTAAATCATTTTTGCTCACAAAATAATTAGCGGCAATAAGACTCGCTCGTGCAGGATAGGCTGTACTCGTATAATCATTTTGTAATACAGATAAGGCTTCTTGTATGCGTACTTTATCTGAATCTGTTGGTCTAGATGATTTTGTGGTTGTATAGATTGTTTCATAATAACCTAATGCTTTCTCTGCTTGATAGTTTTTATACCAGCCCCACGCATAATACGCCACAAGTACCAGAAGAATAGCGGTTAATAAGCCAGTAACCAAACCACCAAAACGATCCCACCACGCTCTTACCTGGTCAATCTTTTCCTGTTCTTCTAAATCAAATGCCATAATAATTAAATCCTTTTTTGTAATTCTTCAATAAGCTCAGCTTGTGCAATAGTGACTTGTTCTGCCATCATACCATCATTATCCAAACGTAATGGTTTGATACTAATCGTTGCCTCATTAACTTCTGATTCGCCAAGAATCAAAGCAAACTTAGCACCACTTGAATCAGCTCTCTTGAATTGCGCTTTAAAAGACGCACTTCCCGCATGCACCAATACTCGCCATCCTTGATCTCGGCATAACTCAGCTATTTGTAATGCTTTACGGCTCGCTAGTTCACCTTGGTGAATAATATAAATATCCGTTTCACTTGGTGCTATAAATCCTTGACTTTGTTCCATCAACGCCAATAGACGCTCTAAACCAATCGCAAAACCAATCGCAGGAGTGGATTTTCCACCTAATAACTCACACAGACCGTCATATCGACCACCACCACAAACAGTTGCTTGGGCACCTAGACTACCAGTTACCCACTCAAATACGGTGAGATTATAGTAATCCAAGCCACGAACTAAGCGAGGGTTAATAGTATAGCTAATACCAGCCTCTTCTAAGCGTGTACAAATTTCTTGAAAATGTGCTTTAGATTGTTCACCTAAAAAATCAAATAATTTAGGGGCTTGATTAGCCATTTCTTGCATGGCTGGATTTTTAGTATCTAACACTCGTAGAGGATTGGTATACATACGGCGCTTACCATCCTCATCTAAGACATCAATATGTGCCTCTAAATGTTTAATCAGTGCTTCTCGATGAGCTTTTCTCTCATCAATCTGACCTAAAGAGTTAAGCTCCAGATGGATATCTTTTAAACCTAAAAGTTTCCATAAACGCGATAGCATGATAATTTGCTCCGCATCGATATCAGGACCTTCAAACCCTAACGCTTCAATTGAAACTTGATGGAACTGGCGATAACGCCCTTTTTGAGGACGCTCATGGCGAAATACTTGCCCCATAGAAAACAAACGTTGAGGTCTATCATAGGTAATATGATGCTCAATGGCAGCACGTACAATTCCTGCTGTAAATTCAGGACGCATGGTTAACTGCTCTGAGTCCTCGCCCATTCTAAATGTGTACATTTCTTTTTCGACAATATCAGTGACTTCACCAATACCACGGGCAAATAAACGAGTTTGTTCTAGAATTGGCGTACGGATATTCAAATAACCATACTGCGCCAACCACATTTTTAGGATCTGCTCGAGTCTCTCCCATTGCCAACTTTCATTAGGAAGAATATCATTCATTCCACGAATCGCAGAGACTTTTTCAAACGTTTTACTCATATTATTAGTTTAAATTTAAATTATTTATTTTCATGTTGATGAAATTGTTTTAGCACCATAACGACGTTGAACATAATCTAAAACAATTTGTTGAAATTCTTGGGCAATAGAGTCGCCTTTTAAGGTAACAGTACGTTCACCATCAATAAAGACAGGTGCTGACGGTACCTCTCCAGTCCCGGGTAAACTAATGCCAATATCCGCATGACGACTCTCTCCTGGACCATTTACCACACAGCCCATCACAGCAACATTCATGGTCTCCACACCTGGGTATTGAAGACGCCAAACAGGCATTTGCTCTCTAAGATAAGTCTGGATACTATCTGCAAGCTCTTGGAAAAAAGTACTACTCGTGCGTCCACAGCCTGGACAAGCCACTACCATCGGAGTAAATGCTCTTAACCCCATTGTTTGGAGAATTTCTTGGGCAACAATCACTTCTTTACGACGATCGCCCCCTGGTTCTGGGGTTAATGAAATACGAATAGTATCGCCAATCCCTTCTTGCAACAACACGGATAACGCCGCTGTAGAGGCCACTATACCCTTACTTCCCATTCCAGCTTCAGTCAAACCAAGATGAAGTGGATAATCACATTGAGCAGATAAATTACGATAAACGGAAATTAAATCTTGTACATGACTGACTTTACAAGATAGCACTATCTTATTTTTTGCTAAGCCTAGCTCTTCGGCTCGTCTAGCATTGCTAATAGCTGAAATCACTAAAGCTTCTCGCATAACAGCTTGTGCTGACCATGGCTTTTGGCGTTTATTGTTTTCATCCATCATACGTGCCATGAGATCCTGATCTAAGCTTCCCCAGTTTACTCCAATACGTACAGCTTTATTATAGTTGGCAGCCACTTCAATCATCTGAGCAAAATTATCATCACGCTTTTTGCCACCACCCATATTGCCAGGATTAATTCTGTATTTTGACAATGCTTGTGCACATTCTGGATACATAGTTAATAACTTATGTCCGTTATAGTGAAAATCTCCCACTAATGGAACATCCATACCCATTTTATCAAGCTGTTCTCTAATTTTCGGAACCTCTGCTGCCGCTTCTGGCGTATTGACAGTAATACGGACCAATTCCGAACCAGCCAACGCTAACTCTTTAACCTGAATAGCGGTAGCAATCGCATCAGCCGTATCCGTATTTGTCATTGATTGCACAACAACAGGGGCTCCCCCACCCACCTGTACATGCTTATTTCCCCACGAAATAACCGCAGCACGCGTTTGACGACGAGGAGTTGGTCCAACAGGGAAAGGAGATGAATTGAGAGTATTAACGTCAGACATTATTGATTAAACCATTTTTTGATAAATTCAACATCATCAATATTGAACATACCCTGAGTAAAGGCAAAGTACGCAACAGCCACAAGAATAGCTAGAATTAATAAAATCCATAGCCAAGTGCCACCACTACCACTGGAAATATGCTCATTTAATTTCTCATTAACTTTTAAATTATGACTGGATTTGAGATATTTATTATTTGCTGGTGGAGCAACATTTCCAGTTGCCTGCGCTAATTTTTCAAGAGCGATATCTGGATTTGCACCAACCGCTACCGCAAATTTTTTGATGATGCTACGCAATACAAAACCATTTGGTAAAGCAGACCAGTTTTGCTCTTCTACCGCACGTAGCTGGCTAGCATGATATTTAATCATATCACTCACCTGAGCAAGCTCAAGATGGCGCTCTAATCGTGCGTTTTTTAAGTAGCCACCAACGGTATCAACATCAGGTGCATTTGCTGATACTTTGTTCAAATCTGGCATTTCCATAATTACATTCGCTCCTCTTTAATAGGGATAGTTTTTCGCAATTGCATACGTTCACTAATTTTTGTACGATCTTTGACTTCACCAGCCAATTGACCACAGGCAGCATCTATATCATCCCCTCTAGTTTTGCGAACCGTTGTCACAACACCAGCATCCATCAATATCTGTGCAAATTGCTTAACACGTGCGTTACTAGAGCGCACCAGACCTGACTCAGGGAATGGATTAAATGGAATAAGATTGATTTTACAACGAATCTGTTTAGTAATTTCAATCAATTCTAAAGCATGCTTTTCAGTATCATTAATATTATCTAGCATAATATACTCAAACGTAATGAAATCACGTGGAGCATAGTCAAGATAACGATTACAAGCAGCAATCAATTCTGCTAATGGGTATTTTTTATTAAGAGGGATTAGCTGACTGCGAAGATCATCATTTGGCGCATGGAGAGAGACCGCCAATGCCACAGGGCAATCCTTAGCTAAACGATCAATAAAAGGAACCACCCCAGACGTAGACACAGTGACTCTACGTCTTGATAAACCATAGGCATTATCATCCAGCATGAGCTTTAGGGCAGGAACAACCTGATCATAGTTCAGCAAAGGCTCTCCCATCCCCATCATGACGACATTACTAATAATTCGATCATTTTCTGTCGCTTGAGCATTAGAAGATGTACCTAATCTTGCCGCCCCTTGACTCGCCATGATATCTGCGCGAGCATGCCATAGCTGCCCAATAATCTCTGCAGTAGTCAGATTACGATTAAATCCTTGATGCCCTGTCGAACAAAATCGACAAGCCACAGCACAACCAGCCTGACTAGAAATACAAAGTGTCCCTCTATCATCTTCTGGAATAAATACAGTTTCTACTGCATTATTATTGCCCACATCAAATAGCCATTTACGAGTCCCATCAGACGATATTTTTCTTGTTATAACCTCTGGTGTACTAATTTCACAGCAACTTTCTAATTGGGCACGAAAATCTTTCGCTAAGTCCGTCATCTGGTCAAAGCGACTAGCTCCTCGCTGGTGAACCCAACGAGCAAGCTGTTTGGCTCGAAATGGCTTATGCCCCCACTCTGCTACTTGCGCAGTGAGGGCATCATTATCTAAGCCTAACAAATTAAGGCGTTCATTCATTCTTTCGATGAATAATTAAGCAAAGAAATAAGCGATTTCAACAGCAGCAGTTTCTGGTGCATCAGAACCATGAACAGCATTGGCATCAATGCTTTCTGCAAAATCAGCACGGATTGTACCTGGAGCAGCTTTCTTAGGATCAGTCGCGCCCATTAACTCACGGTTTTTAGCAATTGCATTTTCACCTTCTAGTACTTGTACAAATACTGGACCAGAAATCATGAATTCAACTAAGTCGTTAAAGAATGGACGCTCTTTGTGAACAGCGTAGAAACCTTCTGCTTCTTCGCGAGTTAATTGTTGTAAGCGAGCATTAACTACTTTAAGGCCTGCTTTCTCAAAGCGAGAGATGATTTCACCAATAACATTTTTAGCTACTGCATCTGGTTTGATAATTGATAATGTACGTTCGATAGCCATTTAAAAGCTCCTAATTAATATTTTTAAAAATTTTTGTACTTTTTATGCACAAAATAAACCGTAATTTTAGCATATAAGCAGATATTTATTTAAAGGTTTAACGCCTTAATAACTAAATCTAGCTTATAAATCCATTAAAATAATGGCTTTCATAAATACTTTATTCTCACTTATTAGCAAGAGTGCACACAACAGTATGACAACGGAATCAGTAGATAATCAGCAATTAGCTGCCAAATATGACCCTCAAAACATTGAATCTTTTTGGTATCAGCAATGGGAATCCCTTGGCGCATTCACAGCCGGTCAACATGTTCAGACCAATTCTCCCTTATCAGGCACGCCTTTTACCATTCAATTCCCTCCTCCAAATGTAACTGGAACCCTACATATGGGACATGCGTTTAACCAAACGATTATGGATGGTTTGGTTCGTTACCATCGTATGAATGGATGCGATACTGTTTTTGTTCCTGGTTCAGACCATGCAGGGATTGCCACACAAATTGTCGTGGAAAGACAACTGGATGCCCAAAATATTTCACGTCATGATTTAGGTCGAGAAGCATTCTTAAAAAAAGTTTGGGAATGGAAAGAATATTCTGGTGGTAGCATTCATCAACAAGTCCGTCGTCTAGGTAGCTCTGCTGATTGGAGTCGTGAATACTTCACCATGGATGAGCAAATGTCTGCTGGTGTCATTGAAACATTTGTTCGTCTGTATGAGCAAGGGCTTATTTACCGTGGCAAACGTTTAGTGAACTGGGATCCCGTCTTAGGAACGGCTGTTTCAGACTTAGAAGTGGAAAGTGTCGAAGAAGAAGGTAAACTTTGGCATATTCGCTATCCTTTAGCCACACCTGAGAGTGATTTAACACATCTTGTGGTAGCCACTACACGTCCTGAGACAATGCTTGGTGACGTAGCCGTTATGGTGCACCCAGAAGATGAACGTTACAAGCATTTAATTGGTAAAACTGTTATTCTTCCTTTAGTCAATCGTGAAATTCCAATTATTGCGGATGACTATGTTGATTTAAATTTTGGGACAGGTGTTGTAAAAGTTACGCCTGCTCATGACTTTAATGACTATCAAGTTGGCTTACGTCATCAATTGGAGATGATTAGTATTCTAAGTTTAGATGCTAAGATCAATGAAAATGCACCAAGTAACTATCAAGGTTTAGATCGTTTTGAGGCACGTAAACAAATTGTAGCTGATTTAGAAGCACTAAATTTATTAGCAGGAATTAAGCCCCATAAACTGATGGTTCCTAGAGGTGATCGTACTAAAACAGTCATTGAACCTATGCTAACTGATCAATGGTTTGTTGCTATGAGCAAACCTGCACCAGAGGGTACATTCAACCCTGGTAAATCAATCACGGAAATGGCATTAGAAGTCGTTAAAGATGGACGTGTCAGTTTCTATCCTGAGAACTGGACAAGCACTTATAACCAATGGTTAGAAAATATTCAAGACTGGTGTATTTCTCGTCAATTATGGTGGGGGCATCAAATTCCAGCTTGGTTTAGTGAAGATGGTCAAATCTTTGTCGCACGTAACGAAGCAGAAGCTAAGAAGAAAGCTGTCGCTGCAGGTGTTACGGGTGAATTAACACGTGACGAAGACGTTCTTGATACATGGTTCTCGTCAGCACTAGTTCCTTTTACCACAATGGGTTGGCCAAAAGTAACACCAGACTATCAACGCTATATGCCATCAAACGTATTAGTAACTGGCTTTGATATTATCTTTTTCTGGGTTGCTCGTATGATTATGATGAGCATGCACCTTACTGGACAAGTACCCTTCAAAGTTGTTTATGTACATGGCTTAATTTTAGATGCTCAAGGTCAAAAAATGAGTAAATCCAAAGGAAATACGCTTGACCCTGTAGATTTAATTGACGGTATTGCTCTTGAGCCTTTAGTTGCCAAACGTACGCAAGGTTTGATGAATCCTAAACAAGCCACAAAAATTGAAAAGGATACTCGTAAAGAGTTCCCTGAAGGCATTAACAGCTATGGTGCTGATGCACTACGTTTTACAATGGCTGCCTATGCCACACTTGGTCGTAACATGAACTTTGACCTCAAACGCTGCGAAGGTTATCGTAACTTCTGCAATAAGTTATGGAATGCTACACGCTTCGTGATGATGAACGTTGAAGGACATAATATTATTGAAGGCAAAGCAGAGTTATCATCTATTGATCAATGGATTATTAGCCAATACGAGCGTTTTGTCGCAGAAATTCATAAAGGCTTCCAAGAGTATCGTTTTGATAATATTGCTAATACCATTTATCGTTTTGTCTGGGACGAATACTGTGACTGGTATGTTGAATTAGCAAAAGTTCAATTACAAACAGGCACAGCAGAGCAACAGCTCGGAACACGTCGCACATTGATTCAAATACTGGAAGGTATTCTTCGTGTCGCACACCCTATTATTCCTTTTATCACAGAGGAACTATGGCAAAAAGTCGCTGTTCTTGCGGGCAAACGTAATTCCGCTGTTAGTAATGTTTTACTAAGCAATCAGGCTTACCCTCTCTTCCAAGAAGCCTTAATTAATACAGAAGCTGAAAATACGGTCGCCCAACTAAAACAAACAGTTGAGGCAATTCGTGCTTTACGTGGTGAGATGAATATTTCTCCTGCCGAAAAAGTGGGTATTTACATGGTGGGAGAATCGTCATTAGTCAATTTCCAAACACCATACATTATGGCATTAGGTAAAATTAATGAAGTTCAGCATGTTGAAAAGCTACCTGATATTGGCGCACCAAGCCAAATTATTGGGCATTGTGAACTCATGCTAAATATCAAAATTGATATTGAAGCTGAAACTGCTCGTTTGAATAAAGAGATTAAGCGTTTAGAAAGTGAAATTGCTAAAGCAAATGGCAAATTAACAAATGAAAACTTTGTACAAAAAGCGCCTGCTGCCGTCATTGAGCAAGAAAAACAACGTGTTATTGATTTCACTACACTATTAAACAAAGTGCAGGAGCAATTAAGTAAACTGAAATAATATCTTAGCAAAATTAGCTAATGGCTAAGTATAGCGAATTACTCATTCTCTATACTTAGCCATTTTTTTATCGTCTATTGATTTTAGGGGAAAGCTATTTAGCCAGTAATTTAACAATACCTTTAAGCGCTTCTCTACCTAGCACACACACGCCTGCCTGATAGTCCTCATCAACTTTACTAATATAGTCACGTACACTGGTGATTTTAGGTAATAACGCTTGCTTATCAGAAGGAACTATTTTGTACAACCCTTCTAGCTCACCTAAATAGGTTTCACACTCATCTGGTAATTTAGGCGTTGCACAGGCACCAAGCAATACACTTACACTTAATAGACTGAATAAAGAGATTTTCCTAGCATATCGCACTTTAGTTCACTCCTATTCAAAAACAAGCTAGCAATTAAAGTTTTTCATGTTTAATTAATTCTGCTTTTAAGGTATCACAAGGAACATCACAATCACAAACCTTCTGTAAGCCTAAAGACGAAATACCACCACAGCTACCTTTAATCGTACGTTTTTTGAAAATATAGCCTATTGCCATCGCCACAATAAGTAAAATAAAAAATACAAATGTAATCAAAAAAACTTTCATGGTTCAACCTTTTTTCTTCATTATGATGATTGTACCTATTCAATGCCCATTTATGCCAATCTTTAAAATTTTAAAGATAAAAATCCATAAAAACAAAACCTCTTGCTATTTGCAAGAGGTTTATTAACGCACTAGTTCTAGTGGGGCATTTTGGCTCGCAACTTTTCTTGTGTATGTCAAAAACCACCTATTGATCATTCTGGTTGAAAAGCAGCTCGCCGAAAGTAGCACTGTATCAATAGAAAAACCTCTTGCTATTTGCAAGAGGTTTATCCAAACAGATAGTACTTTTATCTATTTTTATAGGCTGAACCTTATTTAGGCATAGCTTGTTTAAGTGCTTCTTTTGCTTGGTTGCAAGCATTAGCTTGAACAGATTTATCACTAATAGTCGCAATTTGACTACGAGTTTGATCTAACATAGCTTTAAATTGAGCTTCAGCAGCTGGATTTTTAGCAATTAACCCTTCAACTTCTTTGATGTACTCTTCGCACTCTGGCGCAATATCAGCAGCAGCTGTTTTATTCTCAGCAGCAGGTGCTGCTGGAGCTGAAGCCGCTGGAGCTGCTGATTCTGCTGCTTTAGGTGCTTCTTTATTATCATCACCACAACCAGCTAAAGCTAAAGCAGACACAAGCGTTAACACAGTTAATATAGACTTTTTCATCGTCTTGACTCCTACAGTAAAAACTAAATAATAGTTATCAAATAACTAGAAGAAGTTTATAGGATTTTCATGACAATTCAATTAAACTCAAAGAGTTATACACACTATTACATTAGGTTATAAAGATTCAACTGAATATGATAATTTATATATTTGTCTTTACACAAAGAATATTTACTTCCCACTATAGATAATACATGACTCTTCAAATCTATATAAAAGTTATTTTTTGAGTAAATCAGTAAATGCTGAAGACATTTTGGTTACAAAACCATCTTTTGTGCTAATAATTAAAAATATCGCCAAGTGCTCTTTTTCAGCTATTTCCAATGCTTTATCTTCACCTTGGACAAATAACCCCGTTGATAGCCCATCTGCAGTCATCGTACTAGGATGAATAACCGTAATGGATGCCAGGTTATGGCTAATTGGTTCAAATTTTTTAGGATCAATAATGTGTGAAAGACGGTGCCCCTGAGCATCCACTTTAAAATTACGATAATTCCCCGATGTGGCCATAGCCAAATCTTTTAAACCAATCACTAATTGATTAGCTGAATGCTGGATCATATCAGGGTGCTCTATACCAATACTCCATGGATGATTACTTGCATTATGACCCTTAGCCCGTAACTCACCACCAATTTCAACTAGGTAATTCTTTATACCAATATTTTGTAAGTATTCAGCTAATGCATCGACACCATAACCTTTCGCAATAGACGATAAGTCTATATATACATCTTTTTGAGACTTCCCTAAGATATATTGCTTAGGGGAAGTTTCTTGTAGAGTTATCTTCTCTATCCCTACCTTTTTAATAGCATTTTTTATTTGTTCTTCTGTTGGAATTGTTTGCACAGTCTTATCTGGACCAAATCCCCATAGATTTACTAGAGGACCAACTGTAATATCAAGCCCTCCCATGGTTACTTTATTCAAACGAATCGCTTCTGCGACTACCGTAGCAAAATCAGCAGAAATTGGTTGATATACCCACGATGGAACTAAGTCTATGCCTTGACTAGTAGAAGAAGATAATGATTTATTTGTTGTATCTAATTGATTAAATTGACTTATCTCTGAATCAGGAATAAAAGTTGACATTGACTGATTCACATCGAGCAACCGTTGATCCAAGGCTTGCTTAATACGTTCTGGTGTAGGGATATTTTTCTCTTCCTCAATGAGATATTTAACGGTATAAGTCGTACCCATTGTTTTCCCCTCAATGGTTACTATTTCGGGCTTCTCCGAACCAGAACATGCACTGAGTACTGAAACGCATAGCACTATCATGAGTATTTTGGCAAGTCTAGGAACCACTTTCATCGTATTAACTTATGTTTGAGTCAAAAGACTACCATTATAGAAGATTTTATAAGTCTATTTCTGATGAAAGTTTAAGTATTTTTTTAATTATTTTTAATAACTACTGACTTATAGTAGACGTATTCTTGTGTGCCACATAGCACTATAAGGGAAAGGGTTTTAGCCGTAACTGGGGGGAGTGACGGGATACCGGCTGCCCATCTTGCGATGGACTTGTGGCTTCGTGACCGCTCACTCGCCTTTTTTATCACTTTGTGATTTGGTATCCCATCTAACTATTTTATTAGCCACCAAAGTCGTCTGATATCTTGATAATCCTCATAAAATCTTCGATTTTTATATACGCTCTCTTTGTTCGCTTATATCCCACCAGACTAGCTGGTGAGGAGGTTTACCCGGAATATCCTCTTAGCCGCCGAAGTCGTCTAAGAGGATATTCTCATCTTCGACGCCGAGGTCTTTCAACATTTTAATAACTGAAGCATTCATGATTGGAGGTCCACACATATAGAACTCACAATCTTCTGGTGCCTCGTGATTTTTAAGGTAGTTTTCATAAAGAACATTATGAATAAACCCAGTATATCCATCCCAATTATCACCTGGTTGTGGATCTGATAATGCCACATGCCATTCAAAATTATCATTTTCACGGGCTAGCATATCGAAATCTTCTACATAGAACATCTCTCTTCTAGAGCGTGCACCATACCAGAATGTAATCTTACGCTTAGTTTTCAAACGTTTTAATTGGTCAAAGATGTGTGAACGCATCGGCGCCATCCCTGCTCCACCACCAATGAATACCATTTCCGCATCCGTATCTTTAGCAAAAAACTCACCAAATGGACCAGAAATTGTCACTTTATCACCTGGTTTTAATGACCAAATATAAGACGACATTTGCCCTGGTGGTACATCTGGATCTTTAGGTGGTGGCGTTGCAATACGTACGTTAAGCATAATAATGCCCTTTTCTTCTGGGTAAGAAGCCATAGAATAAGCACGCACAATAGGCTCATCCACTGTAGAGACATAGCGCCATAAATTAAATTTGTCCCAGTCCTCATGATATTCTTCAGGAATATCAAAATCTTTGTAATAAACTGTGTGTGGAGGTGCTTCAATTTGAATATAACCACCCGCACGGAAAGGCACTTCCTCACCTTCAGGAATGGCTAATTTTAATTCTTTAATGAAAGTTGCCTTATTATCATTAGAGATAACAGTACACTCCCATTGTTTTACACCGAACACTTCTTCTGGAAGCTCAATATCTAAATTATTTTTTACGTTTACCTGGCATGACAAACGACAGCCCTCTTTGGCATCACGTTTATTAATATGTGAAAGCTCCGTAGGTAAAATATCCCCGCCACCACTTTTTACAATAACGCGACATTGACCACATGAGCCACCGCCACCACATGCCGATGAAACAAAAATACCCTTACTAGCTAAGGCACCTAATAATTTCCCTCCTGCAGGTAAACTAATAGATTTACTAGGGTCATGATTAATAGTAATAGTGACATTGCCACTACTCACTAATTTTGATTTAGCAAATAAAATAATCAATACCAACGCCAAGATCACCGCAGTGAACATGACAATACCTAAAATAATGTCCATCTGATGCTCTCCTTACAACTGAATACCAGAAAAAGACATAAAACCAAGTGCCATAAGTCCACCACTAATAAAAGTAATACCAAGCCCTTTTAAGCCCTTAGGGATATCGGCATATTTTAATTTTTCAGTAATACCCGCTAATGCCACAATCGCTAGCATCCAACCTAAACCAGCACCAGTACCATAAACAATAGATTCAACAAAGTTATAGTCACGTTGAACCATAAAAGAGACACCACCAAAGATAGCGCAGTTTACAGCAATCAGCGGCAAGAAAATACCTAGGGCATTGTATAAAGCAGGAAAGAACTTATCCAAAATCATTTCAAGAATTTGAACAATAGCGGCAATCACACCGATAAAGGTAATAAATTTTAAGAAACTCAAATCTACACCTTCAACTAATGCACCGTCCTTAAGAATAAGTGAATAGACTAGTTGATTAGCAGGTACAGAAATCGCCAACACCACCGTCACGGCGACACCAAGCCCAAATGCTGTTGTTACTTTTTTGGATACAGCTAAGAAAGTACACATTCCCAAGAAAAAGGAAAGTGCCATATTCTCAATAAAGATAGACTTAACAAAAATACTGATAAGGTTTTCCATGATTATTTCTCCGCCTGCTCTGGTTTCCATGTGCGTAATGCCCAGACCAACAGACCAATAATGAAAAAGGCACTCGGTGCTAATAAAAATAAGCCATTAGTTTGATACCATCCACCATTTTGAATAGTTTGAAAAATGGTAAAACCAAATAACTTACCAGACCCTAGCAATTCACGTATCGTAGCTACAATAACCAAAATACACCCATAGCCTAAACCGTTACCAATCCCATCTAAAAGACTTTCAAGCGGAGGCTCTTTCATAGCAAACGCCTCAGCACGCCCCATCACAATACAGTTAGTAATAATTAAACCAACAAAGACAGAGAGTTGCTTAGAAAGGTCAAATGCATATGCTTTTAAGACTTGATCCACGAGTGTCACAATAGAAGCAATTAAGGCTAATTGCACAATGATACGAATACTATTAGGGATATAGTGACGCATCATTGAAATAAACATACTCGAAAAACCTGTTACCAAGCTAACAGAGATAGCCATTACAACAGCTGTTTCTAGTTTTGTTGTTACCGCTAATGCAGAACATACACCAAGAACCTGTAAGGCAATTGGGTTATTTTCAACAATCGGTGAAGTTAATAAATACTTTAAACGCTTTGTATCTGCCATTATTGTGCCCCTGCTTTAATTTTATCTAAATAAGGACCATAACCATTTTGGCTGAACCAATATTTAAATGTATTATCCACACCTTTTGATGTCATGGAAGCTCCCGATAAAGCATCAACTCCATATTTGGTATCTGCCGATGCACCTTTACCAATATGAATAGCCACTTGCTTTTGATCGTTGTAAATTTGTTTACCGACAAACTTCTGCTGCCAAATAGGATTTGAAATCTCGCCACCTAAACCTGGCGTTTCACCGTGTTCATAATAAGTAATGCCATTAACAGTTGTACCATCAGTTTTTAAAGAAACTAATCCATACATCGTTGACCATAAACCATTACCTTTGATAGGTAAAATGACTTGATTAACCTTATTAGCCTCATCCTTAACCAAATAAACTTCGGCATAGTTAGCTCGACGCTGAATACCGGCAAAATCTTGTTCTTTAGGTATCGCCATACTTTGTTTAGGATCCTTGGCTGCAGCTTGCATATCAAACTGTTGAATGCCCTCAACGTATTCGCCTGTTTCTAGATTAACAATTTTTGGTTGAATACGCTCTGCATAAACTTTTGGAATATCCGTTTTTGCCTCTAACAGCCCTGCCACTCGTAAAATATTTTTTTGTTTATCTAATGCCTTTTGTGCATCTTGAGTATTTTTTAGCCCAACAGCCGCACCCGATACCACAATAGAGCACAATAAACTGACGGCTAATACTACCGCAACGGTGCCACCAAAACTATCTTTATTAAACTTAGCCATGACGAGCACTCCGACGTTTAATATTTGCTTTTACCACTAAGAAATCAAAAATTGGGGCAAATAAGTTAGCAAATAAAATTGCCAACATCATACCTTCAGGATACGCTGGATTCACCACACGTATGAGCACACACATCACGCCAATTAAAATACCGTACCACCATTTACCCACATTGGTAAATGAGGCAGAAACTGGATCAGTCGCCATAAAGAACATACCAATCGCAAAACCGCCTAATACAAGATGCCAATGCCATGGCATAGAGAACATAGGGTTTGTTTCAGAACCAATTGTATTGAATAAAAGAGACGTAGCAACCATACCAATCATGACACCTAAAACAATACGCCATGATGCAATACGTGCAAAAATGATAAATGCCCCACCAATTAATAGTGCTAAGGTCGAAACCTCGCCTATCGCACCCGGCATATTACCTAAGAAAGCATCCATCCATGAAATTGGTTGACCAGTAATCACATGCTTTAGCGCACCCTCACCACCATGAGCCCATTGTGATAACGCTGTTGCCCCTGAAAAACCATCCACAGCTGTCCATACTGTATCACCCGTCATATTCGCTGGATAAGCAAAGAATAAGAATGCACGCCCTGCTAAAGCTGGGTTCATAAAGTTTTTACCTACACCACCAAATACCTCTTTAGCGAACACTACACCAAATGTAATACCTAGCGCCGCTTGCCATAATGGAATGGTTGGGGGAAGAATCAAAGCAAATAAAATTGAGGTAACAAAAAAACCTTCATTAATTTCATGCTTGCGAATAATGGCAAATAATACTTCCCATAAACCACCAACAATAAACACTACCGCATAAATTGGTAAAAAGAAGATTGAACCAAGTGCCATCTTACTCATTACCCCAGCCTCTGCACTCATATCAATACCCATTGACTGAGCCAACGCATAGTGCCAGTTATGTGACACATTTTGCTCCAATAAGCCCGCGGCTTGTGTTAAGCCTAAAATTGCCTGATGTCCTACGTTATACATACCATAGAACATCGCTGGGAATAGCGCTAACCATACCAAGATCATCATGCGCTTAGAATCAAGCACATCACGCACATGTAATGCACGACGAGTTACATTGCCTTGTGTATACAGCGCTGTTGCGATAGCTTCATACACTACATACCAACGCTCTCTCTTACCACCGGGCGAAAAATCAGGTTCAATCTTTTCTAAATATTTTTTTAATCCCATGATTAACCTTCCTTCTCAATCGTCTCTAATGCTTTGCGTAGTAGAGGTCCGTATTCATACTTACCAGGACAGACAAAGCTACATAAAGCCAAATCCTCTTCATCTAATTCCAAACAACCTAAGGTTTGGGCACTATCCGTATCGCCAACGATAAGGTCACGCAATAATAACGTTGGTAATATATCCAATGGCATCACACGCTCATATGTACCAATCGGTACCATGGCTCGTTCACTCCCATGCATTGCTGTGGTGAATTTAAATAGTTTGTTTTTGAGAAAGTGACCAAAAGTAGTACGGGTAATTGTATATTTATCACTGCTTGGTTTAACCCAACCAATAAACTCTTTATCTCTACCCTCTTCGAGCACCGAAATCTGTAAATAGTAACGTCCTAAATAATCATGAGGACCTTCTGCCTTAGTACCATGCAAGACAGATCCCGCAATAATACGGTTGTCGCCTGAATTTAGCTCGCCAGCCACCAACTCTGAAATATGTGCACCGATCACTGTACGAATTAAGCGTGGCTTAGTCACTTGAGGACCCGCTAAAGCAATCACTCGTGTCGAATCTATCTCACCTGTTGTAAATAAATGACCAATGGCTATAACATCTTGGTAATTAATCGTCCAAACAATGTTGTTAAGATTAGCTGGATGAATAAAATGAATATGTGTGCCAGACAAGCCTGCAGGATGAACACCCGCAAACTCATGAACGTCCATATTGGCAATGGTTGGGGTTGGAATAGCGACCCCCGCCTTTTTACAGACATGCACTTTATTTTGTGTTAAACGACTAATGACTGTTAAACCTGCTACAAAATCATTTTCTCTCTCAGCGATAATCACCTGAGGATCAGCAGCAAGTGGATTAGTATCCATAGCATTCACAAAGATAGCGCTAGGATCGCTATCAATAGAGGGAACCTTGCTATAAGGTCTGGTACGAAAAGCCGTCCAAAGACCAGAGGCTACTAATTGACGACGAGCCTCATCATTAGCCATTTGAGAAAGTGCATCACTGGTATACTTTTCAAATAAAACCTGATCATTTCCTTGCGCAGCAATAACAACTGCTTGCAAAACCCTTTTTTCTCCACGAAGAATAGCTTTAATAGTACCTGCTACAGGTGCTGTATACACTACACCGGGATTTTTCTTGTCTTCAAAAAGCACTTGCCCTTTTTTAACAATATCGCCCTCTGCTACCTTCATTGAAGGACGCATACCCACATACTCTTCACCCAATATTGCAACTTCTGTGACCGTCTTAGTGCCAACTATCTTTTGCTCTGGGCTACCAGCGATAGGCAAATCTAGACCTTTTTTTATTCTAATCATGTGTAAATACTCTAATTAGATTAACAACACAATAATCGCATTTATAGCCATTATCTCAATAAATAACCCATAGATTTTACCTTAAAATTTTGTAAAAAAACTGTAAATTAGCATTCTAGCTGATGAATTCTTAAGGGACTAGAATGAGTATTCATCATGGCTTACCAAATAACTATTAATTGTGTCTAAAAGTATTTATTTATCAATCTGAAAACAAAAAAAAGACCAGTTTTGCTTTACACAAAACCAGTCTTTAATCATCAACGACTAGGACAAAGTTGTTTTTCTACATTCACACCTTTCTCAACAAGTCGTGAAGCATCCCAAATGTATTTAAGCTTTTTGGTAACGCTGTACGCTTGTTTGAATTTCTTCTTTAGCTGCGTCAGGACCTGCCCAACCAGTTACTTTAACCCATTTACCTTTTTCTAAATCTTTATAGTGTTCAAAGAAATGTTGTATTTGTTTTAATTCAACTTCAGGTAAATCATCAACAGATTTGATATTACTGTACACTGGGTATAATTTATCAACAGGAACAGCTAATAATTTCGCATCTTGACCTGCTTCATCTTCCATTTGTAAAACACCTAAAGCACGGCATTTAATCACTGAGCCGACTTGTACAGGGAAAGGTGTCTTAACCAACACGTCTACAGGATCACCGTCTAATGATAATGTTTGTGGAATATATCCATAGTTGCAAGGATAATGCATTGCTGTACAGCATAAAACGATCTACAAATACCGCCCCAGTCTCTTTATCCACTTCATATTTTACGGGATCAGAATTCATAGGAATTTCAATTACAACATTAAATTCTTCAGGTAGTTTTGAACCTGCAGGAACATTAGCTAAACTCATTTTTAGACCTTTATAAAAATAAATAAACAAAAATTATAATCTGTAATCAACGCTTAGAAGCAGAACTAGGTGTAATAGTTTCGACTTTATTTGCTAGCAAGTGATCATCATAATGTCGAGAATCTTTCACATCAGGAGGTGCTGGGTCATTACTAGTATCTGCCGCAGCTAGCACTGAAGATACACCTTCGCCAAGGACGGCTGTAGTATTAGATGCCAAACGCCAATGTGCCATCGCCTCTTGTGGACGTCCTTGTTTATCATTCAAAATACCTAACAAAGCATGTGCTTTTGATGATTCTTGAATGCTTAAACTTTTATTCAGGTAACGCTCTGCTTGTCCCCATAATTTCACCATCAAACAAAGTTGACCAAGTGCAATTAATAACTCTGGATTATTCTCATCAGCCGCTAACCACTGTTGTGCTTTATTCAACCGAGTATTAACCTCAGACTCTGGACATTTCACATAATGTGCTAATAATCGATTATCAAATTTCTGATTTAAAGCAACTTCTAAGACCTCACCCTCTTTAGCATAGTCTTCAAGATACTGATAACGTGTTGCCATCATTGAGGCAATATCAGGAATAGCTTTTTCAGTACGTGACAAGCTGTTATAGAATTTCTGAGCATCTTCAAAATCCGAATACGCAATATGTAAAGTACCATAATGCTCAACAAGAGTATTTAATTCATTATCACTGAGCACATTCTTATTATAAAGCTGACGTGCCACATCAAACATTTTGACTGTTTGATTGGTTTGACGATACGCTGACAACAATAATTGTTGAACGTAGGTATTTTTGCTATCAATGCTTTTAACAAACTCTAAGTGCTCAAGAGCAAGTACTCCTTGACCTTGCTGTAGTAGCAATTCGGCTTGAACAGTAGCCACAGCGGCTTGTAGTTTATTATTATCTTTACTCAAAATACGAGCTTCTTTTAGCAACTTATCTCGTTGCTCAAAATGCCCTAAATCATGCGCCGCCCTAGCCGCCGCCATACTAGCTAATATCTGACGATTATCATCTTTAGTATTATCAATAAGGCGCAATAAATTTTTCTCTGCCTTATCAGTTCTACCTTCCAATAGTTCAATCCAGCCCTTTTCTAATAAAGCGACATCTTTCACTTCACGACGTTTTTCTGACCATTTTGAAAAATATTTTGGCGCAGAAAACACTCTTACAATCAGTCTAAAAATAACATATAAAACGGCAAATAAAATAATCAACGAAATCAATGCCGTCAATAATGAAACCGTACGTCTCTCATCACCTGTAATAAGCATGACAGCACCGTTATAAGTCTTTAAAAAAGAATACGGCTAGAATGACTAAACCAAATAATATGAGTAATTTAATTAATGATCGCATGCTATTTTCCTTCTATTATTTGCCTAATTCACGAGCCACTTGCTCAAGTATTCTTTGTGTATGCGATAAAGCGGGCAACGTTGATTTGACAGAAACTGATTGTAGCTGCTTGGTTAATGCAACAGCCTGTTGAGTCGATTCAATATTGAGATTGTAATATGTCTCTAATTGGCGTCCGACCTTCGCTAATGCCTCTTGCCAAATACCCTCATCACGTTTTAATAACGCTTGTTGGGCAATACTTAACTGTAACGCTGTTTCCATTCTTTGCCTATTCACGTCATCTATTGATAGCAAAGCGGTATCTGGATTAGATAGTTTTTCAACTTTAACTAAGCCACCTAGATCAGAACGGATAGCATTATAAGCCTCAGCTGGTAGTTTCTGTACTTGATTAACCGCCTTGTCCAACCAAGTACTATCAGGTCCTTGCTCTGTATCTGGTACAGCCACTTTTTCAGGCTCATAGTTAGATGCGGTGCCTGAACTATTTTCTGCACTCACAAATGGCGCTACTTTTAACAATTTCTCAAGCTCTTGCGTCGCTTTATAGGTGCTATCTAAATCTACATCATTAGATGCATTAATCGCCGCCTCATCTTCCTCCACGGCTTGACGAACACCAGCCCAAACAGCTTCTGGTTGGTTAGCTACACTTGACTTAATCAATGCTAACGTTTGTAGCGTCTTGGTTTTACTAACCGTCACGGAGCGTTCAAAATCTGCCGCATTAAATAAACGAGTTACTTCAGTTAATAACGATTGTTGTGACTGATTAACTTTCGCTTCAGCAAGCTGCTGTTGTGCTTGCTTTTTAGTCATTTCAAGCTCTAAGGTAAGTTGTGCAATTTGTTTAGTTTGCTCTATAAAACGATCTTCTAGCGTTAATTTGTGCTCACTGGCGACTTCCTTGGCAGGCGCTTCTGCTTCATTAACGGTGGTAGAATCTGCTGAAGGCGTAGTGGATGTCGCTGAAGTTGACTCTGTTGAAGTAGTCTTGGTAGTTTGTGTCGAATTGCTACTTACTTCCGTACTAGATGCCTCTGTCGCTGTATCTACAGTTGCTGTTTCTACAGATGGATTGCTTGTGCCAGTAGCATTTGCCATGTCACCTGTACTTGTTGAAGCAGCTGTACTCGTGCTAGACGTATCTACAGACTCTTTAGTAGACTCTGCGATTACTTCTGTGTCTTTATTAGCGTCTGCCGATGCTTCTTTATTAGTCTCCGTCGCATCTACCCGTTGTAGTTATTTACTGCCACGCCAGTAGTTTCAGATGTTACAGTTGGTTCAGTACTAGTAGTAGTCCCTGTGGTAGAGTCTGTTACCATTGTTGCGTTCTCAGATGTCTCAGTGGCAGTACTAGGAACGGCTGAACTTGTTGCCGTACTTGATGATGTAGCACTTACTGATGGACTTGGTGTTTCCGATACTGTAGGTATCGAAGAAGAGCTTGTTGCTTCACTGCTTGTTGCTTCACTCTGCGTAGATTGACTAGGACTACTTTCTGATGAAGTGGATTGGTTAGCACTGCTTTCTGGTGGCGTAGATTGTAACTGGTCATAATAGTAATAACCGCCACCAGCCAAGGCAGCAAGTAACACCGTACCTAAAAATAGTTTTGATCCACCTTTACCCTTCGCTGATGAAGGAACAGAAGCACTTGTATTACCGTCTTGGCCCTGCTTTTGTTCTAAATCAGATTCCACAAAGGATTTATCTTCTTCTCTAATATCCACCCCACTCTCTGATGATTTATCCTCTGTCTCTACTTTTTCTTCTGTCTCTATTTTCTCATTTGTCACTTCAATAGTTTCCTCTTTTTTCAATTCATCTACAGACGATATGGACCCCGACAACTCTTGCCCTACCTCTTCTGTAACGTTAAGAATGACTTCTTGTTTTTCTTGATCTGGACTATCTTTTGTTTTCGTCATATCTACCCCATTATCCCCCTCATTGAGCACCTCTCCAGCAACAACGGGCTCTACGTTTTCATCAGACAAATCATAGAGTGCTTCTGTGACAATTTCAGTATTCTTAGGCTTATTAATTTCTTTCAGCGTAATACTCGGATTGATTGTCTGATGATTATTCTTGTCATGCTGAACTGATGATACAGTTTCTCCGATAATAGGATGACGTGTTTCTATTTGTTCTAAAACAGCAGGCTCTTCTACGCCATCTACTTGCTCAGCAAACTTAACGGTTTCTTCTTGGATACTAGAGGTATCCTGTGCCCCTTTTGACTGACTAGCATGATGTTGAGAATGCTTCCTTTTCCCTGTTCTAAATTTATTTCTTTGCGTCATATAAACCTCTCACAGTAATTGGATTAACTATACACATTTTACGATACAGGATGTGATGTTTTAAGGAATTTAGACAATATTTATCATAGATTATGTTAATTTTTCTAAAATATGATGGGCAATTAGATCATTATCAACTGGCACTACATCAATCAATAAATCCTCTTGCTTTAAGTGATACGGCATAATTTCTAATAAGCACTGCTGAAGCCTTTCTGCAATGCGTGGATGAAAAACAAAAAAATGATGACGAATTACGAATCTCTGCTAATGTTAGATTCTGAAAAATGGGGGCTAATTGATGAAATAAGGCTTGCACTCCTTCACCACTAGATAATAGCCA
>NZ_AYSV01000079.1 GCF_000506865.1 Pelistega indica
TTCAGTCAATTTCTGGATTGAGTAAAATAAATCAATCTTGTAGAAGAAATGATAATAAGTCTTTTCTAAGACTATCTTGCTAATACCCATCGCTCTGAGCGTTGACCTTGAGTATTAACAATATACCCTAGACTATTAAGCTCTTCGAGAATGTGCAAAGTATGTGTTGCGTTACCATGCATTGTCTTGACTAAGTATTGCGTACTTTTTCCTGGTGGATTTTTATTTTGACTTTCTGCTAATGTTCGTAAAATACGAACAGCCTGAATAAAATTAGCACCTGCTTTATTTTTGGTTTCGATATGACCGAAACGGATTTGAGGGACAATAGACGCAATAATAGCGCCAAATAGGACGATAAGCCAAGAAATGTAAATCCACATCAAAAATAATGGGATACTGGCAAATGCACCATAAATCACAGTATAAGAAGGGAATTTAGCAATATAGTAAGCAAATCCCATTTTTAATAATTCAAAAAGTACAGCAGCAATAATGCCACCAATCATAGCATCACGTAGATAAACGGTACGGTTAGGAACGACGTAGTATAGTAAGCTAAAGCTGACAAACGATAAAAGCATAGGGAAGAGCGTCGCAAATAGGTTTTGAATAAAGCTGAGGTCAACACCAATTCCTAATTGTGCTCTAGTAATAAATGAGCTAGCCCAAATACTGGCAGCTAGCATAAATGGTCCGATTGAAAGAATAGCCCAATAAATCAGTACACGGGTAGAAAGTGGGCGCTGTTTTTTTACACGCCAAATCCTATTGAGCACTTCATCAATCGTTTTCATCAAAAGAATTGAGGTAATTAGCAGGCCAATTGCACCCACTGCCGTCATATTTCTAGCCTTTTCCACAAAGGTATTAAGATACTGCATAATATTGTGAGACATGGCTTCTGGCATTAAACTAGTTGTCAAGAAATGATCAAGTTCAACTTGTAATTCCTTAAAAATAGGGAAGGCAGTAAATAGCGACAGAATAACGGCTAGCAAAGGTACAATGGCTAAAACAGTTGTGAAGGTTAAACTACTAGCCACTTGCGTTAGATTGTCACTTGTTAGACGATGAAAAGCAGTAACAACAGCCTGTTTTAAAAACGGCTTAGTATTTTGTTCTACTTGCTGTTCTTCTGATTGTTCTTCTGTTTTTTGAATTTCATCAAAACGTTTACTGTCGTTCTCTTTGTCTTGCATTATTGATTAGGGTATTTGTTAATCAGCTAAGTATAACAAGATTAAGAGCGTTTCCATAAAAAAATACGTATAATAATTTCAAAACAGCATCTATCTCTTTTTTCTTTATTTTATATGACAGCTCATCCAACACAGGCAACAACACAAACAAGGTCTCAGGCAATAGAGGGGACGGTAGCACTCAATCCTGTATTACATTACGGTGCTTTTATAGCGTTGTTAGCGTTATTTATTTTGTGTATTGTCTGGGAACTTTGGCTAGATCCTATTGTCCCTGGGGGGAGTATATATTTTTTAAAAGCACTCCCTTTGATGTTTCCTTTGTATGGTGTATATAAAGGGAATCTTTATACTATGCAGTGGTCTTCAATGCTGGTATTACTCTATATTTTAGAAGGGACTACGCGGTGGTATTCGGATGTATCGCCACTTTCGCAAAAACTGGGGATGATTGAGTTTTTCTTGGCATTTATCGTCTTTTGTTTTGCCATTTTTTATGTTAGACCAGCTAAGAAAATAGCCAAGCAAAGAAAACGCTTACAAGAGCAAGCAGAGCAGTCACAACAAACTTCAAGCAAGAATAACGTATAAATTTACAGTTTTATTTACAATCTATTGGATATTGATAGGGAACATATGACGGGAAGTATTTTAGGTAAACTCTTTACGGTAACTAATTTTGGTGAGTCTCATGGCATCGCTATTGGCTGTGTGGTTGATGGTTGCCCGGCAGGGTTGAGTCTATCGGAAGAGGATATACAAAAAGAGTTAGATCGTCGTAAACCAGGTACTTCACGCCATGTTACACAGAGACGAGAGCCGGATTTAGTTAAAATTTTATCGGGTGTTTATCAAGGTAAAACAACAGGGACGCCTATTGCATTGCTAATTGAAAATCAAGATCAACGAAGTAAAGATTATACTAATATCAGTGAGTCTTTCCGACCAGGACATGCTGATTATACTTATTGGAATAAATTTGGCATTCGCGACCCTCGTGGCGGAGGGCGCTCATCCGCACGTTTGACAGCTCCTACTGTAGCAGCGGGTGCAATTGCCAAAAAGTGGTTAAAAGAGCGCTATGGAATTGAAGTTATGGGCTATATGAGCCAACTAGGTCCTATTAAAATTCCGTTTGTCAGTTGGTCAGAAGTAGCTAATAACCCATTTTTTGCTCCAAATGCAGAAATTATCCCAGAATTAGAAAACTATATGGATATATTGCGTAAAGAGGGGGATTCGATTGGTGCACGAATCGAAGTTGTAGCCAAAAATATTCCGGTTGGTTTAGGTGAGCCAATATACCATCGATTAGACGCGCAGATTGCTTATGTGATGATGGGATTGAATGCTGTAAAAGGTATCTCTATTGGGGCGGGTTTTGATTGCATAGATCAGAAAGGATCTGTTCATGGTGATGAAATTACGCCACAAGGTTTTTTAAGTAATCATGCAGGCGGAATTTTAGGGGGGATTTCGAGTGGGCAAGATATTACGGTATCTCTAGCCATTAAACCAACCTCTAGTATTCGTATCGAACGACAATCTATCAATACCAATAATGAGCCTGTAATCGTTCAAACATTAGGGCGTCATGACCCTTGTGTAGGTATCCGTGCAACACCTATCGCTGAAGCATTATTAGCACTAGTTTTAATCGATAATCTTTTAATGCACAGGGCATATCGTCAATAAGCTTATTGCTAAGGTTATAAAAATTTATAGAGGGACAAGTAAGCTACGACACATGCAGTGATTTGCTTAGGTAGTGGCTTATGGTTGATATTATAGTAGTATTAGTACTAGTATATTTAATTGTCTTGTTAAGTTTTCTTAGACTGGCATAATCATTACAGTCACATACTGTATTTTTTAATATGTAGGTTTTAAATGGCTAAAACACTTTACGATAAATTATGGGATGCTCATGTGGTGAGCCAAGAAGAGGATGGGACCTGTCTTATCTATATCGATCGTCAATTATTGCATGAAGTTACCAGTCCACAAGCATTTGAAGGATTGACAATGGCTAATCGCCAACCTTGGCGACTTAGTGCCAATCTAGCAGTAGCCGATCATAACGTTCCAACGAGTAATCGTAAAGAGGGGATCACAGACCCAATCTCTAAATTGCAGGTTGATACGCTTGATCAAAATTGTGCAACATATGGTATTACTGAATTTCGTATGGATGATATAAGACAAGGTATTGTCCATGTTGTTGGGCCAGAGCAAGGTGCTACTTTACCAGGAATGACAGTTGTTTGCGGTGATTCTCATACGAGTACACATGGTGCAATGGGTGCTTTGGCTTTTGGTATTGGTACCTCAGAAGTAGAGCACGTTCTTGCTACACAAACGCTGCTAATGAAAAAAAATAAAAATATGCTCATAAAAGTAGAGGGTACATTACCAATTGGTTGTACTGCAAAAGACGTGGTATTGCATATTATCGGTGTAATTGGTACGGCGGGTGGTACTGGCCATGCCATTGAATTTGCGGGTAGTACTATTCGTGATTTATCAATGGAGGGGCGACTAACTGTTTGTAATATGGCAATTGAAGCTGGAGCTCGTTCAGGACTAGTTGCTGTAGATGATAAAACGATTGAGTATTTCAAAAATAAACCTTATTCACCAAAAGGTGAGTTATGGGATCAAGCCGTAGAATATTGGAAAACATTGCACTCAGATAAGGATGCTCATTTTGATGCAGTGATTGAAATTAATGCGGAAGATATCCGTCCACAAGTAACGTGGGGAACATCACCTGAAATGGTATTGAGTATTGAGGATAAAGTACCTAATCCTGCGTCAGAGAATGATCCTGTGAAGCGTAGTGGTATGGAGCGTGCCTTAGAATATATGGGGTTAACGGTAGATACGCCTATCTCAGAGATTAAAATTGATCGAGTATTTATCGGTTCATGTACAAATTCTCGTATTGAGGATTTACGAGCAGCAGCTGCTGTTATCAAAGGTCGTAAAGTGGCTGCCAATGTTAAACAAGCGATGGTTGTACCTGGTTCTGGCTTAGTTAAGTTACAAGCAGAGGAAGAAGGACTAGATAAAATCTTTAAAGATGCAGGATTTGAGTGGAGAGAGCCAGGCTGTTCTATGTGTTTAGCGATGAATGCGGATAGACTTGAACCAGGTGAGCGTTGTGCTTCTACCTCTAATCGTAATTTTGAGGGGCGCCAAGGACAAGGAGGGCGTACACATTTAGTCAGCCCAGCTATGGCAGCATCAGCAGCTATCGCTGGTCATTTTGTTGATGTACGTTCATTCTAGGGAGAGTTTTTATGCAAGCATTTACTATACACAAAGGGTTAGTTGCTCCATTAGATCGTGAAAATGTAGATACAGACCTTATTATTCCAAAGCAATTTTTGAAGTCAATTAAACGTACAGGCTTTGGACCTAATTTATTTGACGAGTTACGCTATTTGGATCATGGCGAGCCTGGAATGGATAACACAAAACGTCCATTAAATCCTGATTTTGTCTTAAATAAGCCACGTTACCATGGTGCATCAATTTTATTGGCTAGAAAGAATTTTGGCTGTGGCTCTAGTCGAGAACATGCTCCATGGGCACTAGAACAATATGGTTTTAGAGTGATTATTGCCCCATCTTTTGCCGATATTTTCTTTAATAATAGCTTCAAAAATGGCTTGTTACCTATTCGTTTAGATGAAAATACGGTAGCTAATTTATTTGATGAAGTGAATATGACAGAAGGTTATCAATTGACCGTTAATCTAGAAAAACAAGTGATTGAAACGCCTAGTGGACGTCAAATTTCTTTTGATGTTGAGCCTTTCCGTCGCTACTGTTTATTAAATGGATTCGATGATATCGGCCTAACACTTCGACAATCGGATAAAATAAAAGTATTCGAGAAAAAACGTTTGCAAGCCATGCCATGGCTAGTAGGGCAAGCAATGTGATGAAACAATAGGATAGAGTATGTCAAATTTAGTAGCAGTATTACCAGGTGATGGTATTGGTGAAGAAATCGTAGAACAAGCTGTACGTGTCTTAGCTGCACTTAAGCTTGATTTAGAGCTTGAAAAAGCGGATGTGGGCGGGCGAGCATATGATCTTTATGGACACCCATTACCAAAACATACTCTAGATTTGGCTAAAAAATCCCAAGCTGTATTGTTTGGGGCGGTAGGTGATTGGAAATACGATACATTGCCAAGAGAATTCCGTCCCGAGCAAGCTATTCTAGGTCTACGTAAAAACTTAGGCTTATTTGCGAACTTAAGACCAGCTGTGCTGTACCCTCAATTAGCGGATGTATCTACCTTGAAGCCTGAGGTGGTATCTGGTCTAAATATTTTAATCGTACGTGAACTGACAGGGGATATTTACTTTGGTACACCTCGTGGTATACGTATTGCTACAGATGGCTTATTTGTAGGTGATAAAGAGGGCTATGATACGATGCGCTACGCTGAAAGTGAGGTGCGTCGTATTGCCCATATCGCTTTCCAAGCCGCACAAAAACGCCAGAAAAAATTATGTTCTGTAGACAAGGCAAATGTACTAGAAACATCACAATTTTGGCGTGACATCATGATTGATGTGAGTAAGGAATACCCAGATGTAGCCTTAACACATATGTATATTGATAATGCTGCTATGCAATTGGTTAGAGCGCCTAAAGAGTTTGATGTCGTCGTGACTGGCAATTTATTTGGTGATATTTTGTCTGATGAAGCATCGATGCTAACAGGATCTATCGGTATGTTACCTTCAGCCTCACTCAATGCGACAAACCAAGGATTGTATGAACCAAGTCATGGCTCTGCACCAGATATTGCTGGTAAAAATCTAGCTAACCCTTTAGCGACGATTCTTTCTGCGGCAATGATGCTACGTTATTCATTTGGTAATGAAATAGCGGCACAGCAAATTGAAGCTGCTGTTGGTAAAGTACTAGAGCAAGGCTATCGCACGGTAGATATTTATAAAGAAGGTACTATAAAAGTAGGCACATCACAGATGGGTGACGCCGTAATTGCCGCTTTATAGAGAGCGCTAGTATTGCAGTAAGTTATAAATTCTCTTTGTTAGACAACATTCATTATTTGGAAAATTCAAAATGACACAATCAGTTGGTATTATCGGTTGGCGCGGAATGGTTGGTTCTGTGCTTATGCAAAGAATGCGTGATGAGGGTGATTTTTCTCTCATTAATCCGGTATTTTTTTCTACAAGTAGCGCAGGTGCTAAAGCTCCTTCATGGGCTGATGGAGCTGGTAATTTACAAGATGCTTATGATATTGACGCATTAAAAAAATTACCCATCATTTTAACGGCTCAAGGTGGTGATTATACGACTGAAGTGTATCCAAAACTACGTGAGGCTGGATGGGATGGTCTTTGGATTGATGCGGCAAGTACGCTACGTATGAAAGATGATGCCATTATTGTTCTTGATCCTGTTAATCGTCATGTAATTGATGCGGGTATTAAGAAAGGAATTAAAAACTTTATTGGTGGTAATTGTACTGTTAGTTGTATGTTAATGGGCTTGGCAGGTTTGTTCCGTGAAGATGCCGTTGAATGGATGACCTCAATGACTTACCAAGCGGCTTCTGGTGGTGGTGCTAAGCATATGCGTGAGTTATTAACGCAATTTGGTATCCTGAATCAGTCAGTTGCATCATTGCTAGACGATCCTGCATCAGCTATTTTGGAAATTGATCGCCAAGTATTAGCTAAACAGAAAGATGCAGATTTACCTCGAGATAACTTCGGTGTTCCTCTAGCAGGAAATTTAATTCCGTGGATTGATAAAGATTTAGGCAATGGTCAATCCCGTGAAGAATGGAAAGCTCAAGCTGAGACTAATAAAATTTTAGGACGTGGTCGAAGGTTTTGATTTACCACTAATTCCAATAGATGGCTTATGTGTACGTATCGGTGCTATGCGCTCACACAGCCAAGCATTAACATTGAAATTAAAACGTGATATTCCACTTGATGAAATTGAGGATATGATTAAATCAGGCACAGAATGGGCACGTTTTATCCCTAATACCCGTGAAAATTCTATGAATGAATTAAGTCCTGTGGCTATTTCTGGTACGTTAACAATTCCAGTAGGTCGTGTACGTAAAATGAATATGGGACCAGAGTATGTTAGTGCCTTTACAGTAGGTGACCAGTTACTATGGGGAGCTGCTGAACCATTACGCCGTATGTTACGTATTGCTATTGGTGAATTGTAATTTATCCTAAGATATTAATATGGCAGGTTATTAGTATTTAACTTGCTTTATGGGCACTTGCGCAGGTGAGTGCCCTATATTTAATGCTAACAAGATAATCTATTATGCAAGAAAATATCCCTCTGCTAAAGCGTATGTCGTTGGGTATTGCCTATGACGGTCAAGCATTTAATGGCTGGCAGACACAACCCAATGGTAATACTGTGCAAGATTATCTTGAACGTGCACTAACGCAATTTACGGATTCACCCGTTGCTACTATTTGTGCAGGCAGGACCGATACAGGCGTACATGGTATAGGACAGGTTGTTCATTTTGACACTTATGCTAATCGCCGACTATATTCTTGGGTGAGGGGGGTTAATGCTTTATTACCTCCTACTATTCGTGTTCGTTGGGCTCAAGAAGTATCAGATGATTTTCATGCGAGATTCAGCGCGATAGCTCGAACCTATGTATATATTTTACGTAATGAAACTCACCTTGCGCCAAGTTGGGTCGGTAGAGCAGGATTAGACTTTAATTCCTTAAATATTGAGGCAATGCGGCAAGCTGGGCAGTATTTAGTAGGGCAGCATGATTTTTCCTCTTTTCGATCGTCAATTTGTCAGGCCAAAAGTCCTGTGCGTACCTTAGAGCTGTTAGATATTCAGCAGCAAGGGGTTTTTATTATTTTCACCCTCAAAGCCAATGCTTTTTTACACCATATGGTCAGAAATATCATTGGTGCTTTAGTCTATGTGGGAAAAGGGCGTTATCAGCCTGAATGGATACAAGACTTATTGGCACAAAAAGATAGGAAGTTTTCTGCGCCAACATTTATGCCGGATGGTTTATATTTGGTCGATGTGGAGTATCCAGAAAATTTTCATTTGCCGGCTAGTGCATTTGATCTTAAGCAGCCATTACAAAGTCTGATTCAAGCTTTGTAAGAGAAAAACACGCAAAAATAAGACTTGCTAAATCTATTAGTGATATTTTTAGGGTTTCCGATAATATTGCGAGGCAATAGATTTTTTATACAATACTCCTTACGTTTTGTAATACGTGACAGGAGTCTCAAGATGCAACGTCGTTCATTTCTTAAGAAAGCTTCCTTAGGTATCGCCGCTACAGGTGGTGCTTCTTTAGCTGCCCCAGTTTTTGCACAAGATACACCAACACTAAATTGGCGTTTAGCATCTAGTTTCCCTACTAGTGCTGATGCTATTTATAATGGTGGCGCAAATTTCGCTAAATTTTTATCTGAGGCAACAGGTGGTAAATTTAATGTTCGAGTGCATCACGCCGGAGAAATTGTTCCCGCTTTACAAGTATTAGATGCGGTGCAAAATGGTACAGTAGAGTGTGGGCACTCAGCGTCTTACTACTATTATGGTAAGGATCCTGTTATTTGTTTTGACTCAGCCGTACCGTTTGGTATGAATACACGCCAAATGATGGCATGGATGCACGAGGGTGATGGTATGGCATTGACTCGTGAGATTTATGATAAATACAATATTGTCAATTTCCCATGTGGTTACACCGGCACTCAAATGGGTGGTTGGTTCCGCAAAGAAATCAATACAGCTGATGATCTAAAAGGTCTAAAATTCCGTTGTAGTGCTTTTGCTGGTGCTGTGTTATCACGTTTAGGTGTAGTGCCTCAACAAGTGGCTGGTGGTGATATTTATCCTTCACTAGAAAAAGGTACTATTGATGCGGCAGAGTGGATTGGTCCTTATGATGATGAAAAATTAGGTTTCCACAAAGTAGCTCCTAACTATTATTTCCCTGGATGGTGGGAAGGTGCTTTACAAGTGTCTTTATACATTAATAAGGACTCTTATAACGCTTTACCCAAAACTTACCAACATGCTATCAATCAAGCATCTAATATGGCAGCTACGCAAATGTTAGCTACTTATGATCACCGTAATCCTCAAGCTTTACGTCGCTTGATTTCTGAAGGTGCTCAACTAAAACGTTTCTCAAAAGAAATTTTAGATGTGTGCTATGCAGAAAGTCAAAAGCTTTATGCTGAATTATCAGCTAAAGATGCGTTGTTCAAGAAAGTTTATGATAATTACACCGCTTTCCGTGAAGAAGTAACACCATGGTTTGGTGTAGGGGAATTTAACTTTGATTCATACATGATTAATCAGGTTCGCCAAAAGAAAAGCTAAGTCCGTTATAATGTGGTGGATTTTAACCGTGTATTTACCAATTCATTCAAAGAATGGCATACGCGGTTATGTTTTTTAAATTAAATTTGAGAATCTTATGAAATTTTTGCTTTCTATTTCCAAAGCAATTGATGCGATTATGTCTCTAGTAGGGAGATCTGTAACATGGGTTACCTTGATTGTCGTATTAATCAGTGCAGGGAATGCTATTGTACGAAAAACTTTTCATGTAAGTTCTAACGCATGGCTTGAAATTCAATGGTATTTGTTTGGGGTTATTTTTCTATTGGCAGCAGGCTATACTTTCCTAAAAAATGAACATGTCCGAGTGGATATCATTAATCAGCGTTTATCACCTCGCACACAAGTGATAATTGATTTAATCGGGGTAATCTTTTTCATGTTACCTGCATGTTTATTGATTGTTTATTTATCTTATTCCATTTTTTGAATTATCTTTTGTAACGGGTGAGGAGTCCTCTAACTCAGGTGGTCTTATTCGCTGGCCAGTAAAATTACTAATTCCTGTAGGATTCACTTTATTGTCACTCGCTGGTATTTCACATGCGATTAAATGCATCGCTTTTCTAACAGATAAAGGACCAAACCCATTAAAACATGACGGTCCTACTGCCGAAGAGTTGTTAGCTCAAGATATCGCGGCTCTTAAGAATTAAGGTGACATAAATGGATTTTATTATTGCTAATATGCCGCCGATTATGTTTTTAACATTAATCTGCTTTTTGTTATTGGGCTTTCCAGTGGCATTTTCTCTAGCGGCTAATGGTATTTTATATACTTTACTAGGAATTTACTTTGATGAATTCTCTTTTGCTTTTTTACAAGCACTGCCAGAGCGTGTATTTGGTATTGTTCAAAACGATTCTTTGCTTGCTGTACCTTTCTTTACCTTGATGGGGTTGATTCTTGAACGATCTGGAATGGCCGAAGACTTGCTAGAGACTATTGGGCAGTTGTTTGGCCCTGTTCGTGGTGGTTTAGCCTATGCGGTTATTTTTGTAGGAGCGATGTTAGCAGCGACGACTGGGGTGGTATCCGCCTCGGTTATTTCAATGGGGTTAATTTCGTTGCCGATTATGCTACGTTATGGCTATGATTGCAAACTGGCTACTGGCGTTATTGCTGCATCAGGTACATTATCGCAAATTATTCCGCCATCGCTAGTGCTAATTATTTTGGCAGACCAATTAGGACGTTCAATTGGTGATATGTACCGTGGCGCAATATTACCCGGACTTATTTTGACTGGGGTATATGTGCTCTACGTGTTGACCATGACTATTATCAAGCCTAACTCAGCACCGTCAATCCCAGAGAAGGATAGAGTGTATCGCCAACCTAATGGATCTTCTGGACTTATTTCTTTACTTGTTCTAACGATTGCGGCTAGTGTTGGGGCTTATTTTGTGTCATCTCAAGTACTAACAGAAAAAGCACCGGTTGATGAGAGAGTAGTGGTTAATCTCTTATTGTGGGGGTTATTTGCTTTTATTGTTGCCGTGCTAAATAAGCTGTTGCGCCTTAATCTATTATCTAAAATTGCTGAGCGTGTTGTATTCGTGATGATACCTCCGCTATTCCTGATTTTCTTGGTGTTAGGTACGATCTTTATCGGTGTGGCAACGCCAACAGAAGGTGGTGCGATGGGTGCAGTTGGTGCTATTTTATTAGCTTTATTAAGAGGTCGCCTATCATTAGATCTATTAAAACAAGCAATGGAAACGACGACAAAATTAACGAGTTTTGTTATTTTCATTCTTGTAGGCTCAACCATCTTTACGCTAACCTTTACTGGCTTTGGTGGTCAGCATTGGGTAGAGGGTCTATTCTCATCACTACCAGGCGGGCAAACAGGCTTCTTGATTGTAGTAAGTATTGCTACATTCTTCTTAGCCTTCTTTTTAGACTTCTTTGAATTAGCCTTTATCATTGTTCCTTTATTGGGGCCAGTAGCTGATAAGATGGGCATTGATTTAATCTGGTTCGGTGTGTTGTTAGCTGTTAATATGCAAACATCCTTTATGCACCCACCATTTGGTTTTGCCTTATTTTATTTACGCTCAGTAGCACCTAAAGAGGACTATAAAGATAAAATTACCGGTGAAATTATCCCTCGTGTTAGTACAGGAGATATTTACCGTGGCTCTATCCCATTTATCGTTATCCAGTTGTTAATGGTAATTCTAGTTATGGTTTTCCCTGGCGTAGTGACGCACTACAAAGATCAGGGTTCGGGTGTTGATCCTAAATCGGTTATTATTGATACGGGCGAATCATCTTATGGAGATGACCCTTATTCAGAAAGTAACTCAACTTTCCAATAACGGCATCACTTAACAAATACAATAGGGGAGGAGTGTTATTACTCTTCCCCTATTGTTTTAGAGGTCATATGAGAACAAGAGTAAAAATTTGTGGTTTACGTCAACCAGAAGAAATACTAATGGCAGCAGAATTAGGTGTAGATGCCATTGGATTTGTTATTTACCCTAAAAGTAAGCGCTATGTCTCCTTGGCACAAGCGATTGAGTTAAAAAAACATATCCCAGCATTTATGAATTTGATTGTACTCATGGTTAATCCAAGTGCACATGAGGTTGAAGAGGTGATTAATCATTTACAACCAGATGCGATTCAGTTTCATGGTGATGAGACAGCTGAGTTTTGTCAGCAATTCGATTTTCCATATTGGCGTGCTGTTAGAGTTGGCTCTCCAGAGTTAGATACCACAGAAAAGCTTTTTACCTACCTAAAACAATTTACTTCTGCTCAAGCTTTTTTATTTGATACGTATACACCCCACTATGGTGGTTCAGGAGTGGGTTTTGATTTATCTATTCTTGAGCCCTTAAAAGAATATCTTTCACCATACAAAATGGTTATTGCTGGTGGAATTAAAAAAGATAACGTTGATCTATATAAGGGTAATTATTATGCCATTGATTTAAGTAGTGGGGTTGAGCAAAGTCCTGGCGTGAAATCATTGGCAATGATGCGTGAGTTTATGGAAAAAATGTATTAAGTTAGGGTGAAAATAATGACAGAATTGCTAAATGTCATCATTATGTCATTAGTAACATTTATGCTATTTCAACCCTTTAAATGTTTTTTTGGGTATAATTAAACATTATTTGAAACAAAGTTTAAATTACCTCATGACTACTGAAAATTCGCTTCAGCCAATTGATCCTCAAGCAGAATTACCACATCGTAAAATTATCCGTAGCTGGCTTATTCCTTTATCAGAAAAAGATACTTTTAAGGCAATTACCTTATTAACTGTTGACTTTATTATTCTTGGTGCATTACTCATTGGCACGGTTTACTTCCAAGCATGGTGGGTCAAACTATTATGCTCGCTAACAGCAGGATTCTGGATTGGGCGTATTTTTATCATAGGTCATGATGCATGTCATCAAAGTTTGACGCCACATCGTCAGTTGAATAAATGGTTGGGGAGAATTGCTTTTTTACCAGGGGTTTCTCCATATAGCTTATGGGATGTTGGTCATAATGTTGTATCATCATGGATATACCAATTTAAAAGGGTAGATTTTGTATGGCAACCAGCATCTCTAGAAGAGTATCAGCAAATGACACCAATGCGTCAATTCTTAGAGAGAATTTACCGCAGTGGCTGGGCACCCGGTATTTATTATATTAACGAAATTTGGTGGAAAAAAATGATGTTTCCATCAAAATCTGCTATGGGTACCCAAAGAAAATCATTCTTCTGGGATAGCTTATTGTGTGCAAGTTTTGGAATTTTATGGGCTATTGCTGTTATCGTAGCAGCGATAGCAACAGACCAATCCATTTTAAGCCTATTATTTTTTACTTGGTTATTGCCGCTATTTTTCTGGTTTTCTATGATTGGTTTTGTAGTTTATGTACAGCATACTCATACAAAAGTTGTTTGGCATGACAACAAGGCTGAGTGGGCTAAAGCGCAGCCATTTGTATCGACAACAGTACATCTGTTATTCAAATTTCAGTTTGGGGCTTTGTTGCACCATATTATGGAACATACAGCACACCATGTGGATATGTCTATTCCACTATATAAATTAAAAAATGCACAAGCTCAACTTGAGTATATGCTACCAGAACGTATTGTGGTGCAACCTTTCTCTTGGTCTTGGTATTTCAGAACAGCTAAGTCATGCAAATTATATGACTACAAAGAGAAGCATTGGATTGATTTCAAAGGAAATCCCACCCCTCAAGCACTATAGACATTACTTACTAAACCTTAAAAAGTTTATCTATTTGTCATAGATAAACTTTTTATTTTCTTCTTTTGGGCTATATTTATTTGATAGTACTAATCGGTTATGATGTGGGGTATATTTAAAGGCTTTGATTAATTATTTTCCCTGCATTATATGAAATTGATAAGTTCTAAAGATAACCCTCTGTACAAAAATATCTGCAAGGTAGCACAACACAAAGTTAAAAATGAACTGTTGCTTGAGGGGGATCATTTATGCGAGATGTGGTTAAGTCATAAAGGGCTTCCTAAGCTAGTTATTTTGAGAGAAAGTAGTCAAGCATCATATTTTCAGCGCTGGCAAACGTTAAAAGAATGTGCTTGTATCGTACTCCCAGACCATTTGTTTAAACAGTTGAATTCGGTAGAAAGTCCTCAAGGAATCTTATTTTGGGTATGTGTTAACCCCTCTACACCAGAAATAACTTATCCACAAAAAACAGCTGTCTTACTGGATAGAGTACAAGACCCCGGTAATGTAGGTACGATTATTAGGACATGTGCGGCACTCAATATTAAATATATTTATTTAACGGTTGGATGTGCTAATCCGTGGTCAAGTAAGGTGCTGAGGAGTGCGCAAGGAGCGCATTTTTCTATGACTATTTATACACAAGTTGATTCTATTGATTTATTAGAAAAAAGTTCTTTGCCTCTGTACATTACGCACCTTAGTCCACGAGCAAAGCATCTTTACGAGTTAGTAATACCAAAAAATGTGTTGTGGGTATTTGGGCATGAAGGACAGGGAGTGAGTGAAGAAATTTTACAATTTACCCATCAAGCCGTATTTATTCCTCAAAGTCAACAGGTTGAGTCGCTTAATGTAGGTATTGCCAGTGCACTTGCTTTATATGAGCAACAGCGTCAATTAGGCTTTGAACTCTAATCAAAAATACCTCTGCATTGATTTGCAGAGGTATTGTAAGCAAGTCTATTAATCTACTAAGACCACTTAGTATTTATGGGTTTCTAGTTTTAAAATCTGTAAAACCGTGGTAGAGATTTCTTCAATTGATTTTGTTGTTGATGATAACCAAGTGATATTTTGCATACGCATCAAGTGTTCAGCTTCTGCTACTTCGTAACGGCATTGTTCTAGTGACGCATACTTACTATTGGGACGACGCTCTCCACGAATTTCGGATAACCTTTCGGGTTGGATTGATAAACCAAAGAGTTTATGTCTAAAAGGTTGAATTGTTTTAGGCAACTGACCTCGTTCAAAGTCTTCTGGAATTAAAGGGAAATTGGCAACTTTTAAGGCATATTGCATGGCCAAATATAGACTTGTCGGTGTTTTACCACTACGAGATACGCCAACTAAAATGACATCGGCTTCTTGTAGGCCATGAACAAATTGTCCATCGTCATGGGCAAGCGTAAAATTAATTGCCTCAATGCGCTTGTGGTAAGCCTCAGAACTGGCATCTAAGTGCGAACGCCCCACAGTTGGGTTAGAGCGGACTTGTAAACTTAATTCTAATGTATTCACACAGGCACCAAAAATATCAAGAAAAATACCTTTAGAGTGGCGCATATAATCGACTAATTCTTGATCCACCATAGTGCTAAAAATAATAGGTGGGCTATCTGTTTCGGCAATTTCATCAATGCGAGCAATAATTTCTTTAATTTTATCAACAGTGGTGACGAAAGGTTCGCGAATTTGTTTAAAAGAATAGTGCTCAGTAAATTGGCTAAGTACTGAATGACTAAAGGTTTCAGCTGTAATTCCTGTACCGTCAGAAATAATAAACACTGTTTTTTGAGGCAATGACATAAATTTTCCTTAAAAAAATACCCAAAATTATCGCTAAGGGGTTACAATAACGTATATTAAAGATATTTTCCTGATATAGGCGTATTTATTGAGAAAATTATTAAGAATTTACTGGTTTTTTGAATAAATAAGCTTTCTTTTTTATTGGGAGACATCAATGTCTTATGTAATACCTTTTGAAAATCTTCGCATGACCGATGTAGATATCGTCGGGGGTAAAAATGCTTCACTTGGTGAAATGATTAGTCAATTAGCCAACGCTGGAGTACGTGTTCCTGGTGGTTTTGCTACGACGGCTCAAGCGTTTCGTGATTTTTTGAAAGATTCAGGTCTTGATAAACGTATTTCAGAGCGTTTAACCACATTAAATCCAGAAGATGTAAGAGCATTAGCTAATGCCGGTCAAGAAATTCGTCAATGGATTATTGAAGCACCATTTTCTGCTCAATTCGAACAAGAAATTCGTGATTCATTTGCTAAGTTAGATACAGATGGTAAAGGTACTTTTGCTGTACGTTCTTCAGCAACAGCCGAGGATTTACCTGATGCTTCTTTTGCAGGACAACAAGAGACTTTCTTGAATGTAGCTGGTATTGATGATGTACTAGATAAAATTCGCCATGTATTTGCATCTCTATACAATGACCGTGCTATTTCTTATCGTGTACACAAAGGCTATGCTCATGCTGATGTGGCTTTATCAGCTGGTATCCAACGCATGGTTCGTTCTGATAAGGGTAGTGCAGGGGTAATGTTCACGATTGATACAGAGTCTGGTTTCCCTGATGTTGTTTTCATTACTTCTTCTTATGGTCTTGGTGAAACAGTTGTTCAAGGTGCTGTTAATCCTGACGAGTTTTATGTATTTAAACCAGCGCTAGCAAATAATAAGTATCCAATTATTAGTCGCCGTATCGGTTCAAAACTCATCAAAATGGAATTTAACGAGGATCGCAAACCTGGTGAAAATGCTGTTAAAACTGTTGATGTGCCAGTGACTGATCGTAATCGTTATTCATTAACTGATGATGAAGTAACTGAGCTTGCTCGTTATGCCGTTATTATTGAAAAACACTATCAACGCCCAATGGACGTAGAGTGGGGACGTGACGGTATTGACGGTAAACTTTATATTCTTCAAGCTCGCCCTGAAACAGTTAAGTCTCAAGAAGTTAGCCATGATATTCAACAACGCTATAAACTAAAAGCAACAGGCACAGTGTTAACAACAGGTCGTGCGATTGGTCAAAAAATTGGTGCAGGTAAAGTACGCATTATTCATGATATTGCTCATATGGATCAAGTTCAAGCCGGCGATATCTTAGTTACTGACATGACTGACCCTAACTGGGAACCAGTGATGAAACGTGCAGCAGCAATTGTTACGAATCGTGGTGGTCGTACATGTCATGCAGCGATTATCGCCCGTGAATTAGGTATCCCTGCCGTGGTGGGTACAGGAGACGGTACTGAGGTATTAATTGAAAATGCAGAAGTAACAGTATCATGTGCAGAAGGTGACGAAGGTCGCATTTATGACGGATTCTTAGAAACAGAAGTTGAAGAAGTTCGTCGCGGCGAAATGCCAGAGATTCCTGTCAAAATTATGATGAACGTAGGTAATCCTCAGCTTGCTTTTGACTTTGCTCAAATTCCAAATAAAGGTGTTGGCTTAGCACGTTTAGAGTTTATCATTAATAACAATATTAACGTTCACCCTAAAGCAGTGTTGGATTATCCAAATGTCGCAAGTGATTTGAAAAAAGCGGTGGAGTCTGCTGCACGTGGTTATGCTAGTCCTAGAGCGTTCTTTGTGGAAAAACTAGCGGAAGGTGTTGCTACGATTGCTGCTGCCTTCTATCCGAAACCAGTTATTGTCCGTATGTCTGACTTTAAGTCAAATGAGTACCGTAAATTAGTGGGTGGTTCTCGCTATGAGCCAGAAGAGGAAAATCCAATGTTAGGCTTCCGCGGAGCTTCTCGCTATATCTCTGAGGATTTTGCTGAATGTTTCCGTATGGAGTGTGAGGCATTACGTTTTGTTCGTGAAGAAATGGGACTAACTAATGTGGAAATCATGATTCCATTTGTTCGTACCTTAAGTCAAGCAGAGCGTGTAGTGAACTTGTTAGCAGAAAATGGTTTAAAACGTGGTGAGAATGGCTTGCGTCTAATCATGATGTGTGAAGTTCCTAGTAATGCTATTTTAGCCGATCAATTCCTAGAATACTTTGATGGTTTCTCTATTGGTTCTAATGACATGACTCAATTAAGTTTAGGTCTAGACCGCGATTCAGGTATGGAATTATTAGCAGCAGACTTTGATGAGCGCGATCCAGCTGTATTATTTATGTTAGAGCGTGCTATCAATGCTTGCTTAAAAGCCGGTAAATATGTCGGTATTTGTGGACAAGGCCCTTCAGATCATCCTGATTTGGCTCAATGGCTTAAAGATAAGGGTATCCTTTCTATGTCACTTAACCCTGATACCGTTGTAGATACATGGCAAAAACTAGCTAGCTAAACTAGCCAAACCATGATTAAACAGAGTTACAAATAAGATAATTATTTGCAACTCTGGCATCGTAGAGATAAACCTATTGTGTTATAATAATGGGTTTTCTATTGGATAAAATAACGTTTTCGGCGAGCAGTCTTTTGGATTTGGTAAAAAGACTGCTCGACAAAATCATTTAACGAAAATAGTTCATTAATTGAATTTATTATAGATTGCATAAAGTCGAGTAGTCGTTTAATTTAAAAAAGACTGCTCGACAAAATCATTTAACGAAAATAGCCTAATCGCTAAATTCATTTATCTATTTAGCAAGTCAGCAAATCATCGTCTCATCACAATGGGTTTTGTCATATAACTATACTTATCGTCATAGATTAGTAGTGTTTAGTTGTTATAATCAACAATAAGTATTAATTAATATGTTAAAAAGGTGAGAGCTATGAGTGAATTAATCATTGAAGATATCAAAATAGGTGACGGTGAAGAGGCAAAAAGTGGGAATCTTGTGACTGTTCACTATACGGGTTGGTTATTAGACAATGGACAAAAGTTCGATTCTAGTAAAGATCGCAATGACCCATTTGAATTCCCTTTAGATGCAGGCTATGTTATCAAAGGTTGGGATAAAGGCGTTCAAGGAATGAAAATTGGGGGCGTTCGTAAGTTAACAATTCCTGCTGAATTAGGCTATGGTAGCCGTGGAGCAGGAGGTGTTATACCTCCTAATGCAACATTAGTGTTTGAAGTAGAGCTCTTAGGCGTACGCTAATCATACTAATAGTCATAAGAGAGGTTGCACTAGTAGGGAGAAGGGCAGTAACACTACCATAATCAGCTAGTGCACATATTTTCCTTTATCAAAGCATAAATTTAATGAGGTGTATTTGATGTGGGTTTGGTTTACTTTAGCCATTGTTTTTCTTATTTTAGAAGTGCTCTCTGGGACATTTTATTTAATGTTCCTTGCCATTGCCATGTTTGCAGCAGGACTAGTCGCCTTTTTTGAATTATCAATTTATTGGCAACTAGGTATTTTTGTCCTTATTTTATTGTTGGGTGTTTTTGTTTTTAAATTTTTTGGTATTAAATCTAAATCATCATTAACTACGCCAACAAGTGATGTCAATGTCAATATGGATATTGGTACGGTTATTTATGTGAACAATTGGAATATGCCTCGTTCTACGGTTGTGCACTATAGAGGAACACAGTGGCAAGCTGTTTTAGCCCCTAATTGTACTCAGGATGGTGTAGCTGGGAACTATGTTATTAGCGATATTAATGGAGTTTCATTAATCCTCACACCAAAGCAATAAGAGTGATAGAACTGACAAAGGAGAAGAGAGAATGGCAGATGTATTTGGTAGTTTAGATGGTTTCTGGTTAGTACTAGTAATTTTGGCAATTATTATCATTATTAGAGCAGTGGCTATCGTACCTCAACAACATGCATGGGTTGTTGAGCGTCTAGGAAAATATGATAGGACACTGACACCTGGACCACGCTTTGTGATACCTTTTATTGAAAAAATTACTTATAAACATAGTCTGAAAGAAATTCCTCTAGATGTGCCTAGTCAAGTGTGTATTACTCGAGATAATACGCAATTACAGGTTGATGGTGTACTTTATTTCCAAGTAACCGATCCTATGCGTGCCTCTTATGGCTCTTCTAATTATATTAATGCAATTACACAGTTAGCACAGACGACATTACGTTCTGTCATTGGTAAGTTAGAATTGGATAGAACGTTTGAGGAAAGAGAATTTATTAATAGTAGCGTTGTCTCTTCTTTAGATGAAGCAGCGGCAAATTGGGGCGTAAAAGTATTGCGCTATGAAATTAAAGACTTAACTCCCCCTGCTGAAATTTTACGTGCTATGCAGGCACAAATTACAGCAGAGCGTGAAAAACGGGCATTAATTGCGGCTTCTGAAGGTCGTAGACAAGAGCAAATCAATATTGCTACAGGGGAACGTGAGGCAGCGATTGCTCGTTCTGAAGGTGAAAAACAGGCTCAAATTAATAAGGCTGAGGGTGAGGCTGCTGCAACAGTAGCTATTGCTAATGCAACAGCTGAAGCGATTACAAAGGTATCTCAGGCGATTGGCCAACCAGGTGGCTTAGAAGCAGTTAACTTACAAGTTGCTGACCGCTATGTTGATGCGTTCTCTAAAGTAGCGAAGGAGTCAAACACATTGATCCTACCAGCGAATTTATCTGATATGGCAGGATTGATTTCATCAGCGATGACTGTTATTAAACAACACAAAAATGATGGTATAACAGGGGATTAATATGTTATTGAGGGCACAAGATTGCATTGTGGTGATGATTGACCACCAAGAAAAACTGATGCCTTCAATGATGAATGTCCAACAGGTATTGGCTAATAGTCTAGCTATTCTCAAAGCGACAGACCTATTTAAAATTCCTGTGATTACGACAGAACATTATCCAGATAAAATAGGTAAAACCATATCCGATTTATATGCTTATCGTGGTGAGGTAATAGAAAAAAAGACATTTAGTGCGGCTAAAGAGCACGGTTTTATTCAAAAATTAGTGGAGATTAGCCAACACACTAAACGTACTCATCTATTATTTATTGGGTGTGAGACTCACGTATGTGTATTGCAAAGTCTTTTGGGTATTCATGAGCAAAATCATTATCAGTGTTATTTAGTTGTAGATGCCTGTGGTTCACGTAAAAGTATTGATAAAGAGATGGCACTTAGAAGAGCTAGTCAGGCAGGTGTCACTTTACTAAGTACGGAAATGGTACTATTTGAATGGTTGGAGAGTGGCGACAATCCATTTTTTAAGCCAATTATTCAGGATATTAAACAGCTCACATAAGTGGCTATAAAAATCGTATTAAAAATACAATCAGATTATCAATAAGATTATGCTTTTGATATAAAGATTCCCTGTTGAAAGTGGTATGTCAACATTCAAATAAAGGATTAATAATAATCTGATTTCGCATTCCAAATACAATCCTAATTTATGCTATCTGCTAGCTAAAATGAGTATAATAATCAGCTAACAACAACTATTAAAATATTTTTAAAGATGAGTATTGTAGAAAATAGAAAAGCACGTCATGATTATTTTATCGAAGATCGTTTTGAAGCAGGAATTGCTTTAGAGGGTTGGGAGGTCAAATCAATTCGTGCTGGCAAGGTCCAATTAGGTGAGAGCTATGTTATTGTTCGTGATAACGAATTATATCTATTGAATATGCATGTCAGTCCTCTTGCTACAGCTTCTACACATATTCACCCTCAAGCGACTCGTACACGTAAGTTACTAATGCATCGACAAGAAATTAATCGTTTGATTGGTAAAGTGGAAATTCGAGGTTATACCTTAATACCGCTTAATTTACACTATAAAAGTGGCAAAATTAAATTGGAATTTGGTCTAGGAAAAGGTAAAAAGTTACACGATAAGCGGGATAGTGCCAAAGATCGTGATTGGCAACGCGAAAAAGAGCGTATTATGAAGAACAATCACCTTTAATATAGGTTGAAGATTAAAAGGTTATTTTTTATGCAAACGGTTAAACGCTCTGTATTGCTTCCATATAGCGATGCTCAAATGTTTGAATTAGTCGCTGCCGTCGATAAATACCCCGAATTTATGCCTTGGTGCGGAGGGGCTACGATCAAAGAGCAAACTGCTGACGGTATGATTGCCTCAGTGACTATCAGTTTTGCAAAACTAACACAGACATTTACAACAAAAAATACTCACGATTTTCCTCATAAAATCACCTTGCAATTAGTTGATGGTCCTTTTTCAGCTTTGGTGGGAAGTTGGGAGTTTATTGCTTTGGATGAAAGCGCCTGTAAGGTAGTTTTTTCGCTAGATTACGATTTTAGTAGTCGAGCATTGGCATTGCTCATTGGTCCTGTCTTTAATCGCATTGCCAATAGTTTTATAGATTCTTTTACTCAACGAGCACAAGCTATTTATGGATGATATTCAGATAGAACTTATTTATGCAGAGAGTCCTACGACTATTTGGCATCAAATATTAACTGTTCCCAGTACTTGCTGTGTAGAAGAGGCAATTAAGCAGACAAGCTTTAAGACGGATTTTCCAAACCTAGACTTAACAACCTTAGGTGTAGGAATTTTTGGACAAAAAGCTAGCTTACAGCAACAATTAAAACCTAATGATAGAATCGAATTATGTCGTCAATTAACGTTTGATCCCAAAGAGTCTAGAAAACGTAGGGCTATTCACCGAAAAGCAGGTATTTTAAAGAAAAAACATTTAAAGCCTGATCGAGCAAAAAAAATTGACTACGATGAATATGCATAAAAGTATTAAAAATAAACACGAGGAGACATTATGAGTTCAGTAGTATTATTTGAAACCATCAATGCGTCAAATGGTTTCAAAATCGCGGTAGCAACGTTAAATCAGCCTCAGGTATTGAATGGTTTCTCAGTGGAAATGGCTCAACTACTTCAAGAGAAAATGACGGAATGGGAACAAGACAGCTCTGTTGTTGCCATCATTCTACAAGGTGCAGGGGGTAAAGCGTTTTGTGCTGGCGGTGATTTACATGCACTCTATAAATCCATGCTACAAAACCAAGAGGGTGGTGTATGGCAAAATCAAGTAGCTAGAGACTTTTTCTCACAAGAGTATCGATTAGATTATCACATCCATGTTTATTCTAAGCCAGTCGTCTGTTATGGCGATGGCATAGTCATGGGTGGAGGCATGGGCTTAATGATGGGGGCAAGTCATCGTATTGTTACCGAGACGACTCGTATGGCTATGCCAGAAATTAGTATTGGCTTATTCCCTGATGTGGGGGGGAGTTGGATGCTGAACCGTCTTCCTGGCTTAACAGGACGCTTTTTAGCGGCTACAGGTGCACAAATTGGTGCTAATGATGCCTTATTTACGCATATGGCTAATTTCAATATCAAGCGAGAGAGTTGGGCGCAAATTATCCAAGAACTCACTCAAGCAGAATGGTTTCCTACGACAAAACGCCATCAGAATGATGATTTAATCAGTGCAGTTTTACATAATCATTCATACAGCACAGAGAAAGGTCCATTAGAAACAAATTACGCCTTCATTAATAAGCTATGCCAGACAAATGATTTAGAAAAGCTTTATGGCATGTTAGTAAGTCTTGCTAATCATGAAGACCCTTGGCTGTCTCGTGCCGCTCAAACCTTACAAAAAGGGTCTCCACTATCATTTGTTTTAGCCATGGATTTACTAGAGAAAACTAAGCATTCTTCTTTAGCGGATGTATTTAGGCTTGAGTTTAACGTGGCTATGCATGCCGCACAACTGGGTGAATTCCAAGAAGGTATTCGTGCCTTATTAATTGATAAAGATAAACAACCTGATTGGAAATTCAAATCGGTGGCTGATGTATCTTCTGATGCTATTGATTATTTCTTTGAAGATCCTGTGCCAGAAGGTGAAGAACATCCTTTAGCGAATCTTTAATAGTTTAATAAATAGCGTATTTTCATTAGTGTACTATCGAGAGAATCTATAGTTAGTACACTACTTGATAACAGTAGGATTATTGCTTGTCTATTCCTTATTAGTACCGATAGTAATTTTTCTATATAATACCTTTAAGCGTTGTGTGACGACAGAAAGACGCAGGGCTGTTCGCTGAGAGACTTGTCCGTGGCAAGGATCGCTACATGAGGGATACCCTATAAGGCATTGCCGAGCTAGGAGGCTGCGCCCCTCCACACAACGCGCCTTATAAATCACTTATTATCTATTTTTTAAATTACACTCAAAATTTTTTAATCCACTCTTACTCTGGCTTTTCTAAAGAGTAAGGGATATCAAGAAAGTGCAGGGTATTACCAGATAATTGTGCTAATTCAATAGCAGCATCATCTTCAAGGTTTTTGATAGTTAATTCGATTAGCAGGTAAATTTTATCTTCAACTGTAGTGGCATTCACGACTTGTCCAATTGGATTTCCATCTTGTATTACGTCTGAACCTAATAACTCATCCGCATTTGTGACCGGAAGAGTAATATAAGCAGGAATGCTACGTTTTTTGAGATTGCCCAAATAGTGGCTTCGAGCAATAACTTCTTGTCCGGGGTAACATCCTTTCTTGAAATTGATAGCACCAATAGCATCTAAATTAATGCTTTGAGCGACAAATAGCTCTTTGGTTTTATCCCCAATCCATGGAAGACCTAGCAAAATATCTTGTGCATACCACTCGTTCTCATCTCCAGTAGCCTCTTGAACTGTCCATAAGGGGCTTTCACTTATGATTAATAAACGCTGTGTGGCATCAACGGACGGAAATTTAATAACAGTCACTTGATTATGTGTAATGACTTTAAATTGTGGTTTCTCATTGTTTGATAGAGTCAAAGGTATATTAGTTAATGACTCAATAAATGGATAAGTTGTCGTCAATGCCGCCACATCTTCACCCCATACAGCCCACATAGCAGATGTTAGGATGGAAATACTAACCTTAGCCCTAAGAACAAACATGGTTAAACGTTTTTGTAAAAAAGTAGCAATATCTCTTTGGACTAATGCATAATAAGTATGTGCTTGAGAGGTATCCTGCCAACAATAAAAAAGTAGCAAAAACTCTACCTTTAGGGTTTGAATAGCTTGATAGTAGGGCATTATCCGCTTTTACTTGCTGCATATCTTGGCTAAGTTGACCTTGTAAAAACGTTAGGCTGTCCTCACCCTCAACTTTTAATATGGCAAATTGACTCAATGGTGCTTGTTTCATTAAATACTATCCTTTGTTTATAATTTACCTAATACCTATTATTATATAGTACGCTAGTTTTCTAAAGAAACACATTAAAAACCCTATCAAGCCTGATACAATAAGCTTTTAATAATTTTATATAGTTATTTCAAGTCCAACAATAAGTTAATTAAAATCAAGGGCACTAATGATTAAAAAATTAATTATTTTTATTGTTTTTATCATATCAGTCATGGCTGGTATTGGCTATTACCAGCTCAAAGAATGGCAAACAACCCCTCTAAAGCTTACTAAAGAGAGTGTTATGGTGAAAATCCCTAAGGGGTCTTCTATTAAGAACATTGCTGATATTCTGATTAAAAATAATGTTCCTGTTAATAATCTACTATTTACTTACTATGCTCGATATACAGGACAGGTGAGCCAATTAAAGGCTGGTACTTATGAAATTAAACAAGGACAAACGGCACCTGACGTACTAGCTATGATTGCAAATGGCGAGGTTGCTAAGCGCACAATTTTATTTGTTGAGGGATGGACGTATAAACAAATTCGACAAGCTATTACCCAGCATCCAGATATTGAAAAAACACTTAGCAATATTACCGATCAAGAGCTATTGAAAAAGCTCAATGCGCCTGATTCAATGACCAGTATGGAAGGCTTATTATTTCCCAATACTTATGTTTTTACACCGGGTGACTCAGATTTTATGGTTATCCAACAGGCTTATCAAGAAGGACAAAACAACCTAAAGAAAAACTGGGATAATCGTGCTGAAAACTTACCTTTTAAAACACCTTATGAAGCATTAATTTTGGCTTCTATTGTTGAAAAAGAAACAGGTCATGGCGAAGATAGAAAGCGCATAGCAGGTGTTTTTATTAATCGGTTAAAAGCAAATATGTTATTACAGACAGACCCAACAGTGATTTATGGAATGGGTGATAAATATCAGAATAAGATTAGAAAAGTGGATTTGCAAACCGATACACCATGGAATACTTATACTCGAAAAGGGCTTCCCCCGACACCCATTGCGAGTTCAGGAGATTTAGCCTTAAAGGCTGTGTTACACCCTGAAAACCATCATTATTTTTACTTTGTATCAAGGGGAGATGGTACGAGTGAGTTTGCCGAAAACTTGCCTCAACATAACCAAAATGTACAAAAATTTATTCTCAAACAAGGACAAAAATGACAGGATTTTTCCTAACGTTAGAAGGTGTGGATGGTGCAGGTAAAAGCTCGCACACAGAATGGTTGGTTGATTTTTTTAAGCAAAAAAATTATAAGGTAGTGTTAACCCGCGAGCCTGGTGGTACTGTGCTAGGTGAAAAATTACGGGAGTTATTATTATCTCAACAGATGACTCAGACATCTGAAGTATTGTTAATGTTTGCGGCACGCGAAGAAAGTGTTAATCAAGTCATCAAACCCGCACTAAATGAGGGTAAAGTGATTATCAGTGACCGTTTTACGGATTCTACATTAGCCTATCAAGGTGGAGGTAGGCATTACCCTATAGAGAGAATTCAACAATTGGCTGAATGGGTTCACGGTGATACTCAACCCAATCTGACACTTTTATTTGATGTACCATTGGAAGTGGCTAAACAACGTATGAGCAATACTCGTGTATTAGATCGCTTTGAGAAAGAATCTGAATTATTTTTTACGAATGTTAGGCAAATGTATTTGCGCTTAGCCGAACAATATCCGCAGCGCTTTGTGGTTGTGGACTCGACTCAATCTATCGAAAAAATTAAATTATTTCTGACCTCTATTTTAGAAGAACGGTTAGCTTAAGATGGCGATGAATGAATTTTATCCATGGCAAAAACAAATTGCACAAGAATGGTTATCCTCTAAGGAGAGATTTTCTCATGCATGGCTGATTCATGGACAAGAGGGTATTGGTAAATTAGCTTTTTGTATAGCTGCTGCCAAATCATTGCTATGTGAAAAACCTCAGCATGGACTAGCTTGTGGTCATTGTCAATCATGTCATTGGATGGATTTAGGCAATCACCTAGACTATCGTTTGATTATCCCTGATGCCTTGAAGCAAGAGCTTGGTCTACTTAATGAGGATGAGATAGTTGCTACAGGAGAGAATAAATTATCCACTGAAATTAAGGTTGAGCAAATTAGACAAAATGAGGAGTTCATGACCTTGAGTACATCTAGAGGGGGCTATAGGGTAATTGTCCTAGGACCAGCTGAAAGTCTTAATACTGTATCCGCAAATGCTATTTTAAAAGTATTAGAAGAGCCTGCCAAAGGAACTATTTTTTTTATTATTCTCTCACGCGACTCAAAAAGTATTACCGACTATTCTGTCACGTTGCCGACGTTTAGCGTTACCTATTCCAGAGACATCCGTATCACTCCAGTGGTTAAAGGAACAGGGGATTAAAGACGCAGAAATATGGTTGGCAGCTAATTCTGGGGCACCATTAAGTGCACTTAAACAGAGTACCTCTGAAGTTGAGCCATTAACTTATTGGCTAAAAGAATTTACCCATCATCTTGTACAAAAACAAATTCCTAATATGGATACTTTTGTCACAAGGTTAGAAAAAATTCCTGCTTCAGAATGGATTAGAGCTTTACAATGTTTTGTTAGTGATTTAAGTCTAGTAAAAAGTGGATTGTCACCACGTTTTTATCAGTCATTAACCCCAGAACTTACTCAACTAGCTAACAATATTAGCAAAGGTGATGCACTTGTGGCGCTCTATCCTTATTTAGCGAGCCAACAACGAATTGCAAAACATCCTTTGAATGCAAAGTTATTTATCCAATCAACTTTACAAAAAATTAGTTTAGCGTGTATTAAATAAGATTTTGTTATGTATATCGACTCACATTGCCATTTGGACTTTCCAGAACTTAGAGAAAATATAGTGCAGATTTTACTTGATATGAAAAATAATCAGGTCAATCATGCACTATGTGTTAGCGTAAATTTACCCGATTGGACACAGTTATTAACAATGGTTGAACAGTATCCAGTCTTATCAGCGTCAGTTGGCGTACATCCTGACTACGAGGATACGCCTGAGCTAACAGTAGAGCAATTGCTTAAATTTGCTCAACATCCCAAAGTGGTCGCTATTGGTGAGACTGGTTTGGATTATTATCGTTTATCAGAGCCACTTGATTGGCAAAGAAATCGCTTTAGAACACATATACAAGCAGCAATACAAGCACAGCTACCCTTAATCATTCATACCAGAAATGCTAGTGAAGATACTATCCGTCTTATGCGTGAAGAGAGTGCGGAGATATGCAGTGGTGTTATGCATTGTTTTACTGAAACCAAAGAGATTGCTCAAAAAGCATTGGATTTAGGATTTTATATTTCCTTATCAGGCATTGTAACGTTCAAAAATGCTCAGCAAGTCCATGAAGTAGCACAATATGTACCTCTAGACCGATTACTAATAGAAACTGATTCACCTTATTTAGCACCAGTCCCTTATAGAGGTAAACTAAATGATCCCTCTAAGGTTATTCATGTGGCTGAAAAAATTGCTGAGTTACGAGGTGTAACGGTAAAAGAAGTTGCTACGCAGACAACCGAAAACTTTTATCGCTTATTTAGCAAAGTTTCCGTAGCACAATGAAATGTAATCTTTACGAAAGTTAACATAATTTGCAATAAAAATAGTGTATTTATTTAAATAATTGCCTACACTTAGAACTTACTTATTGGATTGGAATTTTTATGAAAAAGCACTTATTTAAAACTGGATTAATGGCAATGGCTTTAACACTGACATCACAGACTGTCTGGGCTGATTGGTGGAATGACGTTAAAAATAACCGTTATGATACGATTGAGAAAGAGCTTGCAAATGGTCAAGATCCTAATGAATTAAATAAAGAAGGGCATCCTGCGATTATTTATGCGGTTAGAGAGGACTCTAAAGATGCCTATATGTTATTAGCTAAAAATCCAAAAACTGACGTCAATTTAGCGAATAAATTTGATGAAACACCACTGATGTATGCTGCCATTATTGGTGATATTGATTTTGCAAAAGCATTAATTCAACGAGGAGCGAAAGTTAATCGCTTAGGTTGGGCACCTCTACACTATGCTGCGGCGAATGGAAAAACAAAAATGGTGGAGTTTTTGCTTTCTCAAGGAGCTTTCCCTAATGCACCTTCTGCTGACGGCACATCACCAATTATGATGGCTGTTTCATCTGGCAAATTGGATACAGTAAAAGTACTATTAGCTGCTGGTGCTGACCCTAAAGCCATAAATCAAGTACATAAGAGTGCGATAGATTTGGCTAGGGATCAGCAAAAAACAAGTATCTTGAAAGTATTAGAGGGGAAATAATGCTATTTAATCGTAAAACCATCTTGGTATTATCGTTAGGAGCGTTACTACAGCCAGCATTTGCCTCAACAGCTGACAGCGCTTTTTGTGATAGTCCTTGGCTTAAATCTGGGCAAGTGCTAAATGGCCGAGTAAGTGAAAATATGGCTGATTTTCAGATTAATGTGATGAGTGTAGATTATAAATCACCTACACAGTGTACAGCCAAACTAAATTTAAGACTTAATCTTCCTAATCAGGTGATGGCACCTAATACACATGGGCTTTTAACATTGTCTGTTAATGATAAAGAGGCTAAATTAAATGGTAATTTGGACTCACCAACAGCGAGTATGCCTTTTTTTTAAATCTTCTGTAGCAATTAATTTAAGTGGTTTGTTTTTTAAGCCAGCTCAACAAGTAGAAACAGGCCAAACTATTCCATCTCGACATTACCAAGGTGATGCACAGGCAGAAATGTATTTATCTAAGAATAGTGGGAAAATTGGCGAAGCTACAATTGATAATGCCTCATTTAGAAGTGCTAGTGCTAAAGTAGGTGCATCACGAATGATACAAACTAGTCAAGGTGACAAAAGTTGTATGCCTATTAACTATGCCGCAAAAGTCTCTGAGGGGGCTTTATTTGATACGGTAACACAGCGTAAAAAAGCCCCCAAAGAAAGAGATTTAGGGGTTACTGAATGGTATTGTCCAAGTGAAGGCTTAACAATGCTTACGGAGTATCGATACAAAAATAAAGTGTATACAATGACACTCACTCATTCAAAATAGCTTGTTGAATATCTTTACTTAAGTTGCTTGGTTTAGTCAGTGGTGCATAACGACCGATGACTAAACCATTTTTATTAACCAGAAATTTAGTAAAATTCCACTTTATATGTTCTCCCATAATCCCTGACTTTTGTTTTTTTAACCAGGTAAACAAAGGATGAGCATTATCACCATTTACATCAACCTTTGCCATTAAAGTAAAAGTAACTCCATAATTTAACTCACAAAAATGCTTTATTTCAACGGCATCTCCTGGCTCTTGATGTCCAAATTGATTACAAGGAAAGGCTAAAATCATGAAGTTTTGATTACGGAATGTTTGGTATAGCTTCTCTAGTTCTTTATACTGTGGGGTAAAACCACATTGGGAAGCCGTATTCACAATCAATACTACTTTGCCTTTTAATTGTTCAAAATTAAACGATTGATTATCAATTGTTTGGGCATTAAAGGAGTAGAAATCAGTATCCATCATATTTCCCTTAGTTAAGATGATAATTTACGGTTAGCTGTTAATATACAGCCGATGGAGGCAGAGACAATACAAATAATGGCAAGGATTTGAGATAGGCTGAGAAACTCTTGCAAAATAATACTTGCTGTAATTGCACCAAAAGCAGGTTCTAGACTTAATAAGACCCCAAATGTTTTACGATCTAAGGAACGAAGTGAGATCATCTCTAATGAGTAGGGGAGAGCACTAGATAAAATACCTACTAATAGGCCAAGGCCGAATAGTTGTGGCTGCCAAAATTCTATCCCAAGATGGGATAATGAAAAGGGTAATGTTACACAAGCAGCAATGGTAATACCCACTGTACTAGCTTGACCAGGATGGATCGTTTTTATTTTTTGTCCCACTATGATATAAGATGCCCAAAAAAAAGCACACAGCATACAGCATAAAAAATAACCAGTAGGATCTAAAGATGCAGTGGTATTTTCAAAGGGGATTAAGAAGGATAAACCAATAATGACTAAACCAATCCAAAGAATATCAATTTTTTGTCTAGAAGAATATAGCGCCAAGCCTAATGGTCCACAGAACTCAATAGCAATAGCTACGCCTAAAGGAATGGTGCGTAATGCCATGTAAAACAATAAGTTCATCAAACCTAATGAAACACCATAAAATAGTAGCAATTTAACTTGGCCAATATTGAGAGAAAAACGCCAAGGACGCCATATACACCAAAGCAATAGCGCAGAAAAAAGTAATCGATAACTTGATGTACCCTGTGCACCTAGCACAGGAAAAAGACCTTTAGCAAAAGAGGTTCCGATACATAAAGAGAGCATCGAAAAAATAAGTGCAATCACACCTACTGAGAAAGGATAAGAAGAAGTTTGTTTGTCCATGAGGTTATAAAAGATTGCAGTTTAATTATTGTTATTACCTATTCTTTCTTCTCGTAAAGTATATGAACGCATTAGGAGCATAGCAGAAATAGGTGAGGTAATGAATAAGAAGATTACTATGACAATTTCGTGAAACATAACTCTGTCACCGACATAGTAGGTCATGATGGCTGAGGCAAGCAATACGAAGATTGTTCCTAAGGTATTTCCCATGGTTGTTGCATGAATACGTCCAGTAAAATCAGGAAAACGTAATAGACCTAAGGTACCAATTAAAGTGACTATACCACCCAAAACTAGCAAGATAGCAATAAATAAGCTGGGAAGAAAAGGAATCATCGTCATCATGGTTCAATTACCTCACCTCTTAGTAGAAATTTTGCTAAAGCCGCTGTTCCAGCAAAGCCAAATAGCGCAATTAGCAAAGCAATATCATAATACCATGAAGATCTAAACAGTATACCCAGGGTGATAATTAATAACATAGCATTCACATACATAGCATCTAACCCCCAAGCACGATCTTGCGGCTACGCCCTTTAAACAAACGAATAGTACAAATCACAGTCCCTAATGCAAAGCATAAAATAGCAAAATGTGCAGCATACGTTATTAAATTAATATTCATTCAAATATTTCCAAGAGAAGCTTTTCATATCGATATTTAATGATGTTAAACCATTCTGATTCATCATCTAAATCTAATACATGCAAACGTAGAATATAATCATTTTCGGTTAAGCCAGACCATACAGTACCAGGCGTATAAGTCACTATACACGCTAAAACGGCTAATGCATGAGGATCTCGGATTTCCAAGGGGATATAGACATAGCCGGAAGTAAAATCATTACGTTTCCATTGCAAGATTAGTCGTCCAACATCTAGGTTTGATTTAAAAATATCGCTTACTACACGTAAGATGAGTTTAATTATTAACCATAATTTCCGAGGGTAGGCTAAATCGGGACGTAATTTTAAGGAAAGAATAACCAGCGTAAAACTGATTAAAAAACCTAATAAAGCTTGTGCGACATCTATTGTGTTATTCAGTAATAGCCACAATACTGTCAAAAAAATACTCATCGGTACCCAAAAGAATAGATTAAACATCATTAATCTCCTCCTGAGCTAGCTGTGGGAAGAGTATTACTAGATACTGCTTGCATATATTCATAAGGATCATCCAATGAATGTGCAGTGGCATTCATGTATGACATCACATCACTCACCCAGATCGTAATATATAAACAAGCCATTAATAATAAAGCAATTGGTAAGGCTTCTCGAAGACTTAATTTTGGAGGGTTTAAAGTGCCAGAACCCCAAAAAAGTCGGATACCTGTACGTCCAAGGACAATAACAGTTACCATACCAGAAAATAGCATAGAAATTACTAATAACCAGGCGTTATATGACGTCTCTCCCATTTCCGTGTAAGTCAATCTAACAGCTTGTGATAATAAGGCGAATTTTGCTAAAAAGCCGGAGAATGGAGGTAACCCAGCAATAATTAAAATACATGTAAAAAAAGCTAATCCTAAGAATGCCATTGAAGAGGGAATAGCTACGCCAACTACCTCACCAGAATAATCGGATGTTTTGTCTTGGTCTAGACCAAACGCCTCTAAAGAGACGGATAAAACACTGCGTGGTACCGCCTCAGTACGCCGGATAATTTCAACCAATAAGAAAGCAACGCCTAAGGCTAGAACTGAACTTACTAAATAATAAAGAGAAGGGCCTGTTAATGCCACTCCAGGCATTCCTAAAGCGGTTAATAAGGTGCCAGAAGAAATGACTATACAGAAAGAAATCATACGGCTGAGATTTTTTTCTGCTAAGAGACCAATAGCGCCATAACCAAGAGTAAATAAGCCGATGTAGTACATCCATTCCCCCCCAAAGCCTGCTGGGGCACCACTTGGTAAAAGAATAGAGCCTACTCTTAATAAAGCATAAATACCTACTTTGGTCATGATGGAGAAAATTGCTGCAACAGGTGCTACCGCAGAAGAGTAAGCATTGATTAGCCAGAAACTAAGGGGCCAAGCAGCCGCTTTAATTAGAAATGCCGTAGCCAAAAAAGCGCAAGCTGTTTCAAATAGGATACGTTCATCAAGGCTTAAATTACCGGCCTTCATGCCTAAATCAGCTAGATTTAACGTGCCTGTAATCGAGTAAATCATGGAAATACCAATGAGCATTAAAAAACCACCCATTAAATTCACAATAATATAGTGAAATCCTGAGCTTACTCTATTTTGTCCTGACCCATGCAACAGCAGACCATAGGAAGCTGCTAAAAATATCATCAAAAAAGACGAATAAATTAAATAAATCCCCTGTAACAAACGCACCATTTACTCCCATCAGAATAAACTGAAATAAAGAGTGAAAATGTACACCGGCTCTATCCCATAAGGAAGTCGAATAGATCAAGCACATAAGTCCTAAGCCGGCGGATAAAGTTAGCATTAAGGCAGCTAACCTATCTACTACGAGTACAATGCCAAAAGGCGCAGCCCAATTTCCCAAATGATAAACAGCAATATTATTTACCCAATGTACCGAGGAAAGGCTTCCGGATACAGCTAGCATTAATGTGATGCCTATGATTAACTGAGCAACAGAAGAGAATAATGCTATTAATTTATTGATTTTTCGTCTTTTTTCTTTTAAAAAGACAATTAATGCCCCAGCAGACATGGGTATAGCAATACTTAAGAGAGGGAAATGGTCAATTATCGTCACTCAGTATCTCCCTCATCATCCACATGGTCTGAACCGGATAAACCTCGTTTAGCCATAATGACGACTAAAATCAATGCTGTCATAGCAAAGCCAATCACAATCGCTGTTAATACAAGCGCTTGTGGAACAGGATCAGCATATAGAAGCGTATCTACAGGTGCCGTTTTATTAATGATAGCTGGAGCCCCTACAAACAAACGTCCTGTTCCAAATATAAATAAGTTAATCGCATAAGAGAGCAGGGAGATACCGATAATAGTCTGAAAGGTTCTAGGCCGTAAAATTAACCATACGCCTGAGCCAGCAAGTAGTCCAATCGCTAATGCATAAATAATTTCCATTACTGTCTTCCTTGTTGGCGTTGTTGAGAGCGTAAAGATTGGTGGGCAAGCGCCACTAGCATATAAGTAGAAGCCCCAACAACCAAAGCAAATACCCCTAAATCAAATAACATGACGCTAGATAAGTGTATGTCTCCCAGTAAGGTAGATGCAAATCAAGAGTTAATGCCGTTAAAAATGGTTTATGCATGAAGACTGGTAATAACCCTGCCAATAGAGATAATAATAAACCAGCAGATAACCAAATTTGGGGTCGAATTCTCGAGTGCATTTCTACCCAATGAATGCCACTAATCATGTATTGGATAATAATTCCTATCGTAAAAATGACTCCTGCAACAAATCCACCACCTGGTAAGTTATGTCCTCTAAGGAAAAAGAAAATAGCGATTAAATTAATAACAGGGATAAGGAAACGAGCCAATACATTAGGAACTAAAAATGTCCCTCGAGGGAGTGCTTCATTTTCCTTGATTTTAGTTAAATCATTGGTTGTAATAGTTAATCTTTTTTCAAGAGCATATAAGCTTTCTTCAGGAGGACGGAAACGGCGTAGTAGGGCATAAACAGTTAAAGCGACTATCCCTAGTACAGTAATTTCACCATAGGTATCAAAGGCCCTGAAGTCTACAATGATTACATTGACTACATTTGTGCCTCCTCCCTGTGGCAAGGCATTCTCATTAAAAAATTTACCAATTGTGGGAATAGTATTTCTGGTAATCATTACATAGCTTAACAGGGCAATTCCCAGTCCTACTGACACAGCCATGATAGCATCACGAGAATGGCGTAAGCGAATGACGAGTTCATCTTCTAGGAGAATATTCTTTTGATTTTGCCTAGGTAACCAGCGTAATCCGAGTAATAGCAATACAACTGTTACAGTCTCTATGACGAGTTGAGTTAGTGCTAGGTCTGGCGCTGATAACCAGGCAAAGGTTAGGGTAGTGACAATACCAGCACCTCCAGTGAAAATAACCGCTCTAAATCTATTGAATTTAGCTTGATAAGCAGCACCTAAGGCACATAGCGCACCTACAGCCCAAAGTAAAGCAAAAGCTATGCTAAATTTAGTACGAGGTAGCCGGAACCAGTAATCGTAGTGCCAAATAGAAAAAACAGTAACGAATAACGTTATTGCCACCACCCAAAATATTTGTGTCTGAATACGATTAGAGTGAATATAACTGAACACGGTATCAGCCATATTATCAAGCTGATTCATAATACTATCAAATATCGTTCGACCATCAATTTTATGCAGGCCAAGAGTTCTTCCTGGGAGAATCTGTAGATAGGGGCGTAGCGTAAAATAGACAGCTATTCCCCCCATCAAAGCGATAATACTCATTAACAAGGGTAAGTTGATTCCATGAAAGATTGCCAAATCAATCTCAGGTGTCTGATCGGCTAGGATAGAATGTGCAGCGATATCTAGGATTGGTCCAACAATATAATGTGGCAAAATACCAATTAAAATGCATAGGCAGACTAAGACAGCACTAGGAAATAGCATCCATTTGGGTGGTTCATGTGGTTGTCGTGGTAATTCTGTGCTCAGAGAGCCAAAAAATACTCTAGTAATAAAACGTAGAGAATAGGCAACACTAAAAATACTCGCTACTACTGCGATCACAGGTAAAAAATAACTTTTAACATCATTAACTACTAGTGTTTGCGAAAAAAACATTTCTTTTGAAATAAAACCATTTAACAATGGTACGCCAGCCATTGCAGCGGCGGCTACCGTTGCTAACGTTGTAGTTAGTGGCATTACATGTCTTAATCCTGACAGTTTTTCTAAATCTCGTGTTCCTGTTTCATGATCAACAATACCTGTCGCCATAAATAAAGAGGCTTTAAACGTTGCATGATTAATCATATGAAAGATGGCTGCTACTAAGGCAAGATGGCTATTAAGTCCTAATAGCAGCGTGATGAGTCCTAAATGACTAATAGTCGAATAGGCTAGAATACCTTTCATATCTTTTTGAAAGGTTGCAATATATGCACCCAGCGTCAAAGAGCATAAGCCAGGTATGGCGATTAACCAAAACCATTGTTCTGTATTGGCTAACACTGGCCAGAAACGTGCTAGCAAGAAAACTCCGGCCTTGACTAATGTCGCTGAATGTAAATAAGCGGAAACAGGAGTAGGGGCTGCCATTGCATTTGGTAGCCAAAAATGAAAAGGAAACTGAGCACTCTTGGTCAATGCGCCTATAGCAAATAGCACAACGATAAGAGTGTAGTTTGGGCTACCTTGAAGAAGATAACCTGAAGCTAGAATATCGCTTAATTCATAGGAACCTACTACTTGACCTATTAACAGCATGGCAGCTAGCAAACAGAACCCACCAGCAACAGTAATAGTTAGAGAAATCCTAGCTCCTCGCCGTGCTTCAGGACGATGATGCCAGTAAGCAATTAGCATAAAAGAAGAGAGGGAGGTTAATTCCCAAAAAATCACTAACTGGATAACATTACCTGATAGTACTACACCTAGCATTGCCCCCATAAAAGCCAAAAAGAAAGCAAAAAAACGAGGCACAGGATCAGCGGGATCCATATAATATCGGGCGTATATAACGACCAAAACACCCATTAATGATACTAATAAAGCGAATAGCCAGGCAAAACCATCTAAGCGAAAAATAATGTTTAAATCAAGAAAGGGGAGCCATTCTATCTGGTGCTCAATTATTTTTCCTGCAAAAATATCAGGAGCATAACTGATAACAATGGTTGAACAGGCAAGAGCGACTAAAGCAGAAAGAATAGCTTCTCTATTTCGTGCGTTTTGGGGGAGTAATCCAGCGAGGATACTCCCTAAAAAAGGAAATAGTACAAGTAAAGCAAGAGCCATGTCTGAGTCGTTCTAAGTAAAGTTAAATATTGTTAATTTTACTAATTTTTTGCGTCAAAATGTTATTTTTCCGAGCTAACAATCAAATGATAAAATACGGTGAAAACTACTGAAACAGTTAAAACTTTACGACAAAACCTTCATAAAGAATTTGTCCAGTAATACTCTCCGGTTTTTGAATATTTGCAGGCTCTACACTGATTAATAATGTATCCCCTTGATTTAACTCAACGTCGCTTGGTAACAACGTTTCTTTATTGCCATCAATAGGAGCAATGGCTTTGGTAAGCCCTTGTGAATCACGCTGCCATAGCTGTAAACGTAATGTTTCTCCTAAATCTTGTTTAATGATAGGAATAATATGTGCTTTGCTTTGTCCTCTAAGCAAAAAGGCTGCTTGATTTGGAGGTGTGGTAGATGTTAATGTCGCTGTATAACGAATAGGGTTTTCAAATGGATGAAACACTAATAGGGCAGCAACTAATCCCAATAGACAAAAGCTAAATGTAACGCCAAAAATTGCGACTAATCCAGAATTTTTTCAACCTAAATAAAAACTTATTAGACTGATCTGCATTTTCGGTTAGCGCTAATTCATCATCTAATTCATTGGTATCAATACTTGAATCTTTTTCTGGAAGAGTAGCTTGCTTAATCCTCACCCATAAATTATCTGGTGCTTTTTCTAAAATTAACTGATTTAAAAAGTGTAAAAACTCTTCTTCCCATACAAAAGTTAATTTTTCAGCAATTGGATCTTCATTCAACAGGGCATGCGCTTTGTTTTGCTCTGCTTCAGTAAGACCACCCAAGACAAATTCACCAATGAAGACAGTATGATCATGCTTGATATCTTGGAAGGTTGATCTTTTTTGAGTTAAATAGCGTAACCCCATTTGGATATTTTCTTTCAAGCGACCTAAAGGCATTGATAATAATGTCGCTGTATCAGCTAAGCTACGCCCACTAAAATAGGTAGTAATTAGTGTCTTTTGAGTCTCTTCAGGTAATTCTTCAAAAACTTGATAAAAAGACCCAGGCTCTACAAATTGATTAACCCCTGCATATAAGTTTGTACAAATTTCGCTCATGAGATTATCAGGTTCTTTTTTACTTTCTTTAATAGTCTGATAGTTTTTACGAATAGTGTTTTGCAGGTGAAATCTAAAAATTGTATAAATCCATCCACGAGGGTGGTTCAGGCTTTCCTCATAATATTGAGCATTATTCCAAATGATTTTAAAGGTTTCAACAACAGCATCTTCAGCAAGTTTATAATTGCGAAGTACTTTAAAAGCAAAAGTCAGCATCCAAGATACTTCTTGGTTGTATAGCGTCTGAAATGATTTTTTATTACCTTTGGCTATTGCTTTTAGTTCTTTTGCATATTGAAAATTATTTTTGTCCTGATCCATAATCTCAATCTCAACCTTAATGTTTTTTGAATTTTAGCCTAAATATTATCATTTATGAATGAGTTTACTAGTTTATCAACGACTTCTTTTTTAAAACATTTTAATCTTACAGGGAAAACAGTCTTTATATCTGCCTCTGTCAAAGGATTAGGTTTTTCTATGGCAATAGCATTAGCGTCTAGTGGTGCTACTGTATATATCAATGGTCGCAATCAAGAGGCACTTAACTATGCAGTGAAACAGGCACAAGCACAAGGTGTCTTCTTAAATGCTTATTGTGGCGACATGTCTACTCAACAAGCAATTGATGAATTAATGGATTTTTTCAGGCGACATAATAGACGCTGTGATGTACTTATTAATAATTTAGGCTTGCGATTAAGGAAAGATTGGCAACAAACAGAGTTTGCTGATATGCAATCATTACTAGATGCGAATTTACTTGCACCTATGTATTTATCACAGAAAATGATTCAACAAATGCCATCTGGTGGGCGAGTTATCTCTATGAGCTCAGTAGCAGGGAATATCGCACGAGTAGGAGATGCAATATACCCTATCACGAAATTGGGTATCGTCGCCATGACAAAATCACTAGCCGTTGAATACGCCCCAAAGAATATTAACCGTCAATG
>NZ_AYSV01000080.1 GCF_000506865.1 Pelistega indica
TCAGCAAAAAAAAAATAGCTTAAATAGCTTAGGACTATTATTCAGATTAACCCCACAGCAAGTGAGTGTCCAACGTCATCAGCAATGGGTCACTACACCGATTGATCAGGTAGTTATTGGCGATATACTCCGTGCAAATCATGGTGAAAGAATTGCCGCTGATGGTATTGTACAAAGTGGTGAGGGTTGGGCAGACGAAAGCCATTTAACAGGTGAATCTAATCCTGAACAAAAGATGGTTGGTAGTAAGGTATTAGCAGGCTCTGTTATGAGTGAGGGCAGCATCATCTATCAAGCGGAGCAACTGGGTAGTAAAACACTACTTGGCGATATGATGCAAGCCTTATCCGAAGCACAAGGTAGTAAAGCACCAATAGCGCGTATTGCAGATAAAGTCTCTGGTATTTTTGTCCCTGTCGTGGTAGGAATTGCTATCTTAACCTTTGTGATTACCTGGGGTGTGAAAGCTGATTGGGTGACAGCATTAATGAATGCTGTAGCCGTATTGGTGATTGCGTGTCCATGTGCTTTAGGTTTGGCAACACCTGCAGCAATTATGGTGGGCATGGGTAAAGCCGTTAAACAGGGCATTTGGTTTAAAGATGCTACTGTGATGGAAGAGGCTGCGCATGTTAATGCAGTGGTCTTAGATAAAACAGGGACATTAACTGAAGGTAAGCCAAAAGTGGCTGCCATTTGGCGCTTACCAGATAGTACAGTGACAGAAGATGATTTATTACGCATAGTAGCCGCAGTTGAACAAAATGCAACGCATCCTTTAGCAAAAGCGATTGTGGATTTGGCAACTGAGAAAAATCTTTCTATATTAGCCACTCATGATGCAAAAACTATTGTTGGTGAGGGAATTGTAGCGACTGTAGAAGGAGTGGGTGAGGTAAAAGTAGGTAAACCATCTTTTATACAAGTAGTCTTGCCAGCTGACTTACCACGCGTATGGCAAATTGCTAGTGTGGTTACTGTGGCTATTAACGGAAAACCAGTAGGTGCCTTTGCTATGGCGGATAGTCTTAAAGAAGATACTGCCAAAGCCATTAAACGCTTACAAGAGAATGCTATTGATGTCTATGTGATGAGTGGTGATCATCAACAAGTTGTCGAATATATTGCACATGAGCTAGGTATTCAACATGCAATGGGGAATATGAGTCCACGAGATAAAGCTACACAAATTCAGCAATTGAAAGCTAATGGTAAAATTGTGGCAATGGTGGGGGACGGTGTCAATGATGCGCCTGCTTTAGCCGCAGCAAATGTAAGTTTTGCAATGAAAGGTGGGGCTGATGTTGCCGAGCATACAGCTAGTGCGACATTGATGCAAAAATCCGTTAATCAAATGGTGGATGCTTTATTAATCTCTAGAGCAACGTTGAAGAATATTAAACAGAATTTGTTCTTTGCCTTTATTTATAATGTGTTAGGGATTCCATTAGCTGCATTGGGCTTTTTAAATCCTATTATAGCGGGTGCAGCAATGGCGATGAGCTCAGTTTCCGTTTTGGGAAATACTTTAAGGTTAAAAGGTATTAAGATTAAATGATTTTTATCATAATCTTATAAAGGGAGTTAGTAGACTATGAAACTATTTGGCTTTACTAGTAGAGTATCCTCAAGTGATTCAACCATATCAGCTAGCGAAAAAAGATAGCTTTAGTAGAAAAATTTAGAGGACGTTAAATGAGTAAAGCCAATACCTTAATGAATTTATTAAATAGCTTATCGCCAGATCAGCAACAATTTTTGGCATTACCTGTTGGTAATCACCCTCTGTATCCTAAGCAAACAGACTACTTTAAGGATATGCAGGCAAAAATGACAATGGGTAATGCCTATTTTGAATCGAATATTCCAATTGCTTTTGTAGGAGAGTATTTAGCAGATTCAGTAAATCCGTATATTAAGAAAAGAGGATTTCTTATTACGGATAAGCATATTTTTATTCAAAGCAAACAATTACCAAGTTCTTTTGTTTTTCAATTGGATAAAACAGTGAGTCCACAGCTTGTTGTGCAAATGGTCTGGGAGGCATTTGAACAAAGTGTTTATCCTGAAATGCCAAAGGAAGAGCTGATAGCGATTCAGAACATATTTTCACGTGTTATCACGCTTGTGCTACCAGCTATTCAAGCCAAAATGTCTGTGTAACTAATTAATAGCAAATGCTATTATTACTGCCCATACGTAACTTCCCGCCCATAACTACTCCACGAATAGGCATAGGATCAAGCATTTCTTTACTACGAATATCAAAACGTAATACTTGAGGAGGTCCTTCATCTACTGTCATGAGTAGGGTTTTACTATCACCTGTTACCCACATATCTACTACTTCATAAGGGAAGCGATAGATTTTCTTATCTTCGGGATTATCAAATGATTGGAATAATAGACCTCTATCTCCGCCAAGTATCCAAGTGCTTTCTAACCAACCAGTACGGAATATTCTAGGAGAAAAATCTACGTTAAAACGCATTGGTTTTTCATCACCCGCATTGAAATCAAATATGGCTACGCTACCTGATACATCAGCGAAAAGTACATGCTTAGAATAGGCATCAATATAAGGCATATTGAGAGGGCGATAGGTGGTACCTACTTGATACATAGGTCCAGTAGTAAGCAATTTATCTTCTTGTGGAAAATAGAACTAAACCCTCAGAACCATCTAAGGTTGTAAATGCCACCAATAAAATCCTCTGGACTTGATACACCCGTATCTAGGCCAGAAGAGGTTTTAATTCGACCAGTAAAGTCAATCGTATCCCAGGGTTTCTCAATAGGATCATATCCATATTTACGGTAAATTTTTGGTTTTTCCTTATCAAGCACCCAGAACGACTGGCTAAAAGAGCTAAATAGTAAGGTGTAGTAGGCGTAAAGAACTGTTTGACGTTTTGAGGAATCAAATTTCTCAGGGAATATTTTAACCTCGCCTGTTTCATAATTCACAATACCTACCTGATCGCGTAATCCTACAGCTAATAACTTAGATTGAGGAACAAAAAAAACTTGATAAAGAGGCGAAGGTAAAGGAATAATTTTTGTCTCGCGTGTGCGTAAATTATAAAGATATAAGTCAGATACTTCGGGATTACCTAAGGCTAACATCGCATCATCACGAGCCATTTCAATGACTTGTGGCTTGATGTTGAAGTTTAAGAGCTCAACGGACTCACCAGTCATGATATCGAATACAGTAATATAGTATGTTGTTTTATCCGCAATAAATAAATAACGCGTAGGGTCGTAAAGTGTTTTCGCTTCTGTTGCAGCAAATACAGAAGAAGTGGGTAATGATAGCGATAAACCTGTTGCTGCCGATAAGTTTAAAAAATCACGTCGTTTCATAACACACCTTTAAGAATACGGATAAAAAAGTAACGGCAGTTGAGCCGTTGCTCATACATGACTTATATAGTGGTCAGGATAAATTAGTGCTTATGACCTTTATGAGAGTGATCATGTTTATGATCGTGATGCTCATGATTATGCATCATATTATCGTTTCCTAAGGCTTTAGCTTCTTTCATAATCGTTGCAACAGATTTTACTTCTGCTTGGCAAGTGGCTGAAGAACCATTACTGAATTTAAAAATCATTTCGTGTTTTTCGCCAATTTTCGGAAGTTTGTCATCAGGAATTTGCATTAACATCACATGGTCACCACCTTTTTTGAAATAGCGATCACCTTTTTCAAGTTTTGCATTGGTCAGAGGGATCATTGTCATGACATTGTCTTTCATTTGCATTGAATGAATTTCAACGTTAGGCGTAATGCTTGGGATTGATGCAGACACAATATCAACTGGCTCACCATTATTGATAAACTTCACAAATGCTCCAGTCATATGTTTACCAGGTAAAACTTCTTGAATAGCACAATTTTCTAAGGTAATGCTAGAAGATACTGCCTGAGTTTCTGCTCCTGCAGACATACTTAAACCAAGGAGTAAACTAGTTAGAACAATAGTATTTTTCATAATCAATTAACCTCATTTATTTTGAATAATACACTGAGCATATGTTGTTAGTGACTCAGTCTCTTCAATAATGCCATTTTTAATAGCAACTTGTTTGCCTTGCACGAAAAGAGCGTTGAAAGGTAACCCTTTGCCTCCAAGTTGTCTTAATAAGCTCAATCCTTTAACAGAATAATTATTAAGTGCAGATAATTTTTGATCAGCAAAAAGTTTGTTAATATCTTCTTCTTTATCACCTAAATTAATTGTATATAAAGGCATGTTCTTTTCTGTGCTTGCAAAATTATTAAGTATAGGTAATTCAATTCTACATGGGGCACACCACAAAGCCCATAAATTAACTAAAGCTACAGGTGCATCTTTGGCTTGAGGATAAACATCTTTTAGCAATATATCTTGTTTATGCTCCGTAAACCCCTTTGGTAATTCACATGCTTGCTGCTGATTTAAGGTGGTATCAGTATGAGTATTTTCTACGTTACTAGCTGTTGCTGTCGTGGCAGGTGTGCTCGTTGCCACTGCCTTTTCTTCCTTGGGTAAGCTCGTATCAGCAGAAGAGACCATAGCTTTTTTTTCTGGAGATGAATTATCACTCAGTGCCTTATCTAGTGCCTCTGTTAATCCTTTATCTCCAATTTGATAGTCATATACATCAACTAACTCATGATTTGGGTTAATGAGATAGATCAAAGCACTATGATAAACGGTATAAGAAGTTCCTTTTGTGGGGATATCAACTTTTTTGCCATTGAGACGATAACCGAAAGTGGCACCTAGTTGTTTAGCTAAATCCTTGATATTTTCCATTTTTCCAGTTAAACCAACGATTCGCTCATCAAAATAGCTTGTATAGGCCTGCATAGATTCTGCTGTATCATTAACAGGATCAATGGAAACAAAAATTGGGACGATTTTCTCAGGGTGCTTGATGGCTTTCATCGCTAAGCCATATTCGTATAAGGTAGTAGGGCAGATGTCAGGGCAAGAGGTATACCCAACGGCTAGCAAGAGATATTTACCAGGGTAGCTTTCTTGAGTGACTTTGCCGTGAATATCTTCGAGGTCAAAAGTAATTTGTTTTGCATAAGAAAGGTTACTTATCGCTATTAAGGAAATCACAAAACAGAAGCGAGTAATCAAACGTAGAAACATGCCAGACCTCTTTCCTTTTTATTGACTCAATTATGAATACTTTACGCAAATATGCATGATTGAATTAATATTTTTGTACTACTACTGGTCAAATGAATGTTTTCATAAGACCAGTAGTGTTAGTTATTACTTAATGTATAACCAGTAAATTATTTTTTCTCTTCAACTTTGTGAGGAGCTACTGTTTGTTCCATTAAGTCATTGTTCCATTTACCATCAACTTTAATTTGAGCTAATGCACCAAGGTTCACAGCTTCAATTAGGTTGTGTGATAAGTAAACATATGTACCAGGTTGTTTGAAGGTATACATTGCTGCACCTGCTGAACCAGCTGCAATTACCCAAGATTCTAGGTCTTGTGCAGGAGCATCAGCTAAGTTACCACGTTCCCAAACATATTCACCGTGACCACCAATTAAGTGAGGGTAAGATTGACGGTTAGCTTGAGAGTGATAAATCATTAAAGTTTCACCGACTTTAGAAGTAGGTGCATTGTCACCGGTGTAAGCACCTTTACGCTCACCAAACACGATATGTGTTGGAATTAGGCCGTCCATGACTTTCTTGTCATCAGCAAAAGAGAGTGATGGGCTAGAATAACGTTTGTAGGCACCTTTCTCATCTTTTGGAATATAGAAGTCTTGTTCGCCAATATAGATGGCTTTGTCATAAGTAAGTTTGTTACCGTTTTTGTCTTTTAGACCGTCTTTAGGAATTACAACAATAGCACCGTTCATACCATGAACAACGTGCCATGGAATCATTGCGCCACCAGGAGCACAGTGGTAAATATGTACGCCAGGTTTGATAGCTTTCCAACGAACAACTACTTCTTCACCAGGAGCTACGTGAGTTAATTCACCAGCACCTAATGCACCAGTAGAGGCGTGGAAGTCAATGTTATGTACTAATTGGTTTTTAGATAGGTTTTTAAGTTTTAACTCAACATAATCACCTTCGTGAACAACAACTAGTGGACCAGGAACAGATCCATTAAATGTAAATGCCCACATAAACACGCCAGGCTCAACCTCAATTTCCTTTTCTTCGATGAACATTTCAATTTCAACGATACGTGGAGCTGCAGGGTGATCTAATGTATGCTCAGGAACATTAGGTGGAGCAACTAATGTTTGTTTGACGCGCTCTAATTTTTGAACGCTATCTGGTGCTTTAATGACTTCGTAGCCAGGTAAGCCACCAGTAGTTGATTTGACTTGAGATTCTGCTTGCGCAGTTGTAGCAGCGACAAGTGCTGTGAATAATGCTGTAGCAATAAATTTCTTGCTCATTTAATTTCTCCTCTACTAACACAATTGTCAGTGCTGTTAGTGTAAACGAAGATAGGTAAAAAGCAGTTGATAAAAGTCAATAACCCGAGTTTTTTTGTGGGTTATTTATAAAAAAATTGTAACAGCATAGAAAGGATGATAAAAAAATGCTTGTACTGATAAGGTTGTCCTGAAAGTACAAGCATTATGAAATTTATAACTAAATGTAAAATAGTATTTATAAAACCATGGCAGCAATCCAACCAGACACCATTAATGGCAAGTTGTAATGTAAGAAAGTCGGAATAACAGTATCACGAATATGGTCATGTTGACCATCAACATTTAGACCAGAGGTTGGACCTAAGGTGGAGTCAGAAGCAGGCGATCCCGCATCACCTAACGCACCAGCCGCACCAATAATAGCAACAGTTGCTTCAGGGGAGAAGCCCATAGCTGTACAGAGAGGAACATAAATAGCAGCAATAATAGGGAGCGTTGAGAAGGAGCTACCAATACCCATCGTAACTAATAAACCTACAAATAACATTGCAAATGCAGCCATGCCTTTACTATTGCCAAATAATGCAGCAGAGGCTTCTACTAGTGGTTGAATTTGTTTGGTTTCTTTCATTACTTCCGCAAAACCTTGTGCTGCAATCATAATGAAGCCAATCATAGCCATCATCTTAATGCCGTCATTGAAAACATTATCAGCCTCTTTCCAACGAACAACACCTAATGCCATAAATACAGCAAACCCAAACATTGCGCCTAAAAGCATAGAGTCAGTCCACACCTGTACTACAAATGAGACAACAATAGCAATTAATGCAACAATACTGCGATAATGACTAGGCTCAGGTTGGCTAGCTAACTGAGCATTTTTCATATCTGTCTCTGTGGATTGGTATTGACGATGCTTTCGGTAACTAATAAAGATAGCGATTAATAAGCCAGCCACCATGCCAAGAGCAGGAATAGTCATGGTTTGGAAAACATTAATATTACTAACATCAAGACCTGCTTTCGAAATATTGCCTAGTAGAATTTGTTTTAAGAAAATTTCACCAAAGCCGAAAGGTAACCACATATATGTAGTCACTAGACCGAAAGTCATGATGCAGGCGAGCAGACGACGATCGATTTGAATGCGATTGAACACAAGGAGTAATGGTGGAATGACTAATGGAATGAATGCGATATGAATCGGGATAAGATTTTGACTCATAATACTCATTGCCAGGATCGCGAGTAACAGACTCCATTTGATGTAGCTACTAGAACCAGATGATTGATTAATCTTTTGGATGACTCCATTTGCTAAGGTGCGTGGTAGACCAGAGTGAGCAATCGCGACAGCGAAAGCCCCTAGCAATGCATAGGAAAGAGCAATTTGTGCTCCATTAGAAAGACCTGTTTGGAAAGCTTTCATTGTGGTGGCCATATCAAGCCCACCAAGTAGCCCCCCTGCAATTGCGCCAAGAATTAAACTCAATACCACATGGACACGAGCTACCGATAACACAAGCATCACCAAGACGGCGACAACAACGGCGTTCATTGTTACTCCTTTAAGATTGTAATAAACTGAAACGAGTTTTAGTGTAGCATAAGCCTTCCGAAAGATGATGGAGTCAAGACGAGTTTTTGCTTGGGGGTTTTGATTTCAGATAATTTTGTCGTGTTGAACAGACATTTGCAAAAGCATAAACAGGTTTGCTGATTGGGAAAATAAGAGAGGGATGAATGTAAGAAAAAATCCCTATGTTGTAAACTGACTTGATAAAATTTGGGCGTTTGGTAATAGGGATTTATAGAAGGGAAATAATTGCTGATGAGGAATTAACCACCACAGCCACCACAACAACCACTTTCAGAAGCTTTTTCCTTTGCTTCTTTTACTTCTTTAGTGTTGTTATCTTTTTGGCGTTTTACTTGTTCAGCTTGTAAATTTTCTTTGGGTGTATTTTCTTGACTCATTTAGATCTCCAATAGAGAATAAATATGAATTACCGGGTATTGGTAACTCACTCTCTATTCTAATGGCTAATCGTTCATCTCAATAGAAAGCCCTGTATCCTTTTGTGGGTAAGCACAAATAATTATTACATCAATGAGTTGTGCGTGAGGTATAGTTTTTGGCTAGGAAATTTAACGTGTTTTGTAAAACCCACCCAACACCTAATGCAAAACAGAGGGTCCCTAAACCAACTACGCCCCCTAGTAGCCAGCCAATAAAGCAAACTGTTCCTTCAATAAGAGAACGAATTAACCCTATTTTCCATCCAGTTGCTTGATACAAGCCAACCATTAATCCATCACGAGGTCCCGAACCCATGTGACATGTTAAGTAAAAGCCTGAGGAAATGCCAATAAACAAAATGCCACTAATGGTAAGAAGTACTCGTAGGGTCAAATTATTCGGCGCGGGAAGGAAGTATGTTGTTAGACCTAAACCAAGGGCGATTAATGCGATATTTAAGATAGTTCCTAACCCCGGTTTTTGATGGAAAGGAATCCATGTCAACATAACCGCCACACTAATAAAGAAAGAGACAATTCCTACGTTTTTATCAAGCTTGAAAGCAATGCCTTGAGCAAGAACTGTCCAAGGGGTGGAGCCTAAAGATGATAGCACTAATAAACCTTCTCCAATACCAAAAATTAGTAAGGATATACATAGCACCATAATTGGTTTTGGTCCTGCTTTCCAAAGAGAATTTGAAGACCATGTTGTTAATGGTAGTGTGTGTTTGCGAGTGCTCATAAATTTGTTTGTTGTTCTATTGCAGACCTAACCACGCACGAATTGCAGCATGATTATGGATTAGTTGAATGTATTGTTGTGCGGGAAGAGACATCATAGAGACCAAATCATAATTAATCAATCGTAGTACCACAGGAGTGTAATACGCGTCTGCAGCGGTAAAGGTATTGCCCGCTAAAAATGGCCCCTTAAAATGAAGAAGTCCTTGTTGCCATAATTCGTCCAAGCGTGATAATTCTTTTTTGAGTAAGGAATCAGGGATTATGCTTTTCACAAAAACAGGAGAAAAATTACATTGTTGGCGCAATTGTTGGAACCCAGCGTGCATCTCCGTGCATGCTGAATAGGCATAGGCTCGTGCTACTTTGTCTGTTGGAAAAATGGCAGGGTAGTCTTCTGCTAGATAAAGTACGATAGCTAATGAGTCCCATATAAGTGTATCACCGTCCAACAGAACGGGTACTTGAGAGGTGGGTGAAAAAGTTTTCCATAGTGCTTTTTGAGTGGTATTATCTTCTAGATAGGGATGCTCTATTTCCTCAAAAGGAATGTCTAGTGCCTTCATGAGCACCCAAGGTCGCATAGACCAAGAAGAGATTTTTTTATCACCGATATGTAGTTTTAGCATGGGAATTGTGCTCCAACATCTTTATGTGCTAGTTGCAATTATCATAAGTTAATGTGCTATAAGCGTAAAGAAGAGTCTAAATCTGTACCACAATTGCAACATATAAGAAGGCTTTTATGGTTGAGTTAGCGATTTATTCTTGTAATGTAGATAAAGCTGA
>NZ_AYSV01000081.1 GCF_000506865.1 Pelistega indica
CAAATACGATCAGGAATGGGTAAAAAAAACAGGCGGCTAATCGTTCTGGTACAGATACTTCGCAAAATATTAAACTAGGCGAAGGCGGAATTCGTGAAATTGAATTTATTGTACAAGTTATTCAGCTTATTCGTGGTGGCCGTATGCCTAGCCTACAAGAAAAAAACTTGTTAAAAGCTTTAGCTGCTGAAAATCATGCGAATGTGATTGAAGAAGATACAGCCAATAAATTAGAGCATGCGTATCGTTTTTTAAGACGTATTGAGCATATTATTCAGTATCAAAATGATGAACAAACACATTTGCTACCTAGTAGCGAAGAAGGACTAAACACTATTGCGCTGGCGGCTGGTATGCCTAGAGAAGAGTTTGATTTAACCCTAAAACAACACAGAGAATTTGTCGCTGAAACTTTCAAAAACGTATTTCGTATACTAGGCATGAATGATGAACATACTGATGATGAGGAAAATGAAGCGGAAAATAGTTTACATCCTCACCCTTCTTCAATAAATGAGGGAGATTTAGCTAATACCTCAATTAGTGAAGAATTGCAAACTCAGTTTGGTCACCGTACGGCTGTCATGCTAAAAAATCAATCGCATCCAACAACTCAACACAAGCAATAGACAACGTCTAGAAAGCCTTATTCCAGTATTGCAGCAAGCGGCTCTTAAAACAGCCACCCCATCATTAGCCTACAACCACCTAGCAGATTTAATTGAAACGATTGCTCAGCGTAGTGCCTATATTGCTCTCTTAGTGGAATACCCAGAAATAGTCCAACGTGTTGCCCGAATTATGAGTGCTAGTCCACTAGCGGCACAAGTTCTACTAAAAAACCCACTATTGCTAGATAGTTTGATTGATTGGCGTACTCTATTACAACCGATTGATTTAGCAAATGTACATGAGCAATTACATCGTGACTTAGACGCTAGTGTCATTCATGAAGGTGAACCTGACATCGAACGGCAGATGAACCTTATGCGTGATACTCAAAAGATTATTAGTTTTCAGCTTTTAGCTCAAGACTTAGAAAATGAACTAACTGTAGAGCATTTAGCGGATTATTTATCTGCCTTAGCTGATATGCTTTTAGAGGAAAGTCTCTACCGAACTTGGCAACAATTAAGAAAAAGCTCTAAATTTGATTTACCCGAAAAACCCAAATTTGCTGTTATTTCCTATGGTCGTTTAGGAGGTAAGGAGTTAGGTTATTCTTCGGATTTAGATTTGGTTCTTATTTTTGATGATCCTGCTGACTATGCTGTCGAAGTCTATGCAAAACTAGGACGTAGGCTTAGTACATGGTTATCCAGTATGACCTCTTCAGGTCGCATGTATGAAATAGACTTACGCCTACGACCTGATGGTGATGCGGGTCTACTCGCCGTATCAATTGATGGCTTTGAACATTATCAAAATGACTTGGCTTGGGTATGGGAGCATCAAGCATTAACACGTGCACGTTTTTCTGCTGGTGATACTCAAGTTGGCGAAAAATTTGAGAAAGTTCGTCGTTCAATTCTTCTTAAACAGCGTGATTTAGCTACTCTTAAACGTGATATTGTAGACATGCGTATTAAGATGAAAGACGGCCATCCAAATCCAACCCCTCTATTTGATATCAAGCAAGACTATGGTGGTATGGTTGATGTGGAATTTATTACTCAATATTTAGTCCTAGGCTATAGCCACCGTCATCATGAGTTGCTAGAGAATTTGGGTAATATTGCTTTATTAACAATAGCAGGTAACGCAGGACTGATCCCTATGGAATTGGCAGAAAAATGTGCTAATGCCTATCGAACCTATCGTAAATTACAACATGAAATTCGTTTACGTGGTGAAGAAAAGGCACGTATCAGTATGGATCAATTACAAGAAGAACGCTCTGACGTCAGAAAACTGTGGGAACTTGTTTTTGACTCAACTCATACAATAGCTGAAGCAAAAACTGAATAAGATAGACATAAGTATAAGTCTCCAAACACTTTTACGGTACAATGTAAACTTAATTTGTTAATACAATGAATGGCTGAATAAAAGACTATGGTTGCTGTTTGTGATGTAAAACGCCCTAAATTGGAATTACCTGACCAACGCAAAAAGTTGCTGTTGCACTCTTGCTGTGCGCCCTGTTCTGGTGAAGTAATGGAAGCCCTATTAGCATCAGGGATTGATTACTCTATTTATTTTTATAATCCAAATATCCATCCCGTTAAAGAATACGAAATTCGTAAACAAGAAAATATCCGCTTTGCTGAACAACATGGAATTGAGTTTATTGATGCTGACTACGATTTAGATAATTGGTTTGCTCGTGTCAAAGGTTTAGAATGGGAACCAGAGCGTGGGGAACGTTGTACAAGTTGTTTTGATATGCGTTTTGAGCGTACTGCTTTATATGCTCATGAGCATGGTTTTGACTGTATCTCAAGTTCTTTGGGTATTTCTCGTTGGAAAGATATGAACCAAATTAATGGTTGTGGTGAACGTGCTGCTGCTCGTTATCCTGAACTCATCTATTGGACCTATAACTGGCGCAAAGGTGGGGGCTCAGCCCGCATGATTGAAATTAGCAAACGCGAAGAGTTCTATCAACAAGAATACTGCGGTTGTGTGTATTCATTAAGGGATACTAATCGTCATCGACAAAGCCAAGGTAGAGAGAGAATTGAGATCGGCGTCAAATTTTACTCAAATAATCCTGATCAAAAGTAATCCTTCCTTTGCCTTATACTCTTAAACAACACCAATAAATAACAAAATGCACTCAAGGTTATCCAATCACCGAGAGTGCTTTTTTTTGCTCAAAAGAAAAATCATCCAACTAAAACGTAAACACTTATGGAGATACTGTCTTACCACTTTCTCCTGAGATAGATGATTTTGATGGTTAAAGGAGCAGGAATAGTTTTTTCGTGTGTTCTTGCTTCTCCATTAGCACCAGACGGGGAAGGTGAAGTGATAAAACCTAAACGCTTTACACCTGATCCTTTAGCTGCTGCCATTAACTTGGCAATAATTTCATAGCGAGTATTAACATCAGCACGAATTCTAAAATCAGTTTCCGGATTAAGCTTTACTTTATTAACAAAAAACTCATTTAATTGTTCAACAGCCATTTCACTACCATCAACAAAGATAGTACCACTAGGATCTACGGCTATATCTACTGATTTAGGGTCTTCCGTAGCTGGCTGGCTACTCACTTGAGGAACATCTATCTTTATTGAATGGGTAAGCAATGGTGCTGTAATCATGAAGATTACTAGTAATACTAGCATCACATCAATTAACGGCACCATATTAATTTCAGATACAGTACCTGTTTTAGAGCCATTAGAATCAAAACTTCCAAATGCCATATTATTCCTCAGAAGCAACTTTAGTACGAATAATGCGTTGGATTGAGTTATCAACTTGTTGACCTGTTGTCACAAATGCAAATAAATCATGGGCAAATCCATCAAGCTTACTTAACATAACACGATTACGTCGTACAAATGTATTAAATGCTAACACAGCAGGAATAGCAACAGCTAATCCCAAACCTGTCATAATTAAAGCCTCCCCCACAGGACCTGCAATTTTATTAATAGATACACCGTCAGATAAGCCAATGCCCACAAGTGCGTGATATACACCCCATACTGTACCAAATAACCCAACAAATGGTGCTGTTGAACCAATCGATCCTAGCACGGTTAAGCCATTTTCCACGCGAGCCGTCTCTTCATCAATAACTTTACGCATAGAACGAGTGACAAATTCAGCATGTGTACCCACTTCAGAAAGATTGCTAGCTCCATAGCGATGGTAATGGTCTGCAGCATGCAAAGCTTGATTGGCTAACCGGGCAAAAGGATCCTTAGCTCCATACTGATGCAAATCTTTATCCACTTGCTCTAAGGAAGCAGAATTCCAGAATCGTTTCAGGAAACTTCTAGACAAATGACGCTGACGGAAATTCACCAAAGTCTTTACAATTATCAAATACCATGTAATTAGTGCCATAAACACTAAAATACCGAATAAGGTTTTGCCAACAATATCTGTTTGCTGAACAAAATGCCACATATTATGAGCATCAGCACTATCCACTGGTGTAGCTTGTGCCGCAATATGTGCGTAAATAGTTATAATTTCATCAATCCATGCTATAGACATCTTTACTTTCCTTTTATTTGAATTCGATTGGAATATCCGCCATTGATTCTCGCGGAACACCATTCTCAGCATATGGTCTAAAACGAGCTTGTTTAACTGCTCTAAGGGCTTCTTTATCTAATGCTGCAAACGATGATGAGCGTTGTAAAGAAGCATTTTTTACTGCTCCATTCGTATCAATAATGACACGTACAACCACTAAACCTTTTTCATTTCTCATCATTGAGACTCTTGGCATCACTGGTCGTGGTTTAACTAAATAATTTACAGATGTCACACGTACAGGTCCAGCACTAGCACTACCTGCAGATACATTTTTCTTGCCTTCTGGTTTTCCAAACGCTTTTGTTGTTTTCGCATTTAAATCTATCTTTTGACCAACTGGCGTAAATTGTTGTGAATTTATGGGCTTAAACACACTTTCTTGTTTGGGTGGTTCAATTTTTTTCTTCTTAGTTTCGGTTTCTGTTGTTTATTCTTTTTTCTTCTACTTATTTTTTTCGGTTTTTCCTATAACCTTTTTTAGGTTTTGGTGGCGCTATTGGCTCTGCAATAGGTGTGGGTTCTGGTTCAGGTTTGATTTCTGGTTCAGGTTTAATCTCTGGTTCTGGATCAGGCTCTAACATTGAATTAACTTCAGGTTGAGGCTCTGGTTCTGGCTTAGTATCCGATTTACTCTCAGACTCTGTCCTAGCTTCTGGTGCAGGCAATGACTCAACTTGTTCGCCCTGAGGAACTTCTTCCGCAATGGGCTCATTAATGATTGAGACAAATACCGCTTGGTCTGGTTTAATCTCTACTTGTACTGGGTCTGATTTCATACCCAGCAACCATATACTACCCGTGATAATTCCTACAGACCCTATGCTCCCTATTACTCGATAAAGCAGCGGTATACCCTGTGAGACTTCAGATGTTTTTGACATACTACGAAAATAAAATTAACTAAAAATAATTTACTTAAATGCAAATTATCACAACAAGAGATATTATATATCATTATTTATAATAAAAACAATTATCATTTAGATTTTGGTATTTTATATTATTTGCCAGCCTTTTAATGTTTCACTTTATAGCAATAACAAGCCAACTATTTAAACATGAAACAAGCATGAAAAAACGCCCAACCACTATGTGATTAGGCGTCATAGAAGTTTTATAGACGAATGAGTAAGAAATATTCTCTTCGCCTTTGCTAATTAATTTATGCTTTAGCTTTTACTTCTTTAGCTTGTGGACCTTTAGGACCATCAGCTACAGTATAAGAGACTTCTTGCTCTTCTTTTAGTGTACGATAACCGTCACTTACGATATCTGAGTGATGTACAAATAAATCTTTGCCACCATTGTCAGGTTTAATAAAACCAAAACCTTTTTCGTTGTTAAACCATTTAACTTTGCCTGTTTCTGTAGACATCATCTATTCCTCTTGAGTAAATAAAAAACAAGGACCCCCAAGAGAACAACCACGCGAAATTATAACGGTAACAGCTACTACTTGAAAATCAAGTACTTACTATGCCTTTAAACATAGACAATGTCAATAAAAATAAATTGTGTTGCTTTTATCCAAAATGACGCATAAAGCACTATTTTGGTGCATAGACATACTTTCAGGCTCATTTTGATATTTTGCAGTGCAGAATTATTTAATGATTACTTACAAAAAAGTTGGCATCAATTTTGCTTGTTAACTAATAAATATCTATGTATATCAACAGGAGAATTAGATGAAATTAGTTACCGCAATTATCAAACCTTTTAAATTAGATGATGTCCGTACAGCATTAGCGGATATTGGTATCCAAGGTTTAACCATTACCGAAATCAAAGGATTTGGGCGATCAAAAAGGTCATACAGAACTCTACCGTGGTGCAGAGTATGTTGTTGATTTTTTACCAAAAGTGAAATTAGAGATAGCTATCCGCGATGATCAAGTGGAATCTGCTATTGAGTCTATTTGCCAATCTGGTTCCACTGGAAAAATTGGTGATGGAAAAATTTTTGTGAGTGATCTCGAACAAGTTATTCGGATTCGTACTGGTGAAATGGGCGAATCAGCTCTGTAATTTTAATCATCGTGATTCAGTATAGAAAATAAATAATTTAAGTTGTAAATAATTTAACGTAAAGGAATAAAAATGAATGGTGCAGATTTAGTGTGGGTTGGCATATCAACCGTGCTGGTATTAATGATGGTAGTGCCTGGCGTAGCACTTTTTTATGGTGGTTTAGTTCGTTCAAAAAATATTCTATCGGTGCTTGCACAAGTAATCGGCGTATTTTCATTAGTCCAAATTTTATGGTTTGCTTATGGTTACTCTTTAGCCTTTACAGAAAGCACAGCATTCTTCGGGAATTTCTTCTCGCGCTTTCTTCTCTGGTATGTTCAATATTCCAGGTGATACTTATGAATTATCAGGCACAATTCCAGAATTAAGTTTTGCTTCTTTCCAAGCAACTTTTGCTGGTATTACATGTGCACTTGTTATTGGTGGTTTTGCTGAGCGCATCAAGTTTAGTGCTGTGTTAATTTTCATTGCTATTTGGATGACATTTGCGTATATCCCTATCGCACATATGATTTGGGCAAGTGGTGGATTCTTATTTGGTGAAGCATTAGACTTTGCTGGTGGTACTGTTGTACATATTAATGCTGCTGTTGCTGCACTAGTTGCTGCTTATGTTGTTGGTCCTCGCTTAGGTTACGGTAAAGAAGCTATGCAACCACATAATTTACCAATGACCTTTATCGGTGCTTGCTTATTATGGGTGGGTTGGTTCGGTTTCAATGCAGGTTCTTCATTAGCAGCAAACAATTCAATGGCTTTAGCGTTATTTAATACAATTATTGCAACAGCAGGTGCTGTAATTGCATGGTTAGCAACAGAAGCCGTTATGGGTCGTAAAAGCTCTTTGCTAGGTGGTGCTTCAGGTGCTGTAGCAGGTCTTGTAGGTATTACACCTGCGGCTGCTCTAGTTAGCCCAGTTGCCGCTTTAATTATTGGTATCGTGACAGCAATCTTCTGCGTATGGGGTGTGAATGGTCTTAAACGTTTGTTAAAAGTAGATGATACGTTAGACGTATTTGGTATTCATGGTGTAGGTGGTATTGTTGGTGGTATCTTAACAGGTATTTTCAATGCAAAACCTTTAGGTGGTCCTGGCTTAGAAACATTAGCTGATATCCCTGCTCAACTTTGGTCTCAAGTAGAGGGTATGTTAATTGCAGCAGTGATTAGTGGTGTTGTTGCTTTTATCGGTTTAAAAATTGCTGGCCTAATTACTGGTGGTGTTCGTGTTGAACGTGATGATGAACGTCAAGGTCTAGATATCAGTAGCCATGGCGAACAAGGCTATCAAAAATAAATAAGCCAATTTTTATCAAGGCTGTAAATATGTATCCCCATAGATTCTAATGAATTTATGGGGATAACTTCATCAACAGTCTGACAATAGATTATTTTTCAGGGGAATTTTCCAAAAATCTCAATAAAATTTTCCAGCATTCATCTACTGAAGAGATTTCTACACATTCCTTAGGAGAATGGGCGGCACGAATATTAGGTCCAAAAGAAATCATTTCCATATGAGGCGCTCTACCCTTTAGGATCCCACATTCTAGACCTGCATGCATAACTTCAATTGCAGGCTCTTTACCATAAAACTCATTGAACAAGGCTTTACATTTGGACAATAATAATGACTGCGGTTCAGGTTTCCAGCCCGGATAATCACCACTCAACACTAATTCAGCACCAACCAGTTTCGCTAGCGCTTGTAAACGATTAGATACATCATCCTTAGGTGTTTCCAATAATGAACGCATTAGACAACGAATAGATAATTTATCCTCTTTTACCGTTAAAACCCCTAAACTAATAGATGTTTCAACCACTCCTTCAAAACTATCACTCATACGTATCACACCATTAGGTAATACACGGATAAAACGAATAATCCGTTGCGATTGCTCTTCTGAAATTGCGACTAGAGGTGAATCTTTAGTTAGTTCAGTAGCACTAATTTCAAGCATTGGCTCTACAACACTCAATTCATCCTTGATAATGCTTGATATGGTATTAAGGCAATGCTCTATATCATCCCCCGTATATACAATATCGGCAAATGCTTCACGTGTAATGACATTTCGTAAACTACCACCTTGTAAATTTATTAGACGCAATTTCCCATGTTGTGCAATTTTATCTAACACGCGTATCAACAAAAGGTTGGCATTACCACGACCAGAATCAATATCAATGCCAGAATGCCCACCTTTTAAGCCTGCTACTTGTATGCGATATGCTTTACCGGTTACAGGCTCTGCAACAAAAGGGAAAGAAAAAGTTGCGTCTCTACCGCCTGCACAACCAATAAATAAAATCCCTTCATCTTCAGAATCTAGATTCACTAAATAAGGGGCTCTTAACCAATCTGGATTAATATTTTTAGCCCCTCCCATACCCGTTTCTTCTTCAACAGTTAGCACTATATCAATTGGGGGGTGAGGAATATCATCGGAAAAAGCGACGGCTAATGCCATTGATGCACCAATACCATTATCAGCCCCTAGCGTAGTATCATTTGCAAATACCCATCCCTCTTTAACTGACGTTTGTATTGGATCTGTCTCAAAATTATGCTGACTACTTGTCCCTTTTTGAGGCACCATATCAATATGTGCTTGCATCGCAATTATGGGGCGATCCTCTAAGCCTTTTGTGCCTGGCTTTTGAATAAGAATATTCCCTTTTTCATCTTGCTGCACAGCTAAACCTTTTTCCTGTGCTTTCTGAACAATAACAGCACCTAATTTTTGCTCATGGAACGTAGGATGAGGAATCGCACAAAATTGGTCAAACCATTGCCATACGGCTTGAGGTTGTAAAGTAGATAAGGACATTGTCATTCTCGTTTATAAAATGAAGAAATAAATAGTATTTTAGCGATTAACACCCCTATTGTGGAGACCTCAAACAAAATCCCATCCTTTACATCATTAAAGAATGGGATTTTTTGAACTTTTAAAAGTAAAACAACTAATTATACTTACACACTATCTATGGTCACCACCATCTACAGGTGCTTTCATAATTAACGCTAAATCTTCGCTATGCATCAAATTCAAATAGCGTTGGTATTGTTTTAAGATATCCGCAATAAGCTCTTCTTGAGTCATATACTGAACATCATAACCTAGTCGTCCATCACCAAAATAAGCAAATGGTTCATGAACTGTAGTTTCTGTTAGATTAGGCAACGTCACTTCATCTTTTAAAGCCTCATGTGCTTTTGATGTTTGAACTCTTACTCCATATAAGAAATTACGCCACTGCCCTTTCTCAATAATTAACTCCATAGCCAACTCGGGCGTTTCATATTCATTAATGATGACGTGTAATTGATATTTCTGCTCTAATTCTGTCCGTAAACTATTAAATGCAGGACGCACGGTTTCATTAAAGAAACTATGCATATCTGACTCTTGCGTCTGAGTCAAAATCTGACTTAAACGTTGTTTCCAACGGTGACCACTCCAGAACACGCTACCTGCATTAAGTTTATGGCTATAGTATCTTGCATCCGAACGTAATCCACGAATGAGACTAAAACACATCCCCGTCATAATTAATACAAACGGTAATGCAACAATTAGGGTAACTGCCTGCACTGCTCCCAAACCATTGGTTCTTAATAAGGCAATGGCCATAACAATAAGAATTACACCCCATAAAATACTTTGCCATTTAGGTACTGGTTTACTACTACCCCCTGAAGCAATATTATTTAAAACTATAATGCCAGAATCAGCTGAGGTCACAAAAAACAATGCCAAAATAAGCATTGCCACAATACTACTCAACGATGACAAGGGGAAATACTCTAAAAACTTAAATAGCAAAATTTCTGGTGTGCTAGTAAGTTTTGCTAATGCACCTTGAGCCACTTCATTGGCATAAAAACCAGAATTACCAAATACTGTGAACCATAACAAGGTAAATAGTGTTGGGACAATTAGAACCCCCATCACAAATTCACGTACAGTACGCCCACGAGAAATACGAGCAATAAATAACCCTACAAAAGGAGCCCATGAAGCCCACCATGCCCAATACAAAATAGTCCATCCAGTAAACCAACCTTGATGCTCTGTATCATAAGCAAAAGTTTTAAAACTAATTTCTGCAAGATGACTAATATAGTAGCCAGTATTTTCAGCAAAACTAGATAATAATTTCACTGTAGGGCCCGTGAATAGAATAAATACCAATAAACCTAGTGCCAACAGCAAATTCATTTCACTTAGTCGACGTACACCTTTACCAACACCCGAAATAGCCGATAGGATAGCGACCGTTGTAACTACTACAATAATCAAACTTTGCTGTTCAAAACCAATATCTGCCATTAGCCCAATATTATGTAACCCAGAATTTAATTGAATAGCACTAAACCCTAGCGTTGTCACAATACCAAACACAGTCGCTAATAGACCAATACTATCAATTACGTGTCCAATAGGTCCATGAATTTTCTCTTTCAATAAAGGGTAAAAGGTTGAACGCAAAGATAAGGGAAGTCGATAGCGATAACCAAAAAAAGCCAACGCTAATGCCATCACACCATAAATAGCCCAAGGGTGTACTCCCCAGTGAAAAAAAGTATATAGCATGGCATTTTTTTCAATATTATTGTCTGTAATTGGTGAGGCCATATGCATCATGGGTTCTGCTACTCCAAAATACATTAGACCAACCCCCATACCTGCTGCAAATAACATGGCTACCCATGAGAAAAATGGGTACTCAGGATCCTCATCATCCGCTCCCAAACGGATATCCCCCAAACGGCCAAAGACTAAGGCCAGTAAAAGACCCAAGAATAAAGATGCAGCCAAAACATAAAACCAGCTAAAATTATTAAACGTAAATTTTTGTACAACATCAAGTGTTTCTTTCATTTTGCCAGGGACGGTCATCCCTAGAAAGCCGATAAGCAACATAAAAATAAAGCTTGGCACAAAAACTTTTAAGTTGAACGTCGTGTTCGGACGGAACATTATTTCTTCTCCCGATAATGCCCAAATAAAAATAGCAAAAAAACATCAATACGAAGTTCAATTAAACAGATAATTGACGTATGCAAGTCCGCTACTTAACGATTATGAGCAGTGGTTAATAGATTGTTCGCTTATAAAACAAACAGCGTACACACTAAAAAGTGCTAAGTTGAAAGACAAATAAGATATTGTCTGACGATTGAATTGACATAGAGTCGACACTGATAAAAGAACAAATCATTCATTTATAGCTGCTCTATTATAACTAAAAAAATTAATATAGTCTAACTGGAATCATGTTTATATTACTATTTAGTTTAAATATGAACTATTTTTATTAGACTTTAAACTATTTTTATTAGACTTTAAGCTATTTTTTATACATCTATTTCAAGCTATATTTTTACCTATCCGTGATGGTTCGTTCTATAATAGAACGCTTATAAAGACTATCCCTTATATCTATAAACTTATTGATACTTATCTATTTAATTAGGAATTTATGTTAGATCAATACCAACCTCAAGTCGTTGAGAAAAAAGCACAACAACAATGGAACGACGCTGACGCATATCGTGTCACAGAATATGCCAAAGATAAAAATGGCAATGACAAACCTAAATATTATGCGTGCTCAATGCTGCCATATCCTAGTGGCAAACTACACATGGGGCATGTTCGCAACTACACTATTAATGATATGCTCACTCGCCAATTACGCATGAAAGGCTACAATGTCTTAATGCCTATGGGGTGGGATGCCTTTGGAATGCCCGCAGAAAATGCAGCCATTAAATCCAAAGTACCGCCAGCTCAATGGACATATGCCAATATCGATTACATGAAAAAACAACTAAAATCGATGGGTTTAGCAATTGATTGGTCACGTGAGATGGCTGCCTGTGACCCTGAGTATTATCGTTGGAACCAATGGATGTTCCTAAAAATGCTAGAAAAAGGCATCGCTTATCGCAAGACTCAAGTGGTAAACTGGGATCCTGTTGACCAAACAGTATTAGCAAACGAACAAGTCGTGGATGGACGTGGATGGCGTTCAGGCGCTTTGGTTGAAAAACGTGAAATTCCAGGTTATTACCTCAGAATTACGGATTATGCTGAAGAATTACTAGATTGTGTTAAAAATAAAATGGATGGTTGGCCAGAGCGCGTACGAGTAATGCAAGAAAACTGGCTAGGCAAAAGTGAAGGTGTACGTTTTGCTTTCCCACACACAATCAAAAATACAAATGGCGAATTAATTCAAGACGGTCGTTTATACGTATTCACTACTCGCCCAGATACCATTATGGGCGTAACTTTCTGTGCTGTTGCTCCTGAGCATCCTCTTGCAACACTAGCCGCCCAAAATAATCCAAATTTACAAGCCTTTATTGAACAAGCTAAACTTGGTGGCACTACCGAAGCAGAAATGGCCACCAAAGTAAAAGAAGGTCAACCAACCGGCTTATTTGTTACCCATCCATTAACGGGAGAACAAATTGAAGTTTGGGTAGGTAATTACGTTTTAATGAGTTATGGTGATGGTGCCGTCATGGGTGTACCTGCTCATGATGAACGCGATTTTGCTTTTGCCAAAAAATATCATTTACCAATTAAACAAGTGATTGCTGTAAAAGATAAAGAGTTTACCGCTGAAAATTGGCAAGACTGGTATGGCGACAAACAAGTAGGCTATTGTATCAATTCTGCTCAACTTGATGGGTTAACTTACAAACAAGCATTTGAGGCAGTTGCTACACTATTAGCAGAAAAAGGTTTAGGTGAAAAACAAACTACATGGCGTTTACGTGACTGGGGTATCTCTCGTCAACGTTATTGGGGTACTCCTATTCCCATCATCCACTGTGAAGATTGTGGTCCGGTACCTGTTCCAGAAAAAGACTTACCTGTGGTACTACCAGAAGACTTAATCCCAGATGGTACGGGTAATCCTCTAAATAAATCTGAGTCATTCTTAAAATGTACTTGCCCTAATTGCGGCAAACCTGCTCGTCGTGAAACTGATACTATGGATACTTTTGTGGATTCATCATGGTATTTTATGCGCTATACCTCACCAGGTAATTCAGAAGCAATGTTTGATCACAGAAATGACTATTGGATGCCGATGGATCAATATATTGGCGGTATTGAACATGCCGTCATGCATTTGTTATATGCACGTTTCTGGTCAAAAGTATCACGTGACCTTGGCTTAGTAAAATTTGATGAACCATTCACCAACTTATTAACTCAAGGTATGGTACTAAACCACATTTATACCCGTCGTAATGATAAAGGTGGCATTGAATATTTCTGGCCCGATAAAGTCGAAAACATTTATGGTGACAAAGGGCAAATCATTGGCGCTAAATCATTGGAAGATGGCAAAGATGTCACTTATGCTGGTATTGGCACCATGTCTAAATCTAAAAACAATGGTGTCGACCCACAATCTATTATTGATACACTAGGTGCTGATACGGCTCGTCTATTTGTCATGTTTGCAAGCCCTCCAGAACAAACGCTAGAATGGTCTACTACAGGAGTCGATGGCTCTAATCGCTTCTTACGTCGTTTATGGACAATGGCTTATAACCAAAAAGAAACTATTGCTAGAGCACCTGTTGATTTGCATAATTTTGCTGATGCTCCCAAAGAAGTTAAGCAATTACGTTTAGTTGCGCATCAATTACTTCGTCAAGCTAACTATGACTATGAGCGCATGCAATATAACACGGTAGTTTCAGCTAATATGAAACTATTAAATGCTATCGAAGATGCTAAATTAGAACCATCAAACTATAGTGATGCCGCTCTTAGAGAAATTATCGGTATTCTATTACGTATGCTTTACCCCGCTGTTCCCCATATTACTTATGCGTTATGGCAAGAGCTAGGGTTTGATAAGCAATTTGGTGATTTATTAGATGCCCCATGGCCAGAAGTTGATGAAAGTGCACTTGTAGCAGATGAAATTGAAATGATGTTACAAATTAACGGTAAACTACGAGGTTCTATTATGGTGCCAAATGGTTCCTCCAAGGAAGACATTGAAGCCTTAGCCCTTAATCACCCTCAAATTGCCAAACACTTAGAAGGTCGAACACCAAAACGTGTTATCGTGGTACCAGGAAAATTAGTCAACGTTGTAGGTTAAACAGCTAGGGTTTTTGTATGCAAACGATAAAATGTTTAGTAATGTCTAAAAAATTATTGATAGGATTAGTCGTATTAAGTCTCTGCTTGGTCGGTTGTGGCTTCAAAATGCGCGGTCAAGTGGATACTCCTTTTCAAACGCTTTATACCAATATTCCTAAACAATCACCTTTTGGTATTTATATTTACCGTTTGCTCAAAGCAAGCTCTCCAAACTTGACTATTTTAGATACACCAAGCTCAGCTGATGTCTCATTAACTCAGCTTAGCCTCACACGTAATCGTACTGAGGTTTCCTTAGATGCGAACGGTAAGGTTGAGGAATATGAATTAGGTTTAGTACTTAATTTCACCATGACCGATAAGCAAGGCAATATTTTAATTGAGCCAACACTTCTTTCGGCTACTCGTCTTTTACCCTATGATGAAAACGAAGCCGCCGCAAAATCAGCTGAAATGTCACTACTTTATAGTGATATGGAAAAAAGTATTGCCGACCGTCTCTATCGCCGAGTACTATCCGAAGAAGTACTTGATCAGTATCGTCGTCTCAATACTGGTCAGTAATATGGGAAAAAAACTTAATGCAGATCAACTAAAAACATATCTGCAACAATATCCTCAACAAATTGACACATTTTATTGCGTCATGGGAGATGAGCTTTTATTACGTCAAGAGGTCATTGATTCATTGCGCCAACACTATCGTCAACTAGGCTTTAGTGAACGCATTAATCTGGTCATTGATGCTAATGGACCATGGCACCATATCAAAGAAAATTTATATAGTACATCTCTTTTTGCTGAGCAAAAAATTTTAGAAATTACATTGCCAAATGGCAAAACCGGACGACTAGGTGGTCCAGCCCTCATTCAACTGACAGAACTCGTTAATAGCCAACAGCTCAGTGATATTACGATTATTTTAAATATTCCAAAGTTAGATAAAAAAACACAGCAAACAGAATGGTTTAAAGCCATCCAAAATAGTGCTATTTTTATCGAGGTTCCCAATATTAGTCTTGGACAATTGCCTCAATGGATTAGGCAACGTCTTGCACTTCAACAACAAACAATTGATGCTGAATCGTTAACTTTTTTAGTTGAAAAAGTAGAAGGCAATTTATTTGCTGCTCACCAAGAAATATTGAAATTAGGCTTAATGCTTGAGCCTGGTCATATTGATTTACACACATTGCAACAGTCTATCAAAGACGTCGCTCGTTTTGATGTTTTTCAATTAACAGATGCTATATTAAGCGGCGATACAAAACGTAGTAGCCGTATTTTGCAAAGTCTACAAGATGAAGGAGAAGCGCTACCACTTGTGTTGGCAATGATTACTCGTGAAATTCGTAGCCTATATACATTAGCAATCCATAAGAAAAACGGTGATAATCTCTCAGATGCAATGAGAAAATTGGGGATTTTTAGCTCTCGTCAAACACTTTTCAATCAGGCATTACAGCGTCTGAATCTTCCTAAATTAATGGGATTAATCCAACATGCAAGCGACATTGATCGCTTATTTAAAGGCTATCCCGTTGAGGTAGATTAAATAATGCTTGGAACGAAACACAACGTTTGATTATAAAATTTGCCGGTAATGGCACTCTCTAACTTTCTTTTGAGAAAACCTATGATGACTTTAGCAGAGCAAATAAATACGCTTGGACAACAAGCAAAATTAGCCGCAAAACAAATGCGTTTAGTAACACAGCTACAAAAACAGCAAGCTTTGTGGCATTTAGCTGAGCTAATTGAACAAAATGCTGACTATTTAAAGGCTGAGAACCAAAAAGACCTACTCTTAGCCGAACAAAATGGCTTAGAGCCTGCATTATTAGATCGCCTAAAACTGTCTGATAAATCTATTAATACAATGGTCGATGGCGTTAAACAAATCGCCAGACTAGATGATTCAATTGGTAGTTTGAGTGCTACTAGAATTATGCCTAATGGTATCAAAATTGCTAAAATGACCATTCCGCTAGGTGTTATCGGCATTATTTACGAATCTAGACCTAATGTCACCATTGATGCCGCTGCTTTATGTCTTAAAGCGAGTAATGCGGTAATTCTGCGCGGAGGTAGTGAAGCCTTTAATTCTAATAAAGCCTTAGCTGATCTTATTCAAAAAGCACTACTTTTTGCTAATATTCCAGAACATGCCGTACAAATTGTTCCGACGACAGATAGAGCGGCAGTAGGCCATTTAGTCACTATGAATAACTATGTCGATGTGGTTATCCCTCGAGGAGGTAAAAGTTTATTACAACGCTTAGCTAACGAATCCAAAGTACCTCTTATTATGCATTTAGATGGCAACTGCCATATGTACATCGATGAAAGTGCAAATGATGATATGGCCATCAAATTAGCTGTTCATGCTAAGAGCTACCGCTATGGTATCTGTGGCGCAATGGAAACACTGTTAGTACATCAATCTAAAGCAGCCAAATTATTACCCATTCTAGCCCAACAACTCACTGAGAAACGGGTAGAAATTCGTGCGTGTGAACAAGCATTGCCCTATATCGAAAATGCTCAAAAAGCGACTGAAAGTGACTGGGAAACAGAGTTTTTAGCCCCAATTCTTGCCATCCGTGTAGTAGACTCTATCGATGATGCCATCAGCCATATTGAAAAATATAGTTCTGGTCATACTGAGTCCATTATTACGGAAAATATGCAAGCCGCTGAAAAGTTCCAAACGCAGGTTGATTCGGCTAGTGTTTATGTTAATTTGCCTACTGTATTTGCCGATGGCTATGAATATGGACTGGGCGCTGAAATTGGTATTTCCACAAATCGCCTACATGCACGCGGTCCTGTTGCAGTAGAGGGTTTAACCACCTACAAATGGGTTCTTACTGGTCATGGTCAAACAAGAGATTAATGCATATGCTATATTTATGGCTTAAAATTTTACATATAATTTTCGTTATATCGTGGTTTGCGGGTCTATTTTATTTACCACGAATTTTCGTGAATTTAGCCCAAAATCAGGATAATCCTATCGTCTATCAATACTTGCTTGGTATGTCCAAACGCCTATTGCGATTTATGACGATTATTGCTATTCCTGCTATTATTTTTGGTTTATGGCTAATGATTCAATTCAATATCGGTGCCGGTATGGGATGGTTACACGCTAAACTACTGATTGTTGGTTTTATCTTGTTATACCATTTTTCTTGCTTTAAAATTCATCGGCAATTTGAACAAGGAAAAAATACTAAATCGCATATATTCTTCCGTTGGTACAATGAAGCTCCGCTATTATTACTTTTGGTTGTCGTTACCTTAGTAATACTTAAACCCTTCTAATATATTAATTTATGACAGACCAAACTCCCCGTAAAAAAACTTAGTCTTGTTACAAGTACACGTTCCACAGCAAATAATGATAAGGCACGTGTGCGTACTGGTGCTCGTGCAAAAAATGTCGCTATCAAAGAAATTCAAAAAAGTGTTAACGCTAATACTAACGTAGCACTAGAAAAAAAGGATAAACCTGAAAAACGCTCAGAAAAAGCTTCGTTTAATGCACGCTTTGACTGCTATAATGAACCTAGCTTCCAAGCAAAACGAACCGCAGGTTATGCAAAGAATCGTCCTAGCATTGAAGAGCGTCTTGCCAACCAAAATCGCCCAGGTAATCGCTTTAAACCTAAATCAACATTTACCCAGCCAGCACAATATGCTAGTTATCATGATGAAGTATTTAATGTTTTTGCTCCTTGCCCAATTGGCCTAGAGCAAGCACTTGCCTCAGAACTTGAAAGTTTAAACTTTGAGGCTGTACGAATTGGTCGCTCTGGTTGCTTTTTTAAGGCAAACTGGTCTGGAATAATGAAAGCCAACCTTTATTCTCGTTTAGCCACTCGTATCTTAGTACAAGTTGCCTACGCGAAAGTGAGCACAGAAGATGATATTTATGAACTAGCTCGTCAAGTCTCATGGGAACGTTGGTTTGGTGCAGAGCAAACCTTACGAGTAGATACCTCGGCTATTCGTAGTCCCATGCAAAGCCTACAATTTTGTAACTTACGCGCCAAAGATGGTATCGTTGATCACTTACGTGAGCTAGAGGGTGAACGCCCCAGCATTGATACTGTACGTCCTGATGCTAAAGTACACTTATTTTTGGATGCAGACTCAGCGACATTGTATTTAGATACATCGGGAGAATCACTATTTAAACGTGGTTGGCGCTACGATAAAGGACAAGCACCTCTACGAGAAAACTTAGCGGCGGGGATTTTGGCTCTTGCTGGTTGGGATCCCTCTAAGCCACTGTATGATCCTTTCTGCGGTAGCGGAACAATTTTAATTGAAGCTGCATGGATTGCTTTAGGTATCCCTCCCGGCATTCACCGCCCATTTGCCTTTGAACGCCTAAGAGGAATGGATCGTAAAACATGGTCTGAGTTAAAAGAATTTGCTTTTGACAATATTGATACCTCTCTAGAAACACCTCTTTTTGGCTCTGATATTGACGGTCAAGTCATTCAAGCTGCACAATCGAACCTAAGCAGAGCCAAAACTTCCCTCATCAAGTATTCAATTTAAGATTAAAAATGACCTTACAAGCCACGGCACCAT